>NZ_JBQFMI010000006.1:0-140993 GCF_056531755.1 Ruegeria sp. L11
AAACCACCTGCACCGGCGTTGAAATGTTCCGCAAGCTGCTGGACCGCGGTGAAGCGGGCGACAACATCGGCGCCCTGCTGCGTGGTGTGGATCGTGACGGCGTTGAGCGTGGCCAGGTTCTGTGTAAGCCGGGTTCGGTGACACCGCACACCAAGTTCGAAGCCGAAGCTTACATCCTGACCAAGGAAGAAGGCGGCCGTCACACCCCGTTCTTCGCGAACTACCGTCCGCAGTTCTACTTCCGGACCACTGACGTGACCGGCACCGTGACCTTGGCCGAAGGCACCGAGATGGTCATGCCCGGCGACAACGTGTCGTTTGGCGTTGAGCTGATCGCCCCGATCGCGATGGAAAACGGCCTGCGTTTCGCCATCCGCGAAGGCGGCCGCACCGTCGGCGCCGGCGTCGTGTCGAAAATCGTAGAATAATTCGTAGGCCGGGCTTCAGCCCGGCACATCGGTGAACAAACGAAGGCCGCTCCAAACCGGGGCGGCCTTTTTCTTTGTACTTGTATCGAAGACTGTCGACCTACCCGTAGGCCGGGCTTCAGCCGGCACGTCTGTGATCCAAATGAAAGCCGCAACAAGAATGTCAAGGCGGGGCGCATCCCGCACGAAGAGTTCAACGAAATTCAGTTTTGCGGATAAAGCCAACTATGCAGTCGCGAGTTGGCAGATCAGCCCAACCCGCCTTCAGCTGCGGCCCGTACGGCCCGAATATTCTCGCCGTAAACCTCGGGCCGATCAACTGATCCGCCTTTGAACACGGCAGACCCGGCCACCAGCACATCAGCCCCCGCTGCGGCAACAAGGGGCGCTGTCTGGGGATCAACACCGCCGTCGATCTCGATATGCACGGGGCGGTCACCAATCATCTGGCGCAATTTGCGGATCTTGCCAGTCATGTCGATGAACTTCTGGCCGCCAAAGCCGGGGTTCACGGTCATGACGCAGACCAGATCGGTGAGGTCCAGCAGATGTTCGACCGCCTCAGCCGGGGTGCCCGGGTTCAGGGCCACGCCTGCCTTCATGCCCGCGGCGCGGATCGCCTGCAGCGTGCGGTGGGTGTGGGCCCCTGCCTCGACATGCGCGGTCAGAATGTCGGCGCCTGCATCAGCGTAGGCCTGGATGTATGGATCGACCGGCGTGATCATCAGGTGCACGTCCATGACCGTCTTTACATGCGGGCGGAACGCTTTGACGGCTGGCGGGCCAAAGGTCAGGTTCGGGACGAAATGGCCATCCATTA
Source organism: Ruegeria sp. L11 (assembly GCF_056531755.1). NCBI lineage: Bacteria > Pseudomonadati > Pseudomonadota > Alphaproteobacteria > Rhodobacterales > Roseobacteraceae > Ruegeria > Ruegeria sp. L11. The sequence continues at coordinate 1,249 of NZ_JBQFMI010000006.1, forward strand.
CGTCAACATGGACCCAATCCGCGCCCTGCGCTTCGATGGCCTGAATTTCTTGCCCGAAATTGGCAAAGTCGGCGGACAGAATGGACGGCGCGATCTTGATGGTGCGGTCAAAGCTCATATTGGCCTCGTATCAGCTGAAGAGTCGCGGATGCGTATACCCGTGAGGCGGGTCGATGGATACCCCCGCACGTGTCGTGCCGTTACAAAACTTTCACTACGCTGACACATATCCGTTGAACGGCATCTGTAGCAGTCCGCCAACATGAATTGGGGGTGGCACGTGCTGCGTATCAAGAAACTGACCAAACGCTTTGGTGACAATGTTGCCGTGAATGCCGCGACGCTGGATGTGGACAAGCCATGCATGATCGGGATCATCGGACGGTCGGGCGCGGGCAAGTCCACCCTGCTGCGGATGATTAACCGCCTGACGGATGCCAGCGAAGGCGAAATCCTGTTTGAAGGCCGGGACATCACCCAACTGAAAGGCCGTGACAAACGCGCCTGGCAGGCCGATTGTGCGATGATTTTCCAACAGTTCAACCTGGTGCCGCGCATGGATGTGGTTTCGAACGTGCTGCATGGCACGCTCAACCGTCATTCGACGCTGGCCGCTATGTTCAACCTGTTCCCGATGGATGAAATTCACCGTGCCATCGACATCCTGGACCGGTTGGGGATTGCGGAACACGCTCCGAAACGGGCCGAGGCCTTGTCGGGCGGCCAGCAACAGCGCGTGGCGATTGCGCGGGCTCTGATGCAGGACCCGAGGATTATTCTGGCGGATGAACCAATTGCCTCGCTGGACCCGATGAATGCACAGGTGGTGATGCAGGCGCTGCGCCGCATCCACGAAGAAGATGGCCGCACTGTCATCGCCAACCTGCACACACTGGACACAGCACGTCGCTATTGCGACCGCGTGGTTGGGATGCGCGACGGGCGCATCGTGTTCGATGGGCTGCCCGAGCAACTGACCACGGGCGTTGCCCGCGAAATCTATGGTGCCGATGCCAGCTTTTCGGAAGAAGCGACATCAACGGAAATCGAAACGCTCGACGCCACGCGAAAGGCGCTGATGGAAGCAGAAGCAACCATCTGAGCCGTCCCAACCCCTTTCATCGCCCGGCCCGATGAGAGGCCGGGGTTATCAAACTGGAGAGAGACAGATGAAAAAACTGATTGCTGCCTTGGTCACAACCACAACACTGGCCGCACCGGTCATGGCCGAAGAAATCAGCGAATTCCGCATCGGCATTCTAGGTGGCGAGAACGCTCAGGACCGGATGAGCAAAAACGAGTGTCTGCGCGAATACACCGAAGAACTTTTGGGCGTTCCGACCAAATTGTTTGCCCCTGCCGACTATAACGGAGTGATACAGGGGCTGCTGGGCGGCACGATTGATGTCGCCTGGCTGGGTGCGTCGGGCTATGCCAAAACCTATCTGAGCGACCCCGAAGCGGTTGAGCCGGTACTGGTCAAGGTGAACACCGATGGCGGCTACGGCTATTACTCGGTTGGATTTGCACGCAAGGACAGCGGCATCACCTCGCTTGAGGACATGAAGGGAAAGGTTTTTGGTTTTGGCGACCCGAATTCGACCTCGGGTTATCTGATCCCGTCGATCGAGATTCCCCAGGCCACCGGAGCAACCATGGAATCGGGTGACTATTTTGCTGAGGTGAAATTCACGGGCGGTCACGAGCAGACCATCGTTGCGGTGAACAACGGTGACGTTGATGGCGGTGTGACCTGGGCTGATGGTCTCGGCGAGTGGGAAGACGGCTATCAGTCGGGCGCGCTGCGCCGCGCTGTGGATGCTGGTCTGGTCGACATGAACGATCTGGTCGAGATCTGGAAATCGGCACCGATCCCGGAAGGTCCGGTTGTACTGCGCAAGGCTCTGCCCGAGGATGTCAAAGCTCAGGTTACCGAATTGTGGAACACGCTGGATGAAAAAGACCGCGAATGTTTCTATGGTGTGGCTGCGGGTGAAGCCAAGAGCTTTGATCCTATCAAGCATGAGGCCTACGAGGTCATCATCGAAGCGCGCAAGCTGAAGTCCAACTAAAACTGCATATCCAATGATCGGGGTCTGGTGATGTACCGGACCCCGTTTTCCCTTCAGGAGCATTCCATGACAGACCTTACCGCAGGGTCCTTATCCGTCGATCAGATACGCAACGACTATACAGCGATGACACGAAGCAAGCGGGTCTATGGCGGCATCCTCCTGATCCTGTTCCTGTCGTTGATGGCAGCAGGGTTTCGCACAGCCGACAACCGGAATGCCGGCAGCTTTGTCGATGGTTGGCACCGTATTCTTGATTACCCCACAGAGGTTCTGTCCGAGGCGGGGGAAAAGATTGCCGAAATGCCAACCAATCTGGTCTCGTTCTTCCCGGCTCTGGTCGAGACAATCAACATCGCTGCGGCAGCGACGCTTGTCGGCACAATTGTCGGGACGATTTTCGCCCTGATGTCGACACGCGGCATGGCGCTGTGGCCGTCATTTATCCCGCTGTTTCGCCGAATATCAGACATCTGCCGCGCCATTCCCGAGATCGTGATTGCGTTGGTTCTGATCTTCATTCTGGGCGGTGGCCCGGTTCCCGCGATGATCGCTATTGCGATTCACACAGCTGGCGCATTGGGCAAACTGTTTTCTGAAGTGAACGAGAATGCCTCGCTGAAACCGGTGGAAGGGCTGCATTCCGTCGGTGCCAACTGGTCACAGCGGATGTATCTGGGGGTGATCCCGCAGGTCGGGCCGAACTATGTCAGCTACGCGCTGCTGCGGTTCGAGATCAATATCCGTGCCTCGGCCATTCTTGGATTTGTTGGGGCGGGCGGTTTGGGTTACGAGCTGCGCAATGCCATGTCCTGGGGGCAGGGGCGTTATGACGAAGCCGCGGCCATCTTCATTCTTCTGTTCGTTACAATCGTGGTCGTCGACCAGCTGTCAGGCTACCTGCGCGACCGTCTGACCCACGGCTCGGAAAAAGGAGCTTTGGCATGAGCACCTTCGCAACCAATTTGACTGTTGATGACCTCAAAGCCGAAGCAGATCGCTTGTTCAACCGCAAAAGGTTGATGAATTTCGGGTTGCCTGCTCTGGTTTTCGTTTATCTGGTCTATGTCTTCTTTGCTTTTGACGTGTCGGGCCTTGTGGGGCGCGCAAACTGGGCAAATGGCAAGACGCTGGTGGCTGACAGCTATAGCTACAAAACGCATATCGCCCGGGATAATCGCACCGGTGAAGTCTCTGCCGCCATCGAGGGTGAGCGCAAAGGGGCATATCCTGAAGGGCAGGCCCCGGAGTGGGTGGCACTGGGCGAGACAACTGTGATCGACCTTGAAAAGGGCCATGTCGTGCGTTTCGGTGCGCAGACGGTGGAATATGACATTCCCGGCTATGGCACCATTCGCGCAACACCCACGCGTTCGGCCGGTGTACAGGCGGAGTTGCCGGAGGGCGAGGTTCCGGAGTGGATCAACGTCTCTAAAAACCGGCTGTCTGTGACCACGGACGCAGGTCGTTTGACTGTCACCCGCAACCGGTCCGAGGTGTTTCGCTATTTCACAGGTTGGGAATTGTTCTGGTTCACGCTGGACAGCCCTTATTTCGGCAAGTCCTTCCCGGAACTGGCCGGGCTCGCGGCGTCGGGCGAGGCGGGTGCGATCTTTAATGATTTTTGGACCAACAAGATGTGGCGCCATCAGGATGTGGCCTGGGCCATCTTCGAGACGATCCTGATGGCATTTCTGGGCACGTTTGGCGCGGCGATTGTGGCCCTGCCACTGGCCTTTCTTGCGACGCGCAATTTCAACCGGATGAGATCCATCCGCTTTGCGACACGGCGTACATTCGACTTTGTGCGCGGCGTAGACGCGTTGATCTGGACTGTGGTTCTGGCCCGCGCCTTTGGCCCCGGCCCGTTGACCGGTGGGCTTGCCATTCTGGTGACGGACACCGGGACATTCGGCAAGATATTCTCGGAAGCGTTGGAAAACGTGGATCAGAAGCAGATCGAAGGTGTGCAGTCCACGGGTGCGAACGCCCCGCAACGGTATCGGTTCGGCGTTATCCCTCAGGTCACGCCTGTTTTGCTGAGCCAGCTTTTGTACTTTCTCGAATCCAACACCCGCAGTGCGACGGTGATCGGTGCAATCACGGGGGGCGGTATTGGCTTGCTGCTGACGCAAGCAATCATCACGCAGAAAGACTGGGAAGAGGTCGCCTACTACATCATCCTGATCATTCTGATGGTGATGCTGATGGATTGGTTTTCGGGCTGGCTGCGCCGCCGTCTGATCCAGGGCGAGTCGGGTAAAAAGCGCAGGCCGCGCACACCCGATCCCAAACCGTTCCTGTTGCCCTGAACCGGGATTGGAAGGACAAGAAAACAGCGCGGTTCAGTGCGGCGCAACCGTTTGAAAAAGTGTCACAGAGCTTTTGCATGACCGTTCATCCGATTGCCGGATAACGTCGGCCCAAAGGCAGTTTATCCGGATTTCGCGCCACGCCCAACGGGATGAGACCTCCGGCAGGAGGTCGAGATCGAGCGGCAGGGATAGTGGTTTACTCTTCGTTCAGCGTCAGCGTGACACGCTCACCAGCAAAGACGGTTCGGCCATATTCGACGGGTGCGCCGTCCGGGTCCGCGTTGACACCGACCGAAAACAGCACCGGAGCACCTTCGGTCAGTTGCAGATGAAGGGCTTGCGTTGCTGTCGCGCCGCGCGCGGTCAATCGGGTCGAGATGCGGGTGTAATCCGCGATGCCGCAACGTTGCAGGGCTTTTGTTACTGACTGGGTCTCGGTCAGCGCCTGTAACAGGTTTGGAAAGCGTTCTGCCGGGAAGACACTTTGAAAAACGGCTATGGGCTGCCCATCCGCCAGCGATAACCCGTCATAGACATGCACCGGGTTCCCTTTGCTCAGACCCAGTGCTTCGGCCTCGGCTTCATCTGCCGCCCGTGTGGTCAGGGCCAGGATTTTCTTTCCCGGTATCTTGCCGCTGGCCGAGACGTTCTTGTGATATCGAACCCTTTTGCCAATCGGATAGTCGGTTGGCCGCGCCGCCACAAAAACGCCCGCACCGCGCCGGGCATGAACCAGACCTTGTTCCGACATGTCAGCCAACGCGCGCCGCACTGTGTGGCGGTTGACACCGTATTTGGCGGCCAGCTGCGCTTCGGTCGGCAGGCGGTCGCTGGTTTGATACCGCCCTTCGGCAATGTCCGAGGTCAGGCGCAGGGCAATGCTTTTCCAGATCGGCGTTTTGCTCATGTCACCAAATCTTCACACAGTTGGAGATTGCGTGTTGCGCACACGCAGGTTAATATTTGTCTAGTTGTATAGTTCAAATAGACAACCCGGCCAAGAGGCTTTGATGACAGATCAGACAGAAATCGCGACCGGGGCGCGCAGGGATTGGATGGGTTTGCTGGCCCGTGCACCTGACGACACCCTGATGACCTTGTGGGACGGGATTGAGACCCGCCCGAGCTTTGACTGGCTGCGCCGCCCCGAGGTCGGGAGCGTGATGTTGCGTGGTCGCACCGGCGGCACCGGAGCACCGTTCAATCTGGGCGAAATGACGGTCACGCGCTGTTCTGTGGTGTTGCAGGATGGAACGGTTGGTCACGGTTATGTTCAGGGTAGATCGAAACCCAAGGCCGAAGCCGCAGCATTGATTGATGCGATGATGCAGACCGGGGCAGCAGATGAGGTGCAGGCGCGGCTGCTCGACCCGCTTCAGCAGCAAATGCAGGCGGTCAAAAGCACACGCGCGGCCAAGGCAGCGGCCACCAAGGTTGAGTTTTTCACGCTGGTTCGGGGGGAAGATTGATGGCCGCGCAAACACAGTTTTCCGGGGGCTTTGAAAACGCACCTGTCGATGCTGCACATGCGTTCCGCGCTGCGATGACCGTCATGGCATGCCCGGGCGACATACGTGTGCTATCGGGCGGCGAACCTCCAGCGCCCCTGTCCGTGGCGGCCGGTACACTGCTGCTGACGCTGTGCGACCCCGAGACCAGGGTTCACCTGGCCGGAGGCACCGATACCGCCGCAATCCGCAATTGGCTGACATTCCACACGGGCGCCCCGCTCGTATCCGCAGCAAAGGCTGATTTTGCCGTTGGCACGTGGGAGGCATTGGGACCGCTTAACGCCTATCGCATCGGAACGCCGGAATACCCGGATCGTTCTGCGACCCTGATTGTGGAATGCGACCGGCTAGAGCAGAGCGGTGCCATTCTGAGCGGCCCCGGCATCAAAAAGACCGCGCGCCTGTCTCTGCCGGGTATCCCGGCGCTTCAGGGGAATGCGATGCTCTATCCTCTGGGGTGCGATTTCTTTTTTACCTGCGGCAACAGGGTTGCGGCCCTGCCACGCAGCACGCAGATCACGTCGGAGGCGTAAGCGATGTATGTTGCTGTCAAAGGGGGTGAAAAAGCCATCGAGAACGCCCACGCCTGGCTGGCCGAAGAACGCCGGGGCGCGACCGATGTGGCAGAACTGAGCCTTGCACAGATCCGCGAACAGCTAAGCCTTGCAGTGAACCGGGTCATGGCGGAAGGCTCGCTTTATGACCCCGACCTGGCTGCGCTGGCGATAAAGCAGGCGCGGGGCGATCTGATTGAGGCGATCTTTCTGATCCGCGCCTATCGCACCACGCTGCCGCGTTTTGGCCATTCCAATCCGGTCGAAACAGGTGAGATGGCCTGCGACCGTCGGATTTCGGCCACGTTCAAAGATGCACCCGGTGGGCAGGTTCTGGGGCCGACGTTCGACTATACCCATCGTTTGCTGGATTTCAAACTGGCCGCGGATGGTGATGTCCCGAAAGTTCCGGAAGGTTCAGCGCGGCAGGAACCGACGCCGCATATCACTGAATTCCTGAAAGACGAGGGCCTCATTCAGGACGAGCCGACAAGTGATGACAACCCCGGCGACCTGACGCGCGAACCGATGGAATTCCCCGCCAATCGCCCGTTGCGCCTGCAATCGCTGACACGCGGGGATGAGGGTTTCGTGCTGGGCATGGCTTATTCCACCCAGCGCGGTTACGCGCGCAACCACGCGTTTGTGGGTGAATTGCGGATCGGCAAGGTTGCTGTTGAAATGGACATCCCCGAGTTGGGTTTTGCCATAGATATCGGCGAGGTCGAACTGACCGAGTGTGAGACGGTGAACCAGTTCAAGGGTTCAAAAACCGAGCCGCCTCAGTTCACGCGCGGTTATGGTCTGGTCTTTGGTCAATCCGAACGAAAAGCCATCGCGATGGCCTTGGTTGATCGCGCGCTGCGGTGGAAGGAACTGGGCGAAGACAATCTGGGCGCGCCTGCGCAGGATGAAGAATTTGTTCTGAGCCACGCGGACAACATTCAGGCGACCGGTTTTCTCGAACACATCAAGCTGCCGCATTACGTGGATTTCCAGTCCGAGCTTGAACTGGTCCGCAAACTGCGCCGCGAGGCTGACGCGCGGATCACGTCAAAGGAGGCTGCGGAATGAAGGCTGTCGTTTTTGATATCGGCAACGTTTTGATCCAGTGGGATCCGCATTTGGCATGGCTGGATGAGATGGGTAGCCGCGAGGCGGTGGCAGAGTTTCTCACTCGTATCGATTTCCCCGAACGTAATCTGCGGGCCGATGGCGGTGAGGATTTCGCTGATCTGGCTGCTGAACTGGAAGATGCTGACGACCAGCGACGTCTGAGTTCTTATGTTGAGCGCTATGCCATGACCGTCCCACACAAGATCGAGGGAACTTGGCGATTGCTCCATCGTTTGAAAGAACAGGGCACCCCGGTTCATGCGATCACCAACTGGTCAGCGGAAACATGGCCTGTTGGTGTTGGTGTGCATCCTGAGCTGGGCGAGGTCTTTGGCGTGACCGTAGTGTCAGGTCAGGAAAAGCTTTTGAAACCGCAGCCCGAGATTTTCCGTCGGATGTGCGACCGGGCCGATCTTTCCCCTCAGAACTGTATCTTTGTCGATGATAGCCCAAGAAACGTGGATGGAGCCCGCGCCGTTGGCATGGACGCCATACATTTTACCAGCCCTCAGGCCTTTGAAGTAGCCTTAACTGCGCGGGGACTGCTATGAGCGCGTACAACTTTGCATATTTGGACGAACAAACCAAACGGATGATCCGCAGGGCCATCCTGAAGGGCCTGGCTATTCCAGGGTATCAGGTGCCCTTTGCCAGCCGTGAAATGCCGATGCCTTATGGCTGGGGCACCGGAGGGGTGCAGGTCTCGGCCGCGACGCTGACGCCTGAGGATACGCTCAAGGTCATCGATCAGGGTGCGGATGACACGACCAACGCAGTGTCGATCCGCAAGTTCTTTGAAAAGACCGCAGGTGTGGAGACGACCGAGGAAACCGAGAAGGCGACGGTGATCCAGACCCGCCATCGCATCCCCGAGGCGAAGCTGCGCGAAGATCAGATTATCGTTTATCAGGTGCCGATTCCGGAACCTCTGCGCTTCCTCGAACCGCGTGAGACCGAGACACGCAAGATGCACAGCCTTGAAGAATATGGGCTGATGCATGTGAAGCTATATGAGGATATCAGCCAGCACGGAGCGATTTCGACCGCTTACGCCTATCCGGTGAAAGTGTCTGGCCGCTATGTGATGGACCCGTCCCCGATCCCGAAATTCGACAACCCGAAGCTTGAAATGGATGCAATCCAGCTGTTCGGAGCGGGGCGCGAGCAGCGCATTTACGCAGTGCCGCCACATACCAGGGTCGTGAGCCTCGATTTCGAGGATTACCCGTTCGAGGCCACCAAGGCCGATCATCCCTGTGACCTGTGCGGGGCCGAGGACAGCTATCTGGATGAAGTCATTATGGATGATGCGGGCAACCGAATGTTTGTCTGTTCGGACACTGATTATTGCCGGTCGCGCCGCGAAGCGGGCCATGTGGGCCGCTTGGCCGGAGAGGACGCAGCATGACCCCCCTGTTGCAGGTCAAGGGCATCGAAAAGCTCTATGGAGCGCGGATCGGATGCACGGATGTGACTTTTGATCTCTACCCCGGAGAGGTGATGGGAATTGTCGGCGAAAGTGGCTCGGGCAAGTCGACCCTGCTGAATTGTTTGGCGGGTCATCTGGTGCCCGATGCGGGGCAGGTGATCTTTGACACGCGCGCGAACGGGCCGGTGGATACGGTGACCATGTCGGAGCCCGAACGCCGGATGTTGAGCCGTACCGACTGGGCCTTTGTGCATCAGCATGCACGTGACGGGCTGCGGATGTCAGTTAGTGCCGGAGGCAATATTGGTGAACGGCTGATGGCCGTGGGCGAGCGCCACTATGGTGACATCCGAGACAAGGCCATTGACTGGCTGGGCCGGGTCGAGATCGAGGCGGCGCGCGTTGATGACCGGCCCACCGCGTTTTCGGGCGGGATGCAGCAACGTTTGCAGATCGCCCGTAATCTGGTGACTGGCCCGCGACTGGTGTTCATGGACGAACCGACCGGGGGGCTGGATGTCTCGGTTCAGGCGCGATTACTGGACCTCTTGCGCGGCTTGGTGCGTGAAATGGGGCTGAGCGCGATCATCGTGACCCATGATCTTGCTGTGGTGCGTCTGTTGGCCGACCGCTTGATGGTGATGAAGGATGGTCATGTGGTTGAGGCCGGGCTGACCGATCAGGTGCTGGATGATCCTCAACACGCCTATACGCAGCTGCTTGTGTCCAGCGTTCTGCAGGTTTGAGTATTTGGGAAAAGGTGAAGCAATGATTGAACTGATCAATGTGAGCAAAAGCTTTACCCTGCACAATCAGGGCGGTGCCGTTATCCCGGTGATGGAAGGCGCGTCGTTGAGGGTTGAACCGGGTGAGTGCGTTGCTTTGACCGGGGCGTCTGGCGCGGGCAAGTCCACGCTGATGCGCGTGATTTATGGCAACTACCTGGCGGCCTCTGGTCAGGTGCTGGTTGGAGGTCTGGACGTGGCAAAAGCCGAGCCGCGCCAGATCTTGACCCTCCGCCGGGAAACGCTGGGCTATGTCAGTCAATTCCTGCGGGTCGTGCCGCGTGTGCCGACGCTGGACGTTGTGGCAGAGCCTTTGCTGGCCGTGGGTTGCGACAGAATTGAGGCGCTGGAGAAATCCGCCGAGTTACTGAAGCGGCTGAACATTCCTGAGCGCTTGTGGACCCTGAGCCCCACAACCTTTTCGGGCGGCGAACAGCAGCGGGTGAACATTGCGCGTGGCTTTGCGCATGACTACCCGGCGATGTTGCTGGACGAACCGACGGCAAGTCTGGATGTGCAGAACCGCGAAACCGTGTTGTCGCTGATTGAAGAGGCAAAAGGACGTGGCGCGGCGATTGTCGGGATATTCCACGACCTCGATGCCCGTGAGCGCGTCTGTGACCGCGAAGTCAATGTCGCTGACTTCACGCCGGGACTGGCGGCATGACACTTGCCCCTGTCATAGCGATTGTTGGCCCCTCGGGCGTTGGCAAAGACAGCGTCATGGAAGCGTTGGAGGCACAGGTGCCTGGCGTCCGGCGGGTGCGAAGGGTGATCACCCGCCCCGCAGGCGAAGAAGGCGAGGATTTTGACCGGATTTCGGTTGCAGAATTCCAGCAGATGGAACAGGCAGGCGCTTTTGCCCTCAGCTGGCCTGCGCACGGACTGTTCTACGGTATCCCGGACGAGATTTTGCGACAGCGTCAGGGGGCGATTGCGGTTCTGGTCAATCTTTCCCGTGGGATTCTTTTGCAGGCGCAGAAGGTGTTTGAAGATCTGATTGTGATCTCTCTGACAGCGGATGCCGGGATTTTGGCGAGGCGCCTGTCCGCGCGGGGACGGGAAAGCACAGACGAGCAGGTGCGGCGGTTGTGTCGCGCCAACGCGAAGTTGCCGGATGGTCTGAACCGGGTCATCGAAGTCGACAATTCCGGCACGCTGGAAGACACGGTCGCCGAAATCCTGCGCCGTCTTCAACCGGAAAGCGCGTAGCGATGGATCAGGTGAAACCTCCCATCTTCGGCTTCGCCCACCAGGGCAAGATCAGTGATCTGGAAGGGCTGTGGCAGCAAAGGGTTCAGATGGGTTTGCAGTGCTTCTTGGGTTGCCCTGAGGGTTGGTTTGTCCAGTTTTCCGCTCAGCGTGATGTGGAATCGAAACGCGTCCAGCACGTAGGGATAGCCCCATTGGATCAGATTGTCGTCCTGTTCGGGGGTCAGCCCGGCGGTGCGGCGGCGCGTCAGTTCGGCCTGAGTGGCAGGTGCGCGAAACCGGTCGAGGTCGCGAACACAGGCCGCGGCCAGCGCATTCAGCGCCTGCGTTTCACCCAGCGGGCGCAGCGCCAGAAACCGGCCAAGGCGAGCAATTTCCAGGCCGTCGAGAGTGACGGGCTGCTGGCGCGCAGCCAGCGCAATGCACGCCTGGTGCAATGCGTCAAAGGTCAGGCCAACGCGCAACCGGAACGGCGGTTTCAGGGTCGCGTGCAGCCCGTATTTGCGCGGCACCTCAGTGATGGTCGCAATGTCGATGCCACCCATGATCGGATGCGCGACCTGCATTCCTTTTGCCATGTCCCAGCCCAACCAACTGGTCGCAATTTCCGTCCAGGCCACCTCGGCGGGTGGCGCAAAATAGATCGCGTATCGCGTGAATGTCACATTGGCCTCCTATTAAGTGGCCTTCCAATACCTCAGATTGCGTGAAGTTCAGATGACAGAAGACTTGATCCTTGCCAATGCCACGCTTGTGTTGCCGAATGAAACCGTCACCGGCTGTGTTCGGATTGTGGGTGACACCATCATCGAAATTGATACCGGGCGTGCAGTTCCTGCAGGTGCGATAGATTGCGAAGGCGACTATGTCAGCCCCGGTCTTGTCGAGTTGCACACGGATAATCTTGAACGCCATATTCAGCCGCGCCCCAATGTGCATTGGCCCCATGCCGCCGCCATTCTGGCCCATGACGCGGAACTGGCCAGCGTGGGGATCACAAGTGTGTTCGATGCGATGCGGGTTGGTTCAATCCCCTCCGGTGCAGGACGGTACGGAAAATATGCCCGCGGCCTGTCGCGGGAGTTGTGGGATCTGCGCGAGCAGGATGCGCTCAAGATCAGCCATTTCCTGCATTTGCGGGCAGAGGTGTGTTCCGAGACACTGATCGAAGAACTGGACGAGTTTGGACCCGAGGACAGGGTTGGCCTTGTGTCCATCATGGATCACACCCCCGGTCAGCGTCAGTTTCGCGACATGGGCAAGCTGGAATCCTTTCTGAAGGGCAAATATGCCATGGACGATGATACGTTCTTTCAGCATGTAGCTCAGCTGAAAAGCCTACGGGACCGCAACGGTGATGTGCACGAGGTCGAAACCGTCAAGGCCGCGCGCCGATTTGGGGCCGTGCTTGCCAGTCATGACGATACGACCGAAGATCAGGTGAAGATCTCGGCAGGTCACGGCATTCGGCTGGCTGAGTTCCCCACAACGGTGGAAGCTGCGCGAGCGTGTCATGATCACGGTATCAAGGTCATGATGGGCGCGCCAAACGTTGTTCGCGGTGGCTCTCATTCCGGTAATGTTGCGGCCAGCGAATTGGCCGAGCTTGGGCACCTGGACGTGATGTCCTCGGATTACGTGCCGTCGGCCTTGTTATTGTCTGCGGTCATGCTGGGTGAAATGTGGGGCGATATGGCGCGTGGAATGAAGACCGTCACATTGGCCCCGGCGCAGGCCGCCGGGCTTGAGGATCGTGGCGAGTTGCGCGCCAATGCCCGCGCCGATGTTATCCGTTTCCGGATGCGCGCAGGTGTGCCAGCCCTCAACTCGGTTTGGGCGCGAGGTCGCCGTGTGGCGTAATCAGGCCGTATAGAACAGGTAACGGTCCGGTGCGATCGTCTCGGGCCCTTTGATCTGGTTGAAGCCGACAAGGGGCTGGCCGGATATCAACAACCCTCCGGGCCGCATGACCTGCGCGATCAACGGGCTGAGGCGTGCGGCCTCGGCCACATCTTCGTGTTTGATGCCACGTCCGAAATCATAATGAGCCAATGCGATCCTGTGCCCCTCGACCATCAGCCTCCGCAGCATGGGTTCAGCTTCGCCTTGCAGGAAATCTTCGGCCGGTGGCGTGCTGTCAGGATGGCATTGCAGCACACGATCCATCACCCAGATCCGGCGGTTCGGCAGGATCTCTCGCAGGTGGTCATAGGTGCGACCATTGCCTAGCCCCATATCCAGCACGTCGCCAGTTTGGTCACTGATCTGTTCGGCTGCCCAGTTCAGCCCGTCGCGCTGAGCCGTCAATCGGCGCAGCATGGAATCCAGTCGGCTCATGACGATGTCCTCATTCGTTCTTCGGTGCGACCCAGGGTGTGGCAGGACCGGCCAGCAGATGTTTCAGCAACGCCTCGGTAAAGGCCCAGATGTCCTGATCATGGACCAGGTGATGGGTCAATACTCCAAAAGGCTCGGCGTTGTCTGCGCGGCCTTCGCGCCTGTCCCGCAGGAGGTTAACTGTCTGAGCGATCAGGTGGTCCGGAGAGATCAGACCGCGTGAACCCCGCCAGCCAATCGGGTCAAGATGTGTGTTGACCTGCTCAAGCCCCGCAGCCGCCATTTTCGTTCTGCGGGGCGTTGCCGTGGAAAGAATGCGGTATCCCAGTGACGGAAGATGTTCGATGACTTCTGGTGCAATGCGGTTCCACGGAGGGACAAACATCGGCCGCACGGTTTTGCCGAACAAGGCGTCAAGGCGTGACAGTCCTGCCGCGGCATCGGCAACAACCTCGTCCAACGGACGGTTGAGGCGAAACTCGGCTTTCTTCTCACTGGCGGGCGCATGGTTCTTGTGGGACCACCCGTGGACCACAGGGATGAGAGTTTCGCCGCGCGTAACATAGTCGGCCAGCGCAGGGGTTGCCGCGTGGGGAATGACGGCCAGATGTACCGGCAGGCCCAACTGCGCGGCCAGATCGGACAGCCGGTCCAACTGTGGTGTCAGGTCGATCGCGTCATCGTCTCGCCACCACAGCGGCAACGTCAGGCTCGCTGCATGCCAATGGGTCAGTTCGATCTCAAGTGGGTGCCAGTCCGGGTTCATTTACGCCGCTCCAGCAGGTGCTTGGCGATCTCCACCGTTTGGGCCGCGCCATCAAATCCGAAATCCTGCTGTGCGCGGGGTCCATCTGAAATGACGCGTTCTACGGCCTGCGCCATCGCTTGCCCGCTCAGGGTTCGGCTGAGAAGCACCTCGATGGCTGGCAAACTCGAAAGGCTTTGCCCTCGCAGCCCCTGTTCAACCTCCTTGCCATCATCGAACGGGACAAAAACAGCGGGTGTTCCGCTTTGCAGAATATCCATGGCGGTGTTGTAGCCGCACATGCTGACCGATGCAGCCGCATGGGGCAGCATCTGGCGAAAATCCGGGCGCACGGGTTCCAGAATTGCCGAGGTTCCATCAGCCATTTGGGACAGCTCGGCTATTCTCGCCTTGGCATCCGTCCCGCCGACCAGCAGGCGCCAGCACCTGTTGGGCATCTGGCGGGCGGCCTCGATGGCCGCGCGAAAGATCGGTTGCCCCACAGAACCGCCGCCGGCACTGACAAGGATTTCGCCCTGCCCAACGGCATCAGGATGCGGTTGAGGCAGTTCCGGCGCAACAAAGCCGGTATAATGCAACCGTTCCGCCAATCGGTCAGACACCGGCCAACTGACCGAAAGCGGTGTGACACTTTCGGTCGAGTGAACAAGAATGCCGTCAAAAAAGCGGGTGACGATATCTTCTGTCCGCTGGGCCTTGGCAGGTTTGGAAGGCGGGGCCAGAATATCCCGGATCGATCCCAGGATGATCGGAGGCCGAGGCAGGACCCGTGCCGCATTCAGGGCCGCGTCGAACTCCGCTGCCAGCGACCGGCGACCAAAGGGGTAAAGCTCGGTTACCAGGATTTGCGGCTGAAAGCTGTTTACCGCCTGCACCATGGCTGTCACACGCGCGCGCTGATAATCCGCGTCAGCCTCGACGCCGCTTTCAGTCAGAAGCCGGGTGAAATTGGTTCCATCTGATCTGAGTGGCGGCAAACCGAACAGGGTTAGCCCGCTGCTGTCCAGTTGAGGCGCAGGCATCCCGCCCGAGACGACCATGACTTGGTGGCCGTCATCCCGGAACGCCCGGCCCAACGTCAGGGCCCGGCTTAGATGCCCTGTTCCCAAAAGGTGCGTGACAACGATCATCACCTTCATGGCATCGGCCCATGTTTGATCAGGCGAACGGGGTCCGGGTCTGCGGTCATTGTGTCCATATCAACGATATACAGCCGATTGCGCTTGATCTTGAAGGGGGCGGGACCATCAAAATCCCAACCCCACGCCTGGGCGAGAATGACCCGCATGATGCCAATATGGCAGACCGCGACTGTATCCTGTCGCAGTCCGGACACCCAGGGGCGCAGCCTGGTCCAAACCTCGGCAGGGCTTTCACCGTGAGGCGGGCGAAATTCCCAGCTCCAGTCTTCGATATGGCGATACCCGCTGGTTTCATCGGCGATCAGGTCGACACCTCGAAGCCCCTCCCAGTCGCCCCAATTCATTTCAATCAGCGCGTCCGAGGTTTTCGTTGCGCGCCCAGACACGATCCGCGCCGTTTCACTGGCGCGCAGCAACGGGCTGGACCAGATATCAGCGGCGGCCCATGGGTCAGGCAAGCGATACCCGGCCAGTTCAGACCGCGCGTCGTCATCCAGTGGAATATCACTGCGCCCCTGAATGCGCCCTGCGCGGTTCCAGTGGGTATGCCCGTGGCGAAGCAGTGCAAGACGGGTCATGATACATCCTTCAACAAGGGCCGTAGATGCGCCCACAATCGCTCGGTCGCCTGAGGCATAAGATGGCGCCGTGCCACATAGCTGCGCGCATTCGCCCCAAGCGCACGGCGCTGCGCAGTATCCTCCAACAGGTTTTGCATGTGATCAGCAAGCCCTTTGGCCCCAGCATCAACCGATGGGTAAACCGCAGGTGCCAGCACATCCCGAACGCCGGGGCGGTCCTGTGCGATCACGGGCAGGCCTGTCGCCTGCGCCTCGAGATAGACCATCCCATAGGCTTCGTTCACGCCCGGCCAGACAAGCAGGGATGCGTGTTGGTAGATTTTCTGCAAGGCCGCCCGGTCGAGCTGGCCCAGAAAGTGCACGCGGCTTCCGAACGGCACCATCAACGCTTCAACATCCGGCCGCGCCGGACCGTCCCCCGCGATGTTCAGGTTCCAGTCACATGTCAGGTGCGAAAGGGCTTCGGCCAAAATCCGGTAGGACGCCAGCTTGTCCCCATGCCGCATCATTCCGACAGTCAGCATGGGGCCGTCCCCGGTCGTTGCCACAGGCAACACGGCTTCAGGCAGAAATGGCGGCAATTCAACCAGTGCCTGCTTGCCAAAACGGTCCCGTTCCAACGTAATCAGGTCATTGGCTGTGTGGTAGAAAATGATATCCGCTGCATCACACGCCTGATGCGCCGCTTGGGCGAAATCGGCCCACGGCCCGTTCAGCCTGCTTGATGCGCGCGTACTTTCCAATTGCACATACGGAATGCCGCGCGCCCGGCAGATCTTGGGGCCCAGCAGGTCGGGTGCTTTGTAGTAATTGTGATAAGTCACCCAAAGATCTGTATCAAAGGGCAACTCGGCGTTCAGCCGCTGTGCTTCATTCTCAGCCGCGCGAACAAGGGTTTGCTGTAGGTCCCGGTCCGCGTTCTTGTCATAGATGCGCAGGTCCGAGGCCAGTTCGACCTTATCCCCTTGCGCCGCCAAGGCGAGCATCAGGTTTCGCGCCATTTCGCGGTCGCCTGAGGGTTTCTGGCTGCCGGGGGATTTCATTGGCGCATAAAACGCAACCCGCGCCATTACGCGTCTTCCATGCTCAGGGTTTTCAGCCGTGCCGACAGCCGTGCAATACCAGGGTCCATTCGAAAATCTGCAATCAGACGGTCATAGGCTGCACGCGCCATAGTTGCTGCCGTTTCCGGATCAGCGGCCAGAGCTGAAATGGCCGAAGCCAATGCAGCCGGGTCGTCATCAGACAATACGCCATGCGTTCCGGATTGGATGAATTCCGGGATGGCCGAAACCGGTGTCGACAGGATCGGCAATAGCTGGGACGCGGCTTCCATCAACACGTTCGGCAATCCGTCACGATCCCCGTCCGCAGCAATACGGCTGGGCAGGACAAACAGGTCGGCCCTGCGCATGGCTTCGATCACCTCCGGCTGATCGCAGGCCCCCCTCCAGGTGATGCGGTTCGCGATACCAGCAGCGCGCGCCTGCGCCCGTAGCGTGTCCCCAAGACCCCCGCCGCCAATGTGGGTCCAATGCCAGTTCAGGTTTTCCGGCAGCAGTGTGAAGGCCGCAATAAGACGGTCAAAGCCCTTCTTTTCAACCAGTCGTCCAACGGAAATCATGTGAAACGGATCGCCAGCGGCGCGTATCCTGCGTTTTGGCGGTTCGGGGAAGCGCGACAGGTCCAGACCGTGATAGATAAGCTCCACGCGGTTGGGGTCATCAGCTAGGCTGCGCAGGTGTTCCGCGCCGATTGCCGTGCAGGTGGCCCCGAAAGCGGCCCCATACGTTGCGGCCTGCAGCTTTTCACGCTTTTCCCAATCCGGTGAGGTCCAGATATCCTTGGCATGGGCAGAAAAGCTCCATGGCAGACCGCGCATGATGGCCGCATATCGGGCGACCGACGAGGGGGTGTGCATGAAATGGGCATAGAGCCCCTGCGTCTGGGCGGGTAACTCGGCGGCCAGAACACATGCTTGCCCGAACCGGCGGATGCGGTTCGGCGTCGGGTCGCGGCGCAGGTCGTGCCGCCAGATCTTGTAGGCTTCGGCATAGCCGGGCAGGGCTTGGGCGGCAGCGCGGGCCGCCCACACCCGCTGTGGCTCTTCATGCAGGTATTCTGGCAGATAGCGAACCTGCCCCGAGAAGCGGTCGTGCAAAGGGTGACGTTTGGTGTCGGTTGGATGGCGCAGGGACCAGATGTCAAATCGGTGCCCGGCTTCCTGCAAGGCAACAAGTTCCTGCGCGATAAATGTTTCGGACAGTCGCGGCCAGCCTTTGACCACAACCGCCAGATTGGGAGAGGCCGAGTTCATCCAGTGGCTCGTTTCTGTTCCCGTGTCAGCAGGCTGTCAATGCGGTCGGTGACATAGTCCAAACCATCCAGCAATCCGCTTTGGATGGCCTGCGACGGCACTGATTGGTGCGGCAGGTTGCGGATGGCACGGATCATTGCGTCAGGTGTCAGGCTGTCGCGTTGTTCGTCCAGCATCTTGACCAGCCCCAGCTCTTCTGCGCGTGAGGCCCGTATCCACTGTTCCAGACGGGGTGTGGTGCGTGGAACGATGACGGCCCGTTTGTCAAAGGACAGGACCTCGCAAAACGTGTTGTAGCCGCCCATGCAGACCACGCCTTCGGCCCCGGCAAACAGCGTTTCGATCTGCGATTCAAACCCAACCGCAGTTACACGACCATTCAATGCGGCAACCCGTGCTTCGAAATCGTTGCGCAATTCACCCGACAGGAACGGGCCATAGACCAGCACAGCACGCGGCGACAGGTCTGGATCTTTCTCGTAGGCGGACAAGACCAGGTTGACCAGTGCCTTGCCATCGCCACCGCCACCGGGTGTGATCAGGATATAAGGTTGCTGAGGCGGTTCACCGACCGGGCCGAGGTCGCGGCGCAGATATCCCGTCCAGTGAATGCGGGATCGCGCTGACGCGCTTAGCGGCAAGCCTTGCGTCGGGTCGTAGATCGATTGCGATCCGTAAACCCAGATCTCATGATAGAACCGCTCGGTCGCCTCGATGGCTTCTTTGCGCGCCCATTCGGCGGCCAGCACTTCGGGTTCGTCCAGCACATCACGCAGGCCCAAAACCAGTTTCGTTCCGCAATGGCGTTCGAGGTATTTCAGTGTCGGCAACAGCTCACCCCGGAACCCTGTCGGTTCCTTGTCGACGACCAACACATCGGGGTCGAATTGCTGAACCGCAGTCTGGATCAATCCCGCGCGCAATTCGGTTACTTCGTCGATCCCCATTCCGATTGTGCGCGCGGCATACGATCCGTCCGCGCGCTTGGTCACACCGGGCAGGCGCACATGGTCAACGCGGCGGGGAAAGGTAAAACGGCCTGCCACGGGCGAACCCGTCAGGATCAGCGCCGAGGCGCTTGGATCCGCCTGCGTGATTGCCGCAGCCAAGGCGCGGGACCGGCGCAAATGCCCCAGACCGAACGTGTCGTGGCTGTAAAACAGGATACGCGGCGCGCGGTCCGGTTTAGAATTGGTTGTGCCAAGGCTCATAGTGTTGCCCGTCTTCTTGATCCCAGAGCGAAATCCGCGCGTTCGCAAGCGTTACTGTATATTTCAATCCCACGCTTGCCAAAGGCGGATTTGCGCACTTGCAAATGTTTCAAGCATTGCGATTTGGCAACAGCGTATTGACTGTTTCGCGACATATCGCACCACCGCCAGACAAGATCGCCTAATGAGAACGATGAAGACAATCGAGGCCGACCAGAAACCTTTGCTTGGTCATATTCAATTATTGAAAGATTGAAAACACCTGCGCTCATCAGAGTGCGCCAAGAACACGTCCAAACACGATATTGAGACGGTTCGATGCGAGTATTTGAACTGCTTGAAACGCTTCTGTAATCTGACCAATATCGGCAAAAACTGGATGCACGACCCAATGCGAAATAACTTTCTGGCCGCATTTTTTTTGGCGTTTTGGGCCATTTTCCTGAGCATTTCCACTGGTGCATTGGCGCAGTCATCCTTGATTCCCGGATATCCTTCAGGGTCGGGCAGTTCGTCCGAGGCCGACAAGGAAAGTGATCTGGCCGCTGCAATCCGCGCGGCCAGCGATGCGGGCGCAAGTGTCATTGTCATCGACAGTGCCGGTCAGGTTGTGACAACGGCAGGCGGAAAGGATGCAGGTTCGGAGGGCGCAGACAGCGATTCGAGCAACCCAATGGGTGACGGTTCGCAACTGATGAAGGCGCAAGAGCGGTTCTCGAAGTTCCGTGAGTCGATGCAATCGAGGCTCGAGGCGCTGCCCTATTCTATTTTTGAAGTACAATACATCCTGCGCCAGACCAGCCCGGATGGCCGAATTCAGACCTATGTCGAGGTGTTGGGTTGGAACATCCTGTTCCTGTTACTTGGGCGGTGGCTGTCGATCGAGATATACGGGAAGCGGTTCGCGCGCCGCTGGGTGGTGGCGCGGATCAAGGACGAACCACAGGGGTATCGGGAAAAGATGCCGTTCCTGCTGTTCCGGTTCCTGATGGGGATTGGAGCCACGGTCTTTGCCATGATCATGGCTTTGATCGTCGGGTATCTGATCTTTGGCGAGGCCGAGGATATCTCGGTCCAGTTCACGATCACGGCAATCTTTACGGCCTTTTTCCTGTCGCGCACGGTGTCGGACCTCTGGCGCATGGTCCTGTCACCTTATCTGAGCCAATATCGATTACCGCCCTTTTCGGACAAGAATGCGCGCAGGCTGTATATTTGGGCGTCCGTGCTGGCGACCTATGACATTTCGGTCGTTCTGTTTTCTACCTGGGTCGCGGATTTTGGACTGAACTACAACGTCTACGCCATGGTGTATGGCGGTCTGACAATGCTGGGCGCGCTGGGCAACATACTGATGATCCTGTTCAACGCCCGTGCAATCTCGAACGCGATCCGGGGTGGGCGGGCATCCGAACAGGTGTCATGGCTGTTGCGGTTTGTGTCTTTCGGCTGGGCACCGGCGTTGATCATCTATGTCGTGTTCAGCTGGTTCCGTCTGGCTGTTGATCTGGCGCTGGAGCATCCGACGCCGCTGCCGCTGATTGCAAGCAGCTATCTGATCTTCATGTCCGTGGTCGTGGCCTATGGTGCAATGAACTATCTGCTGGAGCGGTATTTTGACCGCTCGCGCATGATTAGCGAAATAAACGGGGAAGCCGCCGCAGCGGAAGAAGGCGTCGGGACGACGGATATACCCGAGCCCGAACAACCGAAGCAGCATCTTCTGACTTATGAAGACCTGGCCCGCCGGGTAGCCGGAATTCTGGCTTTCGTGCTCGGGGCTTATGCGCTTGTCGTGATATGGTATCCGAACGCAGACTGGAGCGAGGATCTGCCGGTTGAACGTGCGCTGGATGTGATGGTTGTCCTGTTCATCGGGTACATCCTGTTTCACTTCTTTCGGATTTGGATCGACAGCAAAATCGCTGAAGAATCCGACGATGGCACCGAGGTTGAACTGGGCGACGAAGGTGGCGAAGGCGGGCAAAGCCGTCTGGCAACGTTGTTGCCGCTTTTCCGGGGCGCAATTCTGGCCGTTGTAGTGGTTACAATCGTTCTGATAGTCCTGATGGAACTGGGTATCAATGTCAGCCCGCTGTTTGCGGGTGCCGGTGTGGTTGGTCTGGCCGTGGGATTCGGGTCGCAAACGCTGGTGCGCGACATTTTTTCCGGCGCATTCTTCTTGTTGGATGATGCGTTCCGGAAAGGAGAATACATCGACATTGGGGATGTGAAAGGCACGGTCGAGAAAATCTCGGTCAGGTCCATGCAACTGCGCCACCATCTGGGTGCGCTGAACACCATTCCCTTTGGCGAGATCAAAGTGCTGACCAACTACTCGCGCGATTGGGTAATCATGAAGCTGCCGCTGCGCGTGACCTATGACACCGATGTCGAGAAGGTCCGCAAACTGATCAAGAAACTGGGACAGGAGTTGTTGACCGATCCTGTAATCGGAGACAATTTCATCCAGCCGCTGAAGTCGCAGGGCGTGATCGAGATGCAAGATTCGGCGATGATCATCCGGGTCAAGTTCATGACGAAACCGGGCGATCAGTGGCTGGTTCGCAAAAAGGTCTATCAGGACATACGCGAGTTGTTCGCGCGCGAAGGGATCAAGTTTGCACATCGCGAAGTCACTGTAAGATTAGCAGATGGGAAAGAGGCGGAAGACCTGACACCAAAACAGCGTGAAGCCGTAGCGGGGGCTGTTCAGACTGCGATTGACGAGGATTATCTGGACGATATCGGACCGGGCGGCGACGACCGTTAGCAAGGCCTTCCGCCGCTCTGAATTGCGCCTCGGATGAGGTGCCACCGACAGCGTGAGGTCCGACCGCGCGTTTCGCGCGGCGGTTGGGTCAGTTGGAAGTGAAGGGCCAGACCGGTTCGGATGTGCCCAGTTTCGAAGCGGGCAAATCCCATTGCAGCACAGCGTCACCGAGACTGAGGGCTGGTCTCAGGCGGTGCCCCGGTCCCCAGCCCGAAGCTTCTGTCGCAGGGGAGTAATCCGTGGGCGTCGGAGTAATGGTCTCTGCCTCGACGTTGTCTTTGCCGAGAACCGCCAATAGCTCGGCGGTGCGGGCAAGGGACAGATGCGCATGCATGATGGAATTGCCCGACGCGGCTTCGGCCAGAGCAGAAAGAACGGCGGCGGCCATCAGGTAGCCGGTTGCGTGGTCCAAAGCTTGTACCGGCAATGGCGTCGGTTTGTCGGCGTCAGCCCACTCCATGCCCGCATGCGCGATTCCCGCGCTCATCTGGACAAGGCTGTCAAACCCGCGCCGGGTCGACCAGGGGCCTTGCCAGCCATAGGCATTCAGCGTCACCTCGACCCTGTTCGGTGCCAGTTCATCGCGCTTGGCGCGGGTCAGGCCAAGTGCGTCCAAAGCGCCGGGCCGGTACCCGTGCACGAATACATCCGCTTGGGGCAGAAGTTCTTGCAGCTGTTCCATGTCGTTGGTCGATTTCAGATCGAGATAAGCGCAGTGTTTGCCTAGTGAAATGTCAGGGATCACGCCGGGTTCGTCCCAACCGGGCGGATCGATCCGCAAAATCTCGGCCCCGAAACCGGCCAATGTGCGTGTCGATACCGGACCTGCCAGAACGCGTGTCAGGTCAAGAACCCGCAACCCGGCAAGAGGTCTTGCAGAGGTTGCCTGCGGCCTCTCGCGCAGCTTGACGTACCGGGGGCCTTGCCAGCCAATCAACGGGTCGCGCGATACAGCGCGGCCCTGCGGATGTTCAAGCCACTCGGTCCGGCTGCGCATGGCAGCGGCCACACCGCCTTCGGCCACAATATCGGTTTCCAAATCGGATATGGTCCGGGTTCTGACGGCTTTTGTCACAGCTTCACGCTCTGGCGGGGTGCCAAGAACCTTCATCGCTGCCGCGCGATGGCGCGGCAGGTTGGTGTGCAGCCTGATCCAGCCATCTGACGCCCTGTAATCCCCCGCGACCGAATCCCACAGGTTTGGCATCTCCCAGCCGTCGGGCTTGAAGGAATAGCCGAACCACAACGATGCCAGCCGATGGTCGACGGCGATCTCGGGTGCTTTCTGGGTCAGGTTCAGCGCCTGCAAAAGCCGGGCCATTTCCTGCCCAACGGCTGCAAAGCTGGCCGTCGCCAGTTCGGAAACGGCAAAAGCACTTGGCAGAGCGCCAGTGCCGACCCTGCGATATCGGTCGGCGGCGGGAAGGGTGGCAAGAAGGCTCATTGCTGATAAGGGTCCAGGCTGTCGCGCAATCCGTCACCTAGAAAGTTAAAGGCCAGTACGATCACGATAATCGGCAGCATCGGGATTGCCGTCCAGGGGTAGATCTCGATCGATGCGAGGTTCTGCGCGTCATTCAGCATCACCCCCCAGCTGACCGCTGGTGCACGAAGGCCCAGGCCAAGAAAGCTAAGCGCCGTTTCCCCAAGGATCATTGCCGGGATCGACAGGGTGGCTGATGCAATCAAGTGAGACATGAAATTCGGCAACAAGTGCTTACGGATCACCCGGCCCGAGCTTGCGCCCATCATTTCTGCCGCACGAACGTATTCTTCCTCGCGTAGTGACAGGAACTTTGCACGAACTGAACGCGCCAGTCCTGGCCAGTCGAGGATGCCGAGGATGATCGAAATGATGAAGAATACGGCAACCGGGCTCCAGTTCGATGGCACGGCGGCAGACAGTGCCAGCCACAGCGGCAGTTCCGGCAGTGAACGCAGGATTTCGATGACCCGGTTGATGACCCAGTCAATGCGCCCCCCGAAATAACCCGCCATCGAACCGAACAGGATACCCAGAAAGAATGACACCGAAATACCGATCAGCCCCACGGTCAGCGACAGCTGCGCCCCATAGAGGATGCGGCTGAAGATATCGCGACCCAGCCTGTCGGACCCCCAGAGGAACAAGGTGGCACCATCCGGCGCGCAGAAAAGATGCCTGTCTGTCTTGATAAGACCCGCAAGTCGATATTCGGACCCTTCACAGAAGAACCGGATCGGGCGCGGGTCGTCAGTGTCAGGGACGAACTTCCACTGGAAGGTTTCCAGATCCGCCTCGGCGACGATTGGAAAAACATGGGGGCCAATAAAGGCGCCTTCGTAAAACCAGTTCACAGATTGCGGTGGCGCATACAGATGCTCTCCGTTCCGGTCATTCGGGCCATACGGCGCGATGAAGCCTGCAAATGGCAGCATCAGGTAGCACATTAGCAGGAAAATGCCCGAGATCAGACCCAGCTTATGCGTGCGGAACTTGCGCCAGACCAACACCCAGTTGGGGGCATCCAGATCGGCGCGTTCCAGTTGCTGTATCGACGCCTGCGGATCAAACGGCGCGTCATCGACGTAGCGGTTGTCAGGAGTATCGGTCATGCTTCGCGCCCCTCATATCGTATGCGGGGATCCAGCATCACCAGCAGAATATCCGAGATCATCGTGCCGATAAGCGTCAGCAGCGCGACAAACATCAGGATAAACGCGGACAGGAATTGGTCCTGCGTTTTCAATGCTGTCAGCAAAGTCGGCCCGATGGTTTGCAAGCCCAGAACGACTGACACCAGAACCGATCCCGACACCATAGATGGCAGAAGGTTACCGATATCCGCAACGAACGGGTTGAATGCCACGCGCAACGGATATTTCGCCAGCATCCGCGATGGGGCCATACCCTTGGCAATGGCTGTTTCCACATAAGGCTTACCCAGTTCATCGAGCATATTTGCCCGCAGGCGCTGCATCATAGCCGATGCGCCCGAGGTTCCGATAACAAAAGTCGGAACGATCAGGTGGATGAGAATGGATTTCATCTTGTCCCAACTCAGCGGCTGACCTTCGAATTGCGGGTCCATCAGGCCGCCGATAGGCAGGTTGAAATACCGATGCCCGTAGTAGAACAGGATCAGGGCCAGCAGGAAGTTTGGGGTCGCCAACCCCAGATAACCCACAAAGGCCGAGGTATAATCAATCCATGTCCGTGATCGCGCCGCTGCAATAACACCTAATGGAAGGGCAACGGCATATACAAACAGGATGGCGGCCAGATTGACGACGACCGTCAGCCAAAGCGTGTCGCCCACAATTTCAGATACAGGCCGGTCAAATTCAAATGACCAGCCGTAATTGCCTTGGATCAGACCGGAAAATCCGTGCGGTCCCGGCCAGAAACCCACCCAGATCAGGTACTGTTCCCACATGGGGCGATCCAGAGCGTACTCGGCGCGCAGAAACTCGGCCTTGGCGACACCTGCTGACTGGCCCGAAGCCTGAAGTTCGGCAATCTGGTTGCTCAGGTAATCACCGGGCGGCAGGTTGATGATTATGAAAATCAAGACCGAGACTACCAACAATGTCAGCAGCATCGTGAAAAAGCGATACACCGCATAGCGCAGCATGACCATTTAGCTGCTCCTGCTTAGTCGGCGAAAAAGAACTCGTCCGGGCGGTGAACGCCGAAATGCGCACCGGGCTCCCATGCCCACATGGCCTGTTCCGGCACATTGCGCAGACGGTTCGACACGACAATCGGTTGGGGTGCTCCGTTCAGGATACCGATGGCAAAAAGCTGGTCGGCGTGGATTCTCAGCATCTCAGTCCAGACTTCCTTGCGTTCGTCATCGGTAGTTGCGACCTCCCAGTCATGGGCCAGTTGCATCAGGCGTTCTGCCTCGGGCATGTCGGGGGCTTCCCCGGCTTCACCACCTGTCTGATAAAACTGGCCCCATTTTGGCCAGGCCAGGAAGACCTGATCGGTCGGTGCCAGGTACGCCGGGGACGTGTGCGCCTGCGGGATACCGTCATCCCATCCATACCAGACCGATGCCATCGAGTTACCTGCAAACACCCGGTTGCGCAGGATATCGCGATCCAATGGGCGCATGACCAGCTTGACCCCGATCTCGCGCCAGGTGTCAGTAACGATCTGAAGGGCGTTTTCAACCTCTTGCCGCTCGCCAGCGGTTTCGATCACCAGCTCCATAGGGCGCCCGTCCGGTAGCAGGCGAATACCGTTCTTGTCGCGCTTGGTCAGGCCGACCTCATCCAACAACGCATTGGCCTGGCCGACATCGTAACCGGCCCATGCGGTGGCATTCTTCTCATCATAAAAGGGCGAGGCAGGCAGAACCGACATTGCGCCGGGATGCGCAAGCTTGAAATACAAAGCCTGGTTGATTGTCTCGCGGTCGATGGCAAGGGACAGGGCGCGCCGTACACGGACGTCACGCAGCACATCGCGCCAGACGTCATCCTCGAAATTGAGGTTCGGATAGATCGCGATTTGCGACGCAACGCCGGTTTTCCACAGCAATGTCTTGTAGCCGCCTTGCGCTTCGCCTTTTTTCAGGATCGAAGCGTCGCGGAAATCCAGACCCCGGCCTTGCAGGTCGCTTTCCCCTGCATTGGTTTTGGCAGCGACCAGACCGGGGGCAACGATCTCCAGCTCGACCACGTCGATATAGGGCAGTTGAACCCCTTGGCTGTCGATACGGTGGTAATAGGGGTTACGTACGAAATTGTGGCGGATTTTCTTGCCGGAACTTGCGTTCAGCCACGGCTGCAACGTGGGCAATTCGTGATTGTCAAACTTGTACAGGTTGTCGAGCTTGTTGTGCAGCGCGGCCCAGCTTTTGACGCGGGCATCGTCGACCAGAAAGGTAAGTTCCTCGGGGTCGGCATATTTCTCGTGATATCGTTTCAGGAAAGCTGCTGGGCGATAGATAAAGGGTGGTCGTGCCTGAGCCAGCGATTGTAGAAAACCCGGGTTAGGGTCCTCCCATTCGAAAATTACCGTGGTTTCATCCGGGAAGGTAACGGTGGGTGATTTGCCTTCGACTATCAGAAAATCCGGCGGGCCTGACGGGCTGAGCAATTTGTTGTTGGCAACGTCTTCCCACCAATAGCGGAAATCTTCCGACGTAAACGGAGAACCGTCTGACCATTTGTGCCCTTCGCGCAGTTTCAGGGTGAACTTGCGGCCGTCTTCGTTTTCAAACGACGCCAGCAAATCGGGGATAATCTCATAGTTCTGGTCAAAACCGACCAGCCGGGCATAGCCATAGACAACCATCTGGCGGATATCTTTGGACCGCGTGATCATGGTGCGCAGGGTGCCGCCCTGTTTGCCGAACTCGCGACCCTTTGCTGCCAGATCTACAATCAGCGGGTCCGCTGGCAGGCGCTCCTGAACGGGTGGCAGATTGCCCGCTTCTACTTCCGCGTTCCAGAACGCGCTTTCCTGCGGCGTCGGAATTGTCTCTGCCGTGGCGGGCAGCATCCCGATGAGCGCCAGCGAAGCGGCCAGGATCAGGGGGCGAGTGGTCTTAAACATGGCAACGTACCTTATGGCCCGGTTCCAATTCCACCAATGAGGGTATCACGGTGTCCGAGAAACGAAAGGCTTCATCCCAACTGTCCGGCGCGCCGGCGCCCAAGGAAACCACTTGCAGGTCGATCGGGCGATTGATGTCGGGTTCGGGTTGAGCGGCAATCAGCGCTTTGGTGTAGGGGTGGCGCGGATTGTAGAAAAGAGTTTCGGGGGGTGCTTGCTCGACGATCAGGCCGCGACGCATCACGGCAACTTCGTCGGCGATCCGCGCGACCACAGCCAGATCGTGCGAGATGAACAGATAGGACAGGTTCAGGCTGTCCTGTAGATTTTCCAGCAGGGTCAGAATCTGCTCTTGTACAGATACGTCCAGCGCCGAGGTGGGTTCGTCACACACGATGAGCTGTGGATCGAGCATCATGGCGCGGGCTATCGACAGACGTTGCCGCTGGCCCCCCGAAAAGGCGTGTGGATAGCGTTTCAGCATGTCGGCTGTCAGGCCGACGCGCTGCAACATCTCGGCGGCCTTGTCGCGCTGCTCGGCCGTTGTTCCGATACGGTGAATTTCCAACGGCTCGGTCATCGCGTCCTGAATGCGCATCCGCGGGCTGAGCGAGCTGTAGGGATCCTGAAACACCATCTGCGCATTGCGCTGAAACGCCGTGCGCTGGGCGCGGGTCATGTTGTGCACTGTGATAGGATCGGCATTCGGCACGGTGCGAAACAGGACTTCTCCACCGGGATCGGGCAGTTCCGCACCCAATGCGATCCGCGCGGCTGTTGTTTTACCTGATCCGCTTTCACCGACAATGGCCAGCGTCTTGCCGCGTGCCAAATTCAGATCGACCCCTTTGCACGCATAGATTTCCTTGTCGGCCTGCCACCCTTTGCTGGACCGCATCGTGTAGGTTTTGGAGACACCCTTCATCTGAAGGATCAGATCGTCGTCCGGCATCGGTATACCCACAGCATCCTGGTCTGGAATTTCCGGCGCCGCATCAAACAGTTGTTTGGTATATGGATGTGCGGGGGAGGTCAGGATTGGTGCGGCCGGGCCAGCCTCCATGATGCGGCCCTTGTGCATGACCACAACCTGTTCGGCCATGTTGGCGACCACGCCCAGATCATGGGTCACCAGAATAAGCGCCATGCCGGTCTCGCGCTGCAATTCCTTGATCAGTCCCAGAACCTGCGCTTGCGTGGTCACATCCAGCGCGGTGGTTGGCTCATCCGCGATCAGCAGTTCGGGTTTGGATACCATTGCCATCGCAATCATGGCGCGTTGGCGCATTCCGCCCGACAGTTCGAACGGGTAGGAGTCATAGGCGCGCTGCGGATCTGGAAAGCCCACGCGCTCGAACTGCGTCAGGACCTTTTTGCGCGCCTCAGACTCAGATAGCCCGCGATGCAGCCACAGGACTTCACTGACCTGATTCCCAATCTTGTGCAGAGGTGACAGCGATCGCATGGGTTCCTGAAAGATCATCGAAACGCGATTGCCACGAATGCCGCGCATTTCCCGCTCGGAGACAGCTGTCAGGTTACATGTGCCCTTGGAATCATTCAGAGTTATCGTGCCGCTGCGTATCTGGGCCGTTCGCGGCAGAATCCGCAAGACGGCCCGGCACGTGATGGTTTTACCCGATCCCGATTCACCGACCAGCGCCAAGGTTTCTCCTGGTTTGACATCGAAATTCACATCCGTGACCACTGAACTTCCCGCACCAAAGCCGATGCTGAGGTCTCTGACAGACAACAACGCTCTCATGCAGGTTTTCCAACCGTTTGGCCGCTTGGTGACATCGGTCGTTTCAACTCCCCGTGATTTTTTCGTCAGTGTCGCGCGGTTCCGCCTGTCTAGTCAAACCCGTTCTTGGGCTGAAATGTCGCGAAAATGTGAAACTTTGGGCTTCGTCGCTACACAAAGTCTTGAGAATTTGTCATCTAAGGCGGCGTCGGGGGCACCTATGCTTTCGATTGGTATCAAGGAGATATTTGCCAGTGTCCGAGAATCAAAGCCGTCTGGACTTGTTTATCGATCGTATGGTGTCGCAGCGCGCCTGCCTGGATCACGCGATTGCGCAAACGGCAGGCATGGCTGGCCCGGTGTTTGAACTGGGTCTGGGCAATGGGCGCACCTATCATCATCTTGTGCAGCATATCGATGGACGCCCTGTCTTTGTGTTCGAACGCGCGGTGGCTTCGCACCCTGATTCAACCCCGCCCGAGGATCGGGTGATCTTGGGGGATGTGCGCGAGACGCTGCCAGCGGCGGTCGACAGGTTTGGACCGACAGCAAGCCTGATTCATGCAGACCTTGGGGGGCATAATCGCGAAAAGAACGACATCTTTGCGCGGCTTGTTTCCCCGTTGATCGAGCCCTTGCTGGCACCGGGTGGATTAATGGTTTCAAGTGACCGGATGTATTTCGAGGCGCTGGAGGAAATGCCGTTGCCCGAGGGTGCCGTCGAAGGGCGCTGTTTCATCTATCGGCGTTGACCAGAGAGAAGGGGCCTGCATGATATTCTACGATTGCTCTACGGCCCCAAACCCGCGCCGTGCCCGCATGTTCATCGCGGAAAAAGGGTTGAACATCGAAACGCACGAAATCTCGATTGCTGAGGGCGCGCAGTTGAGCACTGAGTTTCGTGCAGTGAACCCCCGGGCCACAATCCCGGTTCTGGTAACGGATGACGGCGCAGTCCTGACTGAAAATCTTGGCATCGCCGCGTATCTTGAAGCGCGTTTCCCCGAGCCGCCCTTGATGGGCCGGACCGCTGATGAAAAAGGGTTGGTCCTGATGTGGAACGCAATTGCCGAGCAGCAGGGCGGTGCGCCCATCGCTGAAGCTTTACGCAACAGCCATCCGGCGTTCAAAGACCGTGCTATTCCCGGCACGGTTAATCATGCGCAGATCCCCGAACTGGCGCAGCGTGGGCGCGAGCGGGTTGCGTCATTTTTTGAACTGCTGGAGGCGCGGTTGATGCAAAGCGCGTATGTTGCGGGCGATGTATTCACTCTGGCGGATATATCCACTTTTGTTTTTGTCGATTTCGCGCGCGTCATTAAGATGCGGATACCGGACGGCAATACGAACACGCAGGTTTGGTTTGAAAGCGTGAAAGCCCGCCCAAGCGCCCAGCTTTAGGTTTGCAAAGCATTCGGCAGAGTTCTCGCATTCCGTACTGTACATAAATGTCTAGACAGAACTGAACAGTGCCACTAGCGTCTTCTCAGATTCTGTTCAGGGAGGTCGGGATGAAATCCCAATATCGCGTAGTGGTCATTGGTGGGGGCGTCGTTGGTGCTTCGGTTCTGTATCATCTGGCCAAATTCGGCTGGTCCGATGTGGTCATGCTGGAGAGGCGGCGGCTGGCATCGGGATCGTCCTGGCATGCAGCGGGCGGCATCCATGCCCTGAACGCGGATCCGAACATGGCCTCGTTGCAGGCCTACACAATTGACCTACTGAGTGAGATCGAAAAAGAATCGGGCCAGAATATCGGTTTGCACATGACCGGTGGTCTGACGCTGGCCGGTACGCCTGAACGCTGGGAGTGGTTGCAGGCCAATTACCGCATCTTCCAGTCAATCGGCATTGATGATTGCGAGCTGCTGACCCCGCAAGAGGCACAAAGACGCTGCCCAATCATGTCAACCGACGGTGTTTTGGGCGCGATGTGGGCGGATCGCGAAGGGTATATCGATACGACAGGCACTGTTCAGGCTTATGCGACTGCGGCCAGAAAACGTGGTGCCGAATATTACGAGGAAACCAAGGTCGAAGAGCTGATCCAGACAGATGATGGTTGGCAGGTTGTGACCGATAAGGGCACGATCACCTGTGAACATGTGGTCAACGCGGCCGGGCTCTGGGCCAAGCAGGTTGGGCGTATGGCCGGGGTAGAGTTGCCAGTCTCACCGTTGAAGCACCACTATCTGATCACAGACACTGTGCCAGAAGTTGCGCAGGCGGATTTCGAGATGCCGATGACTGTGGACCTCGAAGGATTCACCTATATGCGGCAGGACCAGAAGGGTGTTCTGGTGGGGATCTACGAGGTCGATCACGAACACTGGGCGATGGACGGAGCGCCGTGGAACTATGGCGAGGAACTGTTTCAGGAACAGCTTGACCGGATCGAGAACGAACTGACGCTGGGCTTTGAGCGGTATCCGTCGATTCAGAACGTGGGCATCAAGACATGGGTCAATGGTGCGTTCACGTTCTCACCGGATGGTAACCCGCTGGTTGGTCCGGTTCCGGGCAAGCGCGGCTATTGGACCGCCTGCGCGGTGATGGCCGGGTTCCTGCAAGGTGGTGGCGTTGGGAAAACACTGGCCGAATGGATGATCCATGGTGAGCCCGAAGCGGATGCATGGCCGATGGATGTGGCGCGCTATGGTGATTTCGCACAGAACAAGCGGTATATTCGTGAAACCACTGGCCAGTTCTATTCGCGCCGCTTTGTGATGACCTACCCGAACGAGCAATTGCCTGCGGGTCGCCCGCTGAAGATGGCTCCGGCGCATGACGCGATGACCGAGGCCGGATGCAAATGGGGTGTCAGCTGGGATCTGGAGGTGCCGCTGTATTTCGCGCCCAAAGGGTTCGAGGAAACGCCAACGCTCAAACGTTCGAACGCGCACGACATCGTGGCCGCTGAATGCAGGACCATCCGTGAGGGCGTGGGCCTGATGGATATCACGGGTTTTTCCCGCTTTGAGGTTTCGGGCCCAAATGCCGAGGCTTGGCTGGATAACGTTATGGCATCGAAACTGCCCGCCCCGGGTCGTGCCAAACTGGCGCCGATGCTGGGTGAGGATGGGCGGCTCAAAGGCGATCTGACCGTGTTGAACTGGGGCGATGGCACCTGGTGGATCATGGGCAGCTATTACCTGCGCGCCTGGCATATGCGATGGTTCAACGATCATATGATGGATGGGGTCACCGTCCGCGACCTGGGAGAGGAGTATTGCGGGTTCGCCGTGGTCGGACCAAAATCGCAGGCGGTGGTCGAAAAATTGGCCGAACAGGATATCTCGGGTCTGAAATTCATGGGCTGCGGTGATTTCGACATCGGTCTCGTCCGTGCCCGCGTGGCTCGTATGTCGGTGACCGGCGAAAAAGGGTATGAAATCAACTGCCGCTATGGCGATCACATCAAGCTGCGCCGCATTTTGCTGGAAGCCGGTGCAGAAGAGGGTATCCGCGAGTGCGGTTTCAATGCGATGCTGTCAACCCGGCTTGAGAAAAGCTTTGGCATCTGGTCGGCAGAGTTCACGCAGGCTTACACACCCGGCATGACCGGCATGGATCGCTGGATCGACTGGGACAAGGATTTCATCGGCAAGAAGGCCGCTCTGGCCGAGCGGGATGGCAATGGCCCGGCGCACGTGCAGGTGACACTGGAAATCGATGCGTTGGACGCCGATGCCAGCGGGTATGAGCCGGTCTCGGCCAATGGTGAACGCGTGGGTTTTGTGACCTCAGGCGGTTACGGGCACTATACCGGCAAGTCGTTGGCAATGGCCTTGATTGACCGTGACAAGGTGGACCCGGGTACGGAACTGTCTGTCCATGTCGTAGGGGTGGAATGTCCGGCGCGGGTAATTGCACCGTCGCCCTACGACCCTCAGGGCAAAGCGATGCGGGGCTGATCGTGGCCTCTCCGGACCGACGACGCCGAAGGCGAGGGGGCGAGGCTGCCCCGCAGCCCAGCCGCGACGTGAACTATCGCCAGCTCAGGAACCCTTTCCCTTTGATGGAGGTGTTCCCGGCTGACCAGATTGCGGACATGCACGAGACAGCGTTGCGTACGCTCGAGGAGTTGGGTGTAAAGACCCTGCTTCCCGAGGCGCGCAAGCTGTTCAAGCAGGGTGGCGCGCGTGTGGATGAAGGCAGTGAAATGGTCTTTATCGGGCGCGAGATGGTTGAGGCTGCCGTTGCCTCGGCCCCCAAATCTATCGCTTGTCGCGCCGGTTCGCGGCATCGGGATTTCACTCTGGAACTGGGTTCACTGGTTTTTCAACCGGGAGCAGGCGCGCCGAACGCAACCGATCTGGAACGTGGCCGTCGCCCGGCGACAGGTCAGGATTATCTGGAGTTTCTGAAGCTCACCCATCATTTCGATGTGTTCCAGATGATCTCGCCTCAGGTTGAACCTCAGGATGTACCGACGCATTTGCGCCACTACTTCACGACACAAGCGCAGATGGAACTAACCGACAAGTTCCCGTTCCTCTTCTCGCGCGGCACGCCGCAGGTCATGGATTGCTTTGAGATGCTGTCCACGGCGCGCGGTCTGTCGGATGATGAGTTTCGTGGCAACGCGCATTGTTACACGATCATCAACACAAACAGCCCGCGCACGTTGGATATTCCCATGGCGCAAGGGCTGATCGACTTTGCGTGCCACGGTCAGATGTCGATCATCACTCCGTTCACTCTGATGGGGGCGATGGCGCCGATCACCGTGGCGGGGGCAATCACCCTGTCCCATGCCGAGGCGCTTGCCGCGCTGACCTTGACGCAGTTGGCCAGACCGGGCGCTCCGGTCTGTTATGGCACGTTCACCAGCAATGTGGACATGAAATCCGGCGCACCTGCATTCGGGACGCCCTCGCATTTTCAGGCGTCACTTGCCGCAGGCCAACTGGCGCGTCACCTTGGCCTGCCCTGGCGGTCGGCGGCAGGGTCGGCGTCAAACAGCAACGACGTGCAAGCGGCGAATGAAAACCAGTTTGGCCTCTGGGGTTGCCTGATGGCCGGCGCGACTGTGATCATTCATTCAGCGGGCTGGCTGGAAGGGGGATTGACCGTATCCTTCGAAAAGCTGGTCTGTGATGCCGAGGTGCTGAACATGGTGGCCGAGCTTTGCGCAGGCGCGCAGGCGGGGCCTGCCGAGATCGGCTTTGATAACGCTTTAAGTGAGGTCGCGCCCGGCGGTCATTTCTTTGCCTGCCCCCAGACGATGGAGCGCTACACCACCGAGTTCTATCAACCGCATGTCCATGACTACGCCAATTTCGGCACATGGACCGAGCGAGGATCGACGGATGCCAACCAACGTGCAACGGGGGTTTGGCAGGGTATCCTGAACGATTTCAAGGCCCCCGCCATAGACAATGATCGTTTTGGTGCCTTGCAGGACTTTATCGCACGCCGCACCGCAGAGGGCGGGGCGCCACCGGAGAGTTGAATGAACAACAAACCTATCCTTCACCGCGACGATCCCGAAGCCGAGCCCCTGATCGGCAATATCAAAGTCACCCGCGACGACTGGCTTAACGTGGCGATGGACGTGCTGATTTCGGACGGGGTGGACCAGATCAAGGTTCTTAACCTGGCCGAGCGGATGGCTGTGTCACGTTCATCCTTCTACTGGTACTTCAAGTCCAGACAGGAACTTTTGGATGCACTGCTGGCACGGTGGCAGGCGACCAATACGGTTGCGCTTGTAAAACAGGCCGAAGCACCAGCCGACACGATAACGGGCGCGGTCTGCAACGTGCATCGTTGTGTGGTCAACACGGATTTGTTTGACACCGCATTGGATTTTGCCGTGCGCGACTGGGCGCGTAAATCGGGCAAAGTACGCCGTGCGCTGGACCAATCAGACACACGGCGGCTTGAGGCTTTGCACGCGATGTTCGCGAGATACGGCTATTCCGAGATTGAGTCCGAAACACGTGCGCGCGTGCTGTATTACATGCAGATCGGATATGATCTGGCACAATTGAACGAACCCTTCGAGACGCGGATCTCGATGGTGCCGCATTACCTATACGCCTTTACGGGCGTTGAACCGAAACCCGAAGAAGTTGAAGAATTCAGCGCATATTCCCGGCGCTACTGGAAAGGAGACCCGACATGAGTCAACCAGACGCAATCATCATCGGTACCGGTGTGATCGGCGCGGCCATCGCGTTCGAAATGTCCAAGGCGGGTTGGAAAACCCTGTCTCTGGATCGCAACACACAGGTTGGACACGGTTCAACCGCCGGGTCCTGCGCGATCATCCGGATGCATTATTCCACCTTCGATGGAACGGCGTTTGCCTGGGAAGGCTATCATTACTGGCGCGACTGGGCTGACTATCTTGGACTGGCGGAGGGGGCCAATCTGGCTCAGTTCAGGGAAACCGGCTGCCTGGTTATGAAGACCGAGGCGAACGGGATGCTGGAAAAGCACATGCGCAATTCATCAGAACTGGATTGCCCGTTCGAAGAATGGTCGGGGGATAAAGTGGTTGAACGCCTGCCGGTTTATTCGCTGGACAGCTTTGCCCCGGCACGCCGCATGGATGACCCGGAATTCGGCCAGCCCAACGGGCGAAAGATGTCGGGTGGAGTGTACTGGCCTCAGGCGGGGTATGTCACCGACCCGGCCTTGTCGGCGCAAAACCTGATGGATGCTGCCAAACAGCACGGAGCCGAGGTTCGCACCAGTGCCGAAGTAACCGAGATCCTGACCGAGGATGGACGTGTTTCCGGTGTAAAACTTGCCTCAGGCGAAGAAATACGCGCAAGGGTTGTCGTGAACGTGGCCGGGCCGGGCTCGGCTATCATCAATGGGATGGCAGGCGTTCTGGATGACATGACCATCAAAACCCGCCCCCTGCGGCAAGAGGTCGTACATGTCCCTGCCCCGGAAGGGTTCGACTTTGAAAACGACGGAACCATCGTCTCGGACAGCGACATTGCCTGCTATTGCCGCCCGGAACACGGCAATCACATCCTTGTGGGATCAGAGGATCCGGAGTGTGATCCGCATCAATGGTGCGAGGATGACGTCACCTACAACCGCGAATTCACGGATCAATGGACCACACAGGCCATGCGATATGCGCAGCGCGTGCCTTCCCTTGGCATCCCATCGAAAACGCGTGGTGTGGTTGACCTTTACGATGCCTCAACCGACTGGATTCCGATCTATGACAAATCCAACCTGCCGGGGTTTTACATGGCCTGCGGATCCAGCGGGAACCAGTATAAGAATGCACCGATTGCGGGTAAGATGATGGCAGCCCTGATCGCATATTGCGAAGGCGGAGCGGATCACGACGCGGAACCGCTGCAATTCGAACTGCCTTATATTAAACGGACCATCGACGTGGGCTTTTACTCACGCAAGCGCCCGATCAATGAGGAAAGCAGTTTTTCGGTTCTGGGCTAGTCGGGTTTTGGCATCGATCAAAGTCGAGTGGGGCAGGTTAACAGCTTGCCTCGCTATGACCGGCCGAGGGATAGGCGCATAGCTTCTGGGCTGCGCATCGGACGGCATATCCTGGTACGAGCTACGTTGCCGCGAAAGTCACCCAGGCCCAGACCATCGCCACATAAGTCAGGTTGTGCAGGCACTGGTCTAACCCAGCTGCACGCCAGAACGCGGCCTGCGTCGGCTCAAGCTGTTTCTTGTCTGAATAGCTAGCTTTCAAGAAATCGATATTGAAATGAATGACCCATTCAAGCAGTCCGACAATCAGGATGAACAATACCGGAGCGCCAAACGCGGCAAACACGATGACAGAGCCCGCAACATGTACTGCTGCGTGCTGCGCGCGTCCCAAGTGAAAATACTCGCCTCGGCCAGAGAGCATTTTCGGTGTTTGGAGGTAGTAGTCAGCGAACATGTGCTTGACCTGAAAAAGGCAAAGCATAAGTAACACTGCGCCAATACTGGCAGTCAAAAGAACCCTCCCGATATCGTTCTAAACTGACTTTAGGCAATAACACGGCCATGCGTAAATGAACTAGTTCACATAAGATAAAGAAAATTCTCAGGTGGGAAAAAATTTGCATAACGTGTCAGTATGGCAGTAAATTCAAACCGTTGAATTTGGGCGCGCGGCATCCGGGCCGTGTTATCGGCCAGCAGTAGGGGCAGGTTCCATAGAACGCACGATTTTCCGCTTTATTTGGAAATACTCCAAACGCGATCAGCTGATCCTGTTGGCTGTGACGGCGACGTTGTTTCCGTTGCTCTATCTTACGCTGGAGTTGCCCAAGCGTATCATCAACGACGCAATCGGTTCGACAACGGCCGAAGTGGATGTCTGGGGCTATACGCTTTCACAGACGAATTTCCTGATCATCTTGTGCTTTGCTTTCCTTGTTGCCGTGTTGGCGCACGGGCTGATGAAAATGCGCATCAACACCATGAAGGGTGTGCTGAGCGAACGCATGCTGCGACGGTTTCGGTATCAGCTGGTCAGCCGCGCGCTTCTTTTTCCGCAACCCTATTTCGAACGGGTCAGCCAGGGCGAAATGGTCTCGATGATCACAGCTGAGAGCGAACCGATGGGTGGGCTGATGGGCGATGCGATCAGCCAGCCGGTTCTGCAAGCCGGTCAGATGATTACCATCCTTTCTTTCCTGTTCTTGCAAAGCTTTTGGTTCGGGCTGGCCGCTGTCGCCCTGATCCCGGTGCAGGCCTGGTTAATCCCTAAATTGCAGCGTCAGATCAACCTGTTGAACAAGAAACGTATTCAGGAAGTTCGGGCGTTGGCTGCCCAGATCGGCGAAAACGCGGCAGGGGCGTCAACCCTCCGCAGCAATGGCGGCTGGCGCTATCGCCGGGCTATGGTTTCCGATCAATTGGGGCGGCTTTTCGCGATCCGCTTTGAGATTTACCAGAAGAAGTTCTTTATGAAGTTCATAAACAACTTCATCTCGCAGCTGACACCATTCATGTTCTACCTGATCGGTGGCCTTCTGGTGTTGCAGGGTTCGGTCTCACTGGGGGCATTGGTTGCGGCGCTGGCGGCGTATAAGGACCTGAGCTCACCCTGGAAAGAGCTGCTGACCTATTACAACCAAACCCAGGACATGTCGTTGCGCTGGGATATCGTCGTTGACCGCTTCGATCCAGCCGGATTGAAGGACGAAGCGCTGTTCGAGGGCGAACCAGCAGAGCGCCCGCATCTGAGCGGTGATATAGCGCTAAAGCACGTCTCGGTTCGTGACATGGACGGCAATCAGGTGCTGGATGATCTGAATCTTACTTTTCCCGCTGGCAAGACGATTGGCATTGCCGCACCCAGCGAAGAGGACCGGCGCGCCATGGGTGAGCTGCTGACCCGCGAGATCTTGCCCGCTGCCGGCACGGTTCAGGTTGGGGATCTGAACCTGGCAGACCTGCATCAGGGCGTGGTGGCCGCACGTATCGGGTATGCCACATCCCGCCCGGTGATGTTTCAGGGAACGTTGGGTGACAACGTGATGATGCCGATGCGGTTCAAACCCTTGGCTGAATCCACAGATGACCCAGATTTTGCCGAGACCTTGCGGGCTGGAAACAGCATGGATCCGTTCAGGGTGGAATGGCTTGACCCGGCGCTGGCCGGGTTTGAAGACGCGACGGCGTTGCGCGATTGGTGGTTGCAACTAATTGATGGAATGGGGTCCGGGGCTGCCCTGTTCCGGCGTGGCGCTGAACAGAGCTTTGTTGCGACCGAACACTGCGAACTGGCAAAGAAACTGGTCGAGCTGCGCCCGTTTGTGCGGCAGGCGGTTCATGACGCGGGTCTTGAGCAGCAGGCGCTGATTTTCGACCGGAATACTTACAACCCGGCGCTGCCTGTTGCCGAGAACCTGCTTTTTGCGACGCCCCGCGTGCCGGTGACGCAGGCGTTGCTTGCCCGGCAGAAGGTTTTCCTCATGCAGTTGCGAGAGCTGGGGCTGGATGAGACGCTGATCGCCCTGACGCGTGACGTGATCGAGATGCTGCGCCAGATCTTCGGGTTCGACGGAACCGACCATCCGTTGTTCCGCAAGCTGGGTCTTGATGCAAAGACCTATGAGGCAGCTGTGGAGCTGGTTGAACAGACCCGCAAAGAGGGAACGTCAGGGCTGGATGACGAACAGCTGGCCAGTATGTTGGCCGTGCCTTTCGTCGTCTCGGCTGAACAGATTGGCCCGGCGTTCACGGATGAGCTGAAGGACCGCATTCTGGAACTGAGGCAGAGTCATTCGGACAAGCTGTTGGAAAGTCTCAAGGACGCTTTTGTTCCGCTGGACCCGGAAGATTTCGCGCCTGGATTGACGGTCATGGAAAACGCGCTGTTCGGCAAGGTCAGCCAGATTGGTGGCGCGCGATCGGATGAGGCCCGCAAGGTCATTGTGGACGTGTTGGAGGAGAACGGCGCGCGTCCTTTGGTGGTCGAGCTGATTTATGACATTCCGGTTGCTTTGGGTGGGCAGAGCCTTCCGGCGGTTTTTGCCGAACCGCTGGCGTTTACCCGCGCGACAATCAAGAAGCCGGATATCCTGATCCTGGAGCAGGCATTGGCCAGTTACGACATGAAAACGCAGGTGTCGGTCTACAAGAAGCTGCGCGAGCTGTTGCCGGATGCCACGGTGTTCTACCTCAATGACCAGTTCGAAAACCCGGACGTATTCGACATGTTCGTGGAAATCCGGCAAGGTCGTGTCGTCTCGGACGGAGGACCGGTGGACGTGGGAAAAGACAGCGCATCTTCAGCAGATCTGGCGCGGAAACTTCGCGCGCTGGAGCAAACTCCCTTGTTTTCGGGACTGGACCGGAGGCAATTGCGCCTTCTGGCTTTTGGCGCGCAGTGGTTTGATGCCAAGCCCGGGCAGGTGGTGTTCCTGAAAGATGATCAGCCGACCGATGGCGCTTATGTGGTGCTGGAGGGTGAGGCCGGCCTGTACCTGCCGCAGGAAGATGGCCCCGACCAGTTGATCACCACCGTGGGGCCGGGCGCATTGGTGGGTGAGCTTGGTCTGATCCGCAAAGAACCACGCGCGCTGAGCATGGTGGCCGAAACAAACCTATCCTGTCTTCGGATCGGTGAAGAAGAGTTCCTGGCCGTTGTGGAAAACGATGCGGCAACCGCGTTCAAGCTGATGCAGGTGATCGCCGGTTACGTGTCCAATTAGGAGTGATCAGTTGGCAGGTTCGCAAAACAGATCGTACAGCAGACCGATCATCTGCGCTGCATTCCCATCGCGCAGCGAATAATAGATCGTTTTGCCATCTCTTCGGGTGGTGACAAATCCTTCCTCCCGCAGACGGGCCAACATCTGGCTGACGGCGGCTTGCCGCAATTGCAGCAAATCTTCAAGCTGGCCTACGGATTTCTCACCATTCCCAAGGTGGCACAGGATCATCAGGCGCCCTTCATGCGCCAGTGTCTTGAGAAATGCCGCCGCGCGGGCTGCATTTTCTTTCATTTCTGATGGTGTGTCCGAGGTGTGTGCCTGAGGTTCGGTTTCTAGGAGTGTCACGTTTTGACCGTTGTGTCATTAATCTTGGGTTAATATGCCTCAAACACGTCTGTGTTGTCACCCCTCGGTTGCAGGGGCACCGCCCTGAAAAGCATTGCCGTTAACATAATCGCAGGGCTCTTCCTGCATTTGCAGATGCAAGCCGCGACCTTCATACGGATGCGCGCGCGCCAGTTCTTCGTCGATGTCGATCCCAAGGCCCGGATCGGTCGGAGCGATCACGAAGCCGTTCTCTACCTGAATGGAGCCTTTGATAAGCTGATTATGGAACGGTGTTTCGATGGTTTCCAGCAACAGCAGGTTCGGGATCGACGCGGCCAGGTGGACATTGGCGGCCCATTCGACCGGTCCTGCATAAAGATGTGGCGCCATCTGAGCATTAAATATCTCTGCTATGGCGGCGACTTTCTTCATCTCCCAGATTCCGCCGGCACGCCCCAGCGCCGGTTGCAGGATTTCCGCAGCCCCGGCGCGCAGAACGGCTCCGAACTCGGCCTTGGTTGTCATGCGCTCTCCGGTGGCGATGGGGATACGGACGTTGCGGGCGACACGGGCCATGTCTTCGATCATATCGGGTGGCGTGGGTTCTTCGAACCATAGGGGCTGGTACGGTTCCAGTGCCTGCCCCAGCCGGATGGCCCCGGCCGTGTTGAACTGCCCGTGTGTGCCAAACAGCAGGTCAGCCTTGTCCCCTACCGCTTCGCGAATTGCCTTGCAAAAGGCGACGGACATGGAAATGTCACTCATCGCGGGCATGTGGCCGCCACGGATTGTATAAGGGCCCGCCGGGTCGAATTTCACGGCGGTATAGCCGCGCCGCACCATTTCGGCAGCTGTTTCACCCGCTTGTTCGGGAGAGGTCCAGAAGTTGGTCAGATTGTGATGCGGCAAAGGGTAGAGGTAAGTGTAGGAGCGAATTCGTTCGTTCACCTTGCCGCCCAACAGCGCATAAACCGGGCGGTCGCGATCCTTGCCCAGAATATCCCAGCAGGCGATCTCTAACCCCGAGAATGCGCCCATCACCGTCAGGTCGGGGCGCTGCGTGAAACCGCTGGAATAGACGCGACGGAACATAAGTTCGATGTTCTCGGGGTTCTCGCCCAGCATGTGCCGTTCGAACACATCCCGAATGACGTGGCGCATCGCCTCGGGTCCGACGGACGAGGCATAGCATTCGCCCCAACCGGTGATGCCGGTGTCAGTCGTCAGCTTAACCAATATCCAGTATCGCCCCCCCCAACCCGGAGCGGGTGGGGCGGTGACGATGATGTCGAGATCCTGCAGTTTCATCTCAGTTTCTCCGGGCCGGGGGATCAGGTTCTGTCGAACAGGATCACGTTGCGCTTGGCAGATCCGGTTTTGGTATCGGCAATGGCCTCGTTGATCTGGTCCAGCGACCAGCGGCCCGAGATCAACTCGTCCAGTTTCATCCGACCTTGCTCGTAGAGGTCGATCATCCAGGGGATGTCCCGCTGAATAACCACATCACCCATTTTCGAGCCGACAACACCCTGACCCAGGGCTGCCAGAACAACCGGTTCATAGCTGGCCATGCTGCCCGAATGCGGCATTCCGATCATGATGGCCTTGCCGCCGCGGCCAAGATAGCGCGGGGCCTGATCATAGGCGGCGATTGCGCCGACAGTGATCAGAACCGCATCGGCGCCGCGCCCGCCAAGGGCATCGAACGCCGCGTTCCAGGGTTCTTGCAAGCTGGCCAGAACGCCATGGGTCGCGCCGAATTCCTTTGCGATTTCCAGCTTTTCTTCGGTCATGTCGACAGCCACGATCCGCCTTGCGCCTGCGATCCGCGCGCCCTGAATAGCGTTCAGGCCAACGCCGCCGGCGCCGATGACCACAACATCCTGACCCGGACGCAGACCGGCCGCGTTTACAGCAGCACCAACCCCGGTGATTACCCCGCAAGACAGAAGGCTAGCCAGGTCTTTGGGCAGGTTTTCGGGGATCCTGACGATTTGCCGATGGCTCACCACAACTTTTTCGGCAAACGCACCGCAGGCCATGGCCTGTTCCAGAGGACTACCGTCAGCCGTTTTTAGCGGGCCTTTGACGGTGTCGTACGGTGTTTCGCAATTTGTCGGGTGCCCTCCGGCACAGGTGGGGCAGGACCCGCACGCGCGGATCAGCGTTACAACCACAGGCTCGCCAATCCTGAAGTCACCGGCGGCCTCTCCAACTGCGGAGATCACGCCTGCGGCTTCGTGGCCGTAAACGGCGGGCAGAAAGCCGCCCCAGGCACCTTCGGCATAGGATATGTCCGAATGGCAGATGGCTACTGCATCCAGCGTCACTTCGACCTCGCCCGTGCCGGGGGGTGCCAGCTGAACCTCTTCGATAACCAAGGGTTCGCCGAATGCCCGGCAGACTGCGGCTTTGATTGTTTGCATGTTTTCCCTCACTTCCGTTGGGCCCACGGTGGCGTGGGAAAGGATTGATCGCAAGGCAGAAACCGTCATGTGTGTGTCGTTGTTAAGCCACGACAGGCGGGGACCGGCGAAATAACACAAACCCGGCCAGCATCAGCGCCAATGCCAGCAGGAACGGAGCACCCGGCAGGTACAGCGGTGTGTCGGGGCGAATGAATTGCGCAAATACGCTGGTCATGACCAAGGGCGAAATGACCATCGAAAGCGCGTGGAGCGCGGACAATACACCCTGCAACTCTCCTTGCTGCGAATCCGGTGTCGCTTTGGACATCATTGCCTGAAGTGCCGGTGTGGTGATTGCCCCGATTGCGGTGATTGGGATGAACAAAAGCGCAATGAACCCGTTGGTCAGAAAGGCCAGAATTGCGAAGCTGAGGATTTCAAAACCCATCCCGTAGATGATGGCGCCCCGCTCGCCGCACAATCGGATTGCGGGGCGGATCAGACCGCCTTGCACAACGGCCATGCCGATCCCGTAGACGCCCAGTGACAGGCCGATCATCTGAGGGGACCAGCCGAACCGCTCGGTGGTGAAAAAGGACCAGATAGCGGGGTAGACGTATATTGAGACCGAATACAGAAAGTAGACCCACAGCATAGGCCGGATAC
Source organism: Ruegeria sp. L11 (assembly GCF_056531755.1). NCBI lineage: Bacteria > Pseudomonadati > Pseudomonadota > Alphaproteobacteria > Rhodobacterales > Roseobacteraceae > Ruegeria > Ruegeria sp. L11. The sequence continues at coordinate 45,222 of NZ_JBQFMI010000006.1, forward strand.
CGGGCAGTGCAGCAATGGCGCGCAGCGAATTCACCGGGTTGGCGCGGCGCAAGTTGAAGGCGCGCCGGGTCTTGTCGGTTACGGTTTCAGGCATCACGAAACAGCCTACGGCAAAGATCAGTGCCACCAGCCCTGCCGCCACCCAAAACGGGGCACGGGTTCCATATTCGCTGAGCAACCCGCCGATCACCGGGCCGAGGACAAAACCCACGCCAAAGGCCGCGCCCAACAGGCCGAAGTTCGCGGCCTTGTCCTTGGGATCGGAGATATCCGCCATGAACGCGGCAGCGGTGGAATGTGTGGCTGCGGTTATACCGCCGACAATACGACCGGCCAGCAACAGCCAGATACTGCCGGCCACGGCCATAACCATATAATCAAGCGCCATGACGAACAGCGACACCAGTAGTACGGTTCTGCGACCATAGGCGTCGGACAGGTTTCCCAGGATTGGACCAAAGACGAACTGCATCGCCGCAAAAGCCGTACTCAGCACTCCGCCCCAGATCGCCGCATTGGCAAGTGAGCTGCCCTGCACGTCTACAATCAGTTGCGGCATGATTGGCATCACCAGACCAATGCCCATTGCGTCGATCATGACGATGCTGAGGATGAAGAGTGATGGCAGGCGCATGGGACTCGGGCAGGTGATCTGTTCGTGGCACCCTAGGCACAGTCACCGAATGTGGGAAGACAGAGTTTTACGTACAATCTGCGGTATCACCCGAATTTGCTTGCCAATTCGCTTAGCAATCCGGCCAGTTCCTGTGGATGCGAGAAAAACGGAGAATGCGAACTGTCGATGGTTAGCCGCAGGTCCTTCGGGATGAACGCGCACATGTCCGCCTGATACTCCGTGGGGATTGTTTGGTCATCCGTGGTGCGGATATAGGCCTTGGGCACTTCGTTGAAATTCGTGCCGACCGGCAGTGGTGTTTCCTGGGGGAGAATGGCCTGTGGGCACAGGCGCGCATAGGCGTAAGGCAGAATATCGTCCGGACAATCGTGATAGAACAGCCTGGGAATGGCATCTACCGACACGGTGTAAGACAGACCGTCTGCGGATTTTTCGACTGCGTGAGCAATGGTTTGCCGTGGCCCGCGCCTGCGCATATCTGCCAGCGAAAGCCCATCGTGAGGCACGTAGGCGCACAGAAAGATCAGGGCGCGCATGGCGTCCGGTCGAGCCTCGGCGGCGGCGCTGATCGGATAGCCGCCCCACGAGTGACCCACGACAATCGTATCGGGCGTGCAGGCGCTCAGAACGGCATCGCGGCAAGTGTCCAGTGTCACCTCGGACACCGGCGTTGGATCCGCACCATGGCTGGGCATGTCGATGGCCCGGGCAGAGTGTCCCAAAGCCTCAAGCGCAGGGATCAGATCGCGCCAGCACCAGGCACCGTGGCAAGAGCCGTGGACCAACAGGAAAGACGCCATTGCTGTTCTCCTTCAGATATGCCCGATATCGGTCAGAAACCGGGTTAGGATTGCTGCGTATTCTGCGGGTTTCTCGACACAGGGCAAATGGCCAGCTTTGCGGATCAGTTCGAACCGCGATCCGGGGATCAGGTCAACAGTTTCGCGCACCAGATCGGGCGGGGTCGAGCCGTCCGTGCTTCCGGCGATGCCAAGTGTAGGCAGGCGCAGGCCGCTTGTGGGTGTATAGAAGTCGGTCCCGGCGATGGCAGCGCAACAGCCCAGATACCCGTCAAGCGGTTGGCTGATCATCATGTCGCGCCATGACAGGTGGTCTTGCGCCGCGCGGAAATCACGAGAAAACCAGCGTTCCATCGTGGCGTCCGCCAGTGCTTCGATCCCACCGCGACGCACTGCGTCGATCCGATCCTGCCAGACTGCGGGTGTGGCGATTTTGGCGGCTGTGTTCGACAGAACCAGCGCACGTATCTGATCCATACGTTTGACGGCCAGTCCCTGTGCAATCATCCCGCCAATGGACAGGCCGACAAAAACGCAGTCGCGAACCTTCAGGTGATCCAGCAGCGCCTCGGCATCGCGGATCAGGGCGCCCATAGAATAAGGCGCCGGGGGAGCCGAGGATTGCCCATGTCCGCGTTTGTCATACCGGATGATGCGCAACCCCTTGGGCAAGTGCGGTAACACGACGTCCCACAGGTGCAGGTTTGTTCCTAATGAGTTGGCAAAAACCAGTGGCGCGCCATCCGCCGCACCATCAACACGGTAATTCAGTTTCACGTCGCCCAGATCAGCGATCATCATGACTCAGGTCCTTGCAGCCCCGGCGTTCCAGGTGCAATTTGCACAGGTTTGGGGTGCCTGTCAGGTCAGGAATTCCAACGCCCTGGCAAAAATATCCGGATCGACGTTACCGCCCGAGGTGACCACGATCACGTCGTCGCCCTCAATCTCGTCGCCCCGGAACAGGGCCGAGGCCAATGCAACAGCGCCGCCGGGTTCCAGCACGATCTTAAGGCGCAGGAAAGCAAGTGCCATGGCCCGCAGCGCCTCGTCTTCGGTGACCGAAATACCGGGCCCGCAAAGACGGTTGAGGATGGGAAAGGTGATGTCGCCGGGTTGCGGTGTCAGGATGGCATCGCAAATATTGCCTGATGCCGCGTTGTTGTTCTGAATCCGTCCCGTTGCCAGTGATCGTTTTACGTCATCGAACCCTTCCGGTTCGCACGGGCGTACCCTTAGGTCGGGGGCGTGTTTTTCAAGCGCCAGCGCAATGCCAGAGGTGAGGCCGCCACCACCACAACAGACCAGAACATCCGCCTGAGAAACCCCAAGTTCCGCTGCCTGTCTGGCGATTTCCAAGCCGGTGGTACCTTGCCCGGCAATCACCTGAGGCTCGTCATATGGCCGGATCAGGGTTAGCCCGCGTTCGGCGGCGATGGTTTCCCCGATCTCTTCGCGGCTTTCGTTTGCGCGGTCGTAAAGAACAACTTCACCCCCAAGCGCGCGGGTGTTTTCGATTTTCAGGTGCGGCGCGTCCGACGGCATGACAATGACCGAAGCAATACCATGTTTCGCCGCCGCCATCGCAACGCCCTGCGCGTGGTTGCCCGAGGAATAGGCAATCACGCCGCGCTGGCGTATGTCTTCGTCCAGCGCGGATATGGCAGACCAAGCCCCCCGAAACTTGAAACTGCCCGTATGTTGCAGGCATTCCGGCTTGACCCAAATCAGGCGCCCGGCGATCGCGTCAAGAAATGGCGACGACAGAATTGGTGTCTCGCGGACATGTCCCTTAAGCCGTTTGGCCGCAGCTTCGATCATTTCAATTGTGCTCATGCAGCGTTCTTCAATACCTTTTTGATGACATCCAGAGATTGAGGCTCATTCAGGAACGGAACATGCCCGCGATCCGGGACTTCGGCCGAGATCAGACCGGGATGCCGCCGATGCATCTCAGCCAGGGTTTCGGCGCTCAGAACGTCCGAGTTCGCGCCCCTGATCGCGCCGCAGGGAATGCTGCGCAGCGCTTCAAAAAACAACCAATAATTGGGTATGGCACCGCTCGCGGCCTGTTCCAGAAGCGCCTTGCGCAGGGCCGGATCATAGCGCAGCGCCAGCCTGTCCCCTTGTTGTTTGTATTGAATTTCGGCCTGTTTGCGCCAGATCTCCAGCGGAACTCCGGGGAATTGCGGTTCCATCACATGTTTCAGGGCAGCAGCAGCTTCGTCATAGGTTTTCGCGGCGGGTTGTGCGCCCACGTAGGCCATGATCTTGGCGATGCCTGACGTCTCGATGACCGGCCCCACATCGTTCAGAATCACACCGGCCAAACGTTCGGGGTGGCTTGCCGCCAACGCCATGGCAATCAGCCCGCCCCGCGAGGTGCCCAGAATGACCGCTTTTTCGATGCCCAGAATATCCAGCAGTTCAATCGCGTCATGGGATTCACGAAAGACGTTGTAATTCATGAAATCGGGGTCGTAGTCCGAGCGACCGCGCCCCCTGTAATCCATAGCAATCATGCGCGGCTCAGTGGCATGTGGTGCAAAATACGAGAAATCCCGGCTGTTTCTGGTCAATCCGGCCAGACACAAAAGCGGCGTGCCCGATCCATGGTCTTCGAAATAGATGCGCTTGCCGTCCGAAGTCGTGAAGTCCGGCATCAAAGACCAGCCAGTTTGGGAATGGTGGTCAAGTCAGACAGTACATGCGCTGGCGTCCACGGCAGCCGGTCCATTGGTTCCCCAATCCGATTGACCCAGGCGGTGACAAAACCATAACCGCTGGCCCCTGCGGCATCCCAGCCGTTTGAACTGACGAACAAGACCTCGTTGCGGGCGCAGTCAAACCTGTTCTGAACCAGATCATAGACACGGGAATGGGGCTTGAAGACCCCAACGCTTTCGACCGACAGCACGTCATCCAGCACATCGCCGATCCCGGCGGATTGAACAGCACCGTCCAGCATGGGCGGTGATCCGTTGGACAGGATGGCAGTCTGCATCCCGCCATCCTTGAGGGCTTTCAGCATGACAGGAACTTCGGGATAGGCCTGTAACTCCCAATAAAGATCCAGCAGGCGTTGGCGCAATTCTGGGTTGCCCTGGAGGCCGGCAGCTTCCAGCGCCCAGTCCAGCCCGTCCTGCGTGACATCCCAAAAATCCGCATGGGCATCCGCCACAGCACGCAGCCATGTGTATTGCAATTGCTTCAGGCGCCAATGCCCCGCGACCTCGGGCCATTTGTCTTTCAGGGCTTCGAACCCCGGCTCGCCTGCTGCCTGCCGGGCGGCGGCCGCAACATCAAACAGCGTTCCGTAGGCGTCGAACACGCAGGTCGTGATTGCCATATGACCCTCCTTTGATTGCGCGCAGGTTGGCACAACGCGAAAGGGGGGGAAAGGGCCAAGGGTTTACAACTTTGTGTCAATCTCTAGGGTTGGCCGCTTAACCCCTAAAAACGGCCGGAGGCCACTATGACCGAAATCAAGCAAGGTGACACGGTTCGCATCCATTACACAGGGACATTGTTGGATGGCAAAGTCTTTGACAGTTCGGATGGGCGCGATCCGTTGGAGTTCGTGGTAGGATCGGGCCAGATCATTCCCGGTCTGGACAGTGCCATGCCCGGTTTGTCCGCAGGTGACAAGAAACGGGTCGAGATTGCCTGCACCGACGCTTACGGCCCGATCAACCCTGCGATGCGTCAGGAAATCCCCCGCGAGGGTATTCCCGAGGATATTCCGCTGGATCCGGGCACTCAACTGCAGATGCAGACACCGGACGGTCAGGCCGTACCTGTGACAGTTGTGGACACCAACGAAGCGACTGTAACCCTGGATGGGAATCATCCGTTGGCCGGACAGGATCTGGTGTTTGAGATTGAAGTCGTCTCGATCAATTGAGACTTAGTTCGGGTTGGAACTCCTGCACGGACTTCAGCCGATCAAAGCTTCAACAGCTGCACGTACCTGTGGCTGGGTGAAAAAGACAAACACCAGCAGCAATGAAGTCAGCGCGAGCAGCAGCACTCTGGCCCGCTGGCTGAGGAAACCGGATTTCTTCCGGCTTTGCACTGACCGTGCGTTGTTTGCAATGATTTGATCTAGCTTGCTCATATCGAAGTCCTGCCGCCCAAAGATGGTGAAATCTTGGCGGCGGCAGGGAAAGATATGGTCACATGAAATCGGGTTGTGGCATGCCCAGAACGTGGAAACCACCGTCAACGCGGATGATTTCACCAGACGTGCAGGCACCCGCATCAGATGTCAGGTAAACTGCGGTCCCGCCAACAGCTTCCAGTGTGGCATTCGAACGCATCGGCGCATTCTGATCACAGAACTTGTATGTCCTGCGCGCTCCGCCAATGGCCGCACCGGCAAGGGTTTTCATCGGCCCAGGTGAGATTGCGTTCACGCGGATACCATCCGGGCCAAGGTCATTGGCCAGATAACGGGTCGCCGATTCCAGCGCAGCCTTGGCAACACCCATGACGTTGTAGTTCGGTACAACCCGGTTTGATCCCTGATAGGTCAGCGTCAGCAGCGAACCCCCATTGTCCTTCATCATCGGATAGGCGCGGCGCGCCACCTCGATGAAAGAATAGGCCGACACGTCCATCGAGTGTTTGAAGTTCGCCCGCGTGGTATTCAGAAACCGGCCTGTCAGCTCGGACTTATCCGAATAAGCAATGGCATGAACAACAAAGTCGATGGTGGGCCAACGCTGAGCCAGTTCACCAAAGGCGCGATCCAGTGACTCGTCGTCGGTCACATCGGCATCCACCATGAAATCGCTGCCAAGGCTTTTAGCGAGAGGTTCCAGCCGTTTGCCGAAAGCCTCGCCCTGATAGGTGAAGGCCAGTTCTGCGCCTGCCTCGTGCATGGCCTTGGCAATGCCCCACGCGATTGAGCGGTCATTGGCCACGCCCATGATCAGGCCGCGCTTACCTTTGAGAAGATCCGACATCACTTTCACCCGTTATACTTAGACAGAATCATGGACCCGTTGGTGCCGCCAAAGCCGAAGCTGTTGGTCATGACACTGTCCAGTCCTGCGTTTTCAACCACTTCAGTTGCAATTTCACCGGGCAAGATGCCTTGGGCGAGTGTGTCGACATTGATCGACGGCGTGATGAAATCATTGTCCAGCATGAGCAGGCAGAAGATCGCCTCAAGCGCTCCTGCCGCGCCTTGCGCGTGGCCAGTCATCGATTTGGTCGAAGAAATCGGTGGCACATTGCCTTCACCGAAGATGCGGCGCACAGCCTCTACCTCGCCTACGTCACCGACAGGGGTCGAGGTTCCATGTGCATTGATATAGCCGACTTTGCGACCTTCGGGCAATGTGGCCAGCGCCAGCCGCATCGCGCGCTCACCGCCTTCACCCGAAGGGGCCACCATGTCGTGGCCATCCGAGGTAGCGGCATAGCCGGTGACTTCGGCATAAATCTTTGCGCCGCGAGCCAGCGCGTGCTCCAGCTCTTCCAGAACGAGGATGCCGCCGCCACCGGAAATCACAAACCCGTCACGGTTCTCGTCAAACGCGCGCGAGGCTTTGTCGGGCGTATCATTGTATTTCGACGACATCGCACCCATCGCATCGAACAGGCACGAAAGCGTCCAGTCCAGTTCTTCGCCGCCGCCAGCAAACATGACGTCCTGTTTACCCAGCATGATCTGTTCGGCCGCGTTGCCGATGCAATGCAGCGAAGTCGAGCAGGCCGAGGTGATCGAATAGTTGATACCCTTGATCTTGAACGCGGTCGCCAGGTTTGCCGAGATTGTCGAGCACATGCATTTCGGCACAGCGAACGGCCCGATCCGCTTGGTTGCGCCGGTACTCAGAACCGTCTGATGCGCGGTCAGCATCGCGCTTGTCGACGGGCCGCCAGACCCAGCCACCAGACCTGTGCGCGGGTTGGCCACCTGATCCTCGGTCAGGCCGGAATCTGCAATGGCCTGAGACATGGCGATATGAGCGTAAGCCGCGCCCGGACCCATGAAGCGCAGCGTGCGTTTGTCCACGTGTTCAGCCACGTCAATCTTGAGCGTACCCGCGATCTGACTGCGAAATCCGTGTTCTGCCATCTGTTCGCTGGCTTCGATCCCGGACTTGCCTGCTTTGAGCGAGGCCAGAACCTCTTGGGCATTATTCCCGATCGAAGATACTACCCCCAGACCGGTGACGACTACTCGACGCATGTGCGCACTCCTTATTTCGGGTCGGTCAGGCTCAGGCCTCGGACAAAACGACCTTCATATCTTTGACATCATAGATCATCTCGCCATCAGCTTCGACGATTCCATCTGCCACACCCATGGTCAGGCGACGTGTCTGAATCGCTTTTTTGAAATCGATTTTATACGTTAGCATCTTGCGGTCTGGACGAACCATACCGGTCAGTTTCACTTCGCCCACGCCGACGGCCATGCCGCGCCCTTGCCATCCGCGCCAACCAAGGTTGAAACCGGTCAGCTGCCATAGACCGTCAAGGCCCAGGCAGCCCGGCATAATTGGATTGCCGGGAAAATGGCAGTCAAAGAACCAAAGTTCAGGGGTGATATCGAACTCGGCCAGCACATGGCCCTTGCCGTGCAGGCCACCGTCTTCCGAGATGTCGGTAATCCGGTCCATCATCAGCATTGGCGGGGCGGGCAATTGTGCATTGCCGGGGCCAAATAATTCGCCGCGGGCGCATTTCAGCAGATCGTCTTTGTCAAAACTGCTTGGGAACTGGGCCATTCTTGCCGCCTCTCCTGCCGTGGGTCCGTTCGTTATATCTGGCCTCGTCTAGCACCCGTTTGCAAGGTCCTGCAAGAGCAGCGGCCACATCATGTTGTGTATGCGGCGTTCTTTGCGAATGAATTTCATTTGAAATTGCCAACCATGCGCTCCTATATATAATGGAAGTAACTATGGGTATCGGATCAATGACACCGCAGAGCGGCGATATAGCAACGGGTTGGCTGGTGAACGCTGGCCTGCGTCCGACGCGTCAGCGCGTGGCGTTGGCCGAGCTTTTGGTGGGCGATGGCCGCCATCGTCACGTCACCGCCGAGAGCCTGTTTGAATCGGCCAAGGCGAATGGCGACGCTGTTTCACTGGCGACGGTTTACAATACCCTGCGCGCGTTTTGCGACGCTGGCGTTCTGCAGGAAATCACCGTGGACGGGTCAAAAAGCTACTTCGACACGAATACGCATGATCACCCTCATTTTTATTGGGAGGATGAGGCGCGCCTGAGTGACGCGCCGTCGGACCAATTGGTGATCCAGCGCCTGCCCGAAGCACCCGAAGGGGTCGAGATTGCCTCGGTCGACGTTGTCATTCGCCTGCGCAAAAAGTAGCGCCAATACCGCCTCTCAAACTCGCCAACAACAAACGTTCAACCTGATCAATCGTTGCGTCAGAGGGCCCTGTTCCGTGGCGCGCAAGTACAACCGATTCAGTTGCGTCCTGATTGCTGATCGGAACACTGACAAGACGTTTATTGTCATAACTGACCGGGCTGAGCGGGCTGGTATAACTGATCCCGATCCCTTCGCCATGGGCGGCAAGACTGCGCTGGATCTCAATCGACGCCGCCCTATGCGCGACAGTCGGGTGCAGACCGTTGCGCCGGAAGAGACTGAGGATGTGTTGGGCCGACCAGCCTTCTGTTGACAGGATCAACGGGTGAGCAGCCAAGTCAGCCAGTGAGACCATGCCCGCTGTCGCCAACAGATGATCCGGTGGCATTAGGGCCTTTGGTTGACTGTCGAACAGTTTTGTTCGTGTGAACCCCGCATCCATTGTCAGCTCATAGGTGATGGCAATATCGATCTGGCCATCAATTAATCTGTTCAGCAGCCCTTCAAAGGAAGCAGCAAAGTATGTGATTGCGATGTTTGGAAAAGTGTCGCGCAAATGGTGCAGGGCGGGTGCCAATAGGAAGGGGGCGAGGTCCGTAAAACACCCCAATCTTAGACGTGTCGTACCCGACGGCGGAGTTTCTGATGACTCGATTTGGGCTGCGCCTTTCAGCAGGGTCTCGGCCTGATCGATGAATTTTCGCCCCTGAGGCGTCAGCGCCATGGCCGAGCCTCGGCGGCGGATGAACAGAGGGTGACCCACATGTGCTTCGACACGCGTCAGGGCTGTAGACAGGGCTGGTTGCGAAACATTCAGGTATTGTGCGGCTGCGGACAGGCTGCCGTGGCGCCCGACCGCGCAAACATATTCGTACTGACGCAGTGAAATATATAACATGAAGTTAATTATAGCTTCGAAAGATATGATTTGAATAGAACACATCTTCAACGCAAAAGATTGGAAAACGAATGGAGACCCGGATGCCTCACCCGCTTGTTACTCAAGAAATGATCACAACTTATCAGGATGATGGCGTCGTTCTGATCAAAGGGCTGTTTGCAGACTATGTGGATCAACTGCGGAAGGGTGTGGCCGCGAATATGGCAGAGCCTGGCCCGTATGCATCAGAAAACAAGAAAGAGGGTCAAACGGGTCTGTTCTTTGACGATTATTGCAACTGGACCCGCATCCCGCAGTTCCGCGAGGTGATCGAAAACTCGCCTGCGGCCGAGGTCGCAGCGGACCTGATGCAGTCTAAAAACGTGCAGGTGTTTCACGACCACGTATTGGTAAAAGAGCCCGGGACATCCATGGCCACGCCCTGGCATCAGGATGGCCCATATTACTTCGTTGAAGGTCAGCAAACCATCAGCTTCTGGTCTCCGCTGGATCCGGTCAGGCAGGCGACGTTGCGCTGTGTCGCAGGTTCTCACCGGTGGGAGAAAGAGGTGCTGCCAACTCGCTGGGTTTCCGAGGAAGGTTTTTTCCCGGATGAAGGGCAGTACATCCCCGTGCCGGACCCGGATGCCGAGGGCATGAAAGTCGTTGAATTCGAAATGGACCCCGGTGACGCCGTTGCCTTCAATTATCGCACCCTTCACGGTGCGCGGGGTAACCACTCGGATAGCCGTCGCCGCGCCTTTTCTCTGCGGTTGGTCGGCGATGACGCACGGTATGTAGAGCGTCCAGGCAGAACCTCTCCACCTTTTCCCGGCCATGGCATGACGCAGGGGCAGCGTCTTCGCGAAGACTGGTTTCCGGTCCTGTTTCAGCGCTGAGACGATTCAGAACCACTGGCCTGATTCGATCAGGCCCAGATCCAGCAGCTGCCGCGAGTGCCATTCAAAAGGCACAGAGTTGCGCCAGCTAAAATTCGGAATGTCAAAAGTCGACCCGGCATTTGTTTTGAGCGCCTTCGCGGCGCGGAAGGAACAAATAGCCGCGGTCATGTTGTGGTGCCATGGGCAGGAATAGGTATTGAATTCCGGCTCATTGAACGTGTGGTCCGATTTCAGGATCAGGCCCTTTTGCGCCTTAAACAGAGCGATGCGGTCGATGCGACGGCGTTCATAGGGAATGTGATCCTCGAACCGCCAGCGTAAGCCACCCGACAGGTCCACCTGGCGGTCCAGCGGTTGGCCGTCAGGGTCGCGGCGTGATTGGGCATAATAACCCGTTTTGTCGAACAAAGCCTGTTCGGGGGCGACACCGTTGGGAAAAGCGGTCAGGTCCTCGGCATAAAGGTCGATGACGTAGCTCAGCATAGCGTTGCGGCGTTCTTCGCTGTGAAAGGCCAGCATCTCAGCAATGCTGCGCGTTTCGCAAAACGGAAAGAACAGGTATTCGGCGTTGTAGCAGTAATACATCCAGATGCCGGGTGCGGCCTGAATTATTCTGTTCAGGGTATCGAAAACCACCGTTCGGGGAACGCACTTCAAGGTGACCCGATGCACCCGGTCGGTCAACGCGGGCTCCAGTCGGAACTCCTGAGGCATGAAGGCGATAACGGATTTGAACCCTAGTTTCAGATGGTGATGCAGAGTACTTTCCAACTCGACCTCATCCTCGGCAAAGACCATCGCAACGGGGCCTTGCGCCATTGCGGGTTGCCCGGCTTTCAGGAAATGGTCGAGGGAATCGTATTGCATCGGCTGTTTTCAGTTTTGTCTTGCTGGAAAGTTCCGCCAAATTCGGGTAATTGCGCCCGCATTGCAAGCGGCGTTCGAAGCATATAGACGACGCCGGTCCAGCGAATGCAAAGGCCCGTCTCATGTCCGAACCGAAGAAGCTGTTTATCAAGACCTATGGCTGTCAGATGAATGTCTATGACAGTGAACGCATGTCCGAGGCGCTGGGCGGGCAGGGCTACGTTGAAACCCAGACCCCCGAAGATGCGGATATGATCCTGCTGAACACGTGCCACATCCGCGAGAAAGCGGCAGAAAAAGTGTATTCCGAACTGGGGCGCTTCAAGGGTCTGAAGGCCGAGAAGCCTGATCTGAAAATCGGCGTGGCGGGCTGTGTTGCTCAGGCGGAAGGCGAAGAGATCATGCGCCGCCAGCCTTTGGTTGATCTGGTGGTAGGTCCGCAAAGCTATCACCGCCTGCCCGAGATGGAGGCAAAGACCCGAGCGGGCGAAAAGGCGCTGGACACGGATTTCCCCGAAGAAGACAAGTTCGAAAAATTGAAAAACCGCCCCAAGGCCAAGCGCGGACCGACGGCGTTTTTGACTGTTCAGGAGGGCTGCGATAAATTCTGCGCCTTCTGCGTGGTTCCTTATACACGCGGTGCTGAAGTCAGCCGCCCAGCCGATCGCATCATCCGCGAAGCCCATGATCTGGTCGAACGCGGGGTACGCGAGATCACGTTGCTGGGCCAAAACGTCAACGCCTATCACGGTGCCGGGGCGAATGGTGACATGACGCTTGCCGGCTTGATCTGGGAACTGAACAAGGTCGACGGGCTGGAACGCATCCGCTTTACCACCTCGCACCCAAACGACATGGCCGACGATCTGATCGAGGCGCATGGCACCTGTGACAAGCTGATGCCTTATCTGCACCTGCCGGTTCAGTCGGGTTCGGACCGTATCCTCAAGCGGATGAACCGTAGCCATACGGCAGAAAGCTATCTGCGGCTGGTCGAACGCATTCGTGCGGCGCGTCCAGATATCGTGATGTCGGGGGACTTCATTGTTGGTTTCCCAGAAGAGACCGAAGATGATTTTCAGGCCACGATGGATTTGGTCGAAGAGGTCAAATACGGCTATGCCTATTCCTTCAAATACTCCACACGTCCGGGAACCCCGGCAGCTGAACGGTCGCAGGTTGATCCGGCTGCGGCAGATGAACGGTTGCAGCGGCTTCAGGCCTTGATCACGCGCCATCAGCGAGAGATTCAGGACGGTATGGTCGGACGCACTGTCCGCGTTCTTTTCGAAAAACCGGGTCGCTTGTCCGGGCAGATGGTTGGAAAGTCCGAATATTTGCATTCGGTGCACGTAAAAGGACCAGAGATCGCCACGGGTGACTTGAGAGAAGTCCGGATCACTGAGTCCGGGGCGAATTCTCTGGCCGGTGAGTTGTTGTAGGTCGGTGTAAACACCTCCCGGACACCATAGTTGGTGTTTGTTTCCAAAATTTACCCTTGATTTATTGCTTGGAACTATGCTCCGAGAGGAGCCATGGTTTTTTGGGCGCAAGGTTCTGCGTCCGCAAATCGGCTGTATGCCGGTCCCGGAAAACGGGATGAGGGAGGTACGAGTGACGACTATCAAGAGCTTTAGGAGCCTGAGCAGGTTGAAAACGCTGACGCTAACTGCCGCTGTTACACTGATTGCCGGCGCATCCATGGCCGGTGATTTGAAAGGTGAGGTAACCGATCCGGAAGTGGTAGGCCCGGAAAGATTCAGCACTGATGTCAGCGCTTTTTACCTGGGACTTACCGGCGGTTATGGGTCTGGTGGGGACGATCGGTTTGGCCTGACAACGCCCAGCAGGCAGTTTGATATCGGTGATCAGGACTTGTCGGGGACATACGGGGGGCTCCGGGGGGGGTGGCGTGGTATTTTACCTGCTACCGGTGGGCGCGACTATGTCTATGGCTTTGAAGTCGGGTATGAATTCGGTTCCCTGGACGACACTGTCAGCAGGCGGATCGGCGGCGTCAATGTGCAAGGCGGAACAGAGATTTCGGATGTTCTGGCATTCCGATTTCGTAATGGTCTGACAAACCGCAGCGGACGAATTCTGTATTTCTTCAGTGTCGGATATCTATGGGGCGATGTGGAAACAACCAACAGCTTGGCATTGGGCCCGACGGTTCAGAATTTCTCGGCGTCAGATCGGCGGAACGGTTATTCGGCAAGCATAGGGGCCGAGCACAAGTTGTCCGACAACTGGTCGATTACGGGCGAATATGAATATGTCCAATTCCAATCAAAAAACGTCCAGTTCAGTTCTGGCTTTTCCACAAAGTCCACACCAAAATACAGCGGTTTGAGATTCGGGCTGAACTATACCTTCTGATGTTCGCCCAATCGGCAACCGATCACCGTTAAATCGGCTGTTATGACATCTCAGCGTTTATTTTTGAAACTGTGGCTTGCGCCTACCAAGATTTGTTGTCTACGCTCGGAGTGAACAGCCAAGACAGGAGAGCGGATTGGCCATCGGTGCCCTGACCCCACCGCAAGATGAAATGCCCCAACACGAGGCGTTCGTAGAATTTCCAGACAACCGATTGCTGATTGACCTGTGCGGTGAATATGACCGCAATCTGGCCGAGATCGAAACCAAGCTTTCGGTCCAGATTGTACGTCGCGGCAATCAGTTGGTTGTTATGGGCGATGATGATGCTCAGAAACAGGCGGTTGAAGTGCTTCAATCGCTGTATACACGGCTTGAAGGTGGGCGCGAGGTTGAGGCCGCAGACGTCGATCGCGAGTTGCGGATGGGTGTTTCGGAGCAGGGAACCGGAAGCCGCGATGGCGATCAGCTTGAGATGTTCAAGGGAGGTTCTGTCGAGATCAAGACCCGCAAGAAGCTGGTTGAGCCGCGCACCGACGCCCAGAAAGCCTATGTCCAGTCACTGTTCAAGAATGAGCTGGCCTTTGGAATTGGCCCGGCGGGAACGGGTAAGACCTATCTGGCGGTGGCGGTCGGTGTTTCGATGTTCATCGGCGGACATGTGGATCGAATCATCCTGAGCCGTCCGGCGGTCGAGGCGGGCGAGAAACTGGGCTATCTGCCTGGTGACATGAAGGACAAGGTCGACCCTTACATGCAGCCGCTTTATGACGCGCTGAACGATTTTCTGCCCGGAAAACAGTTGGCCAAGCTGATCGAAGAGAAACGAATCGAAATCGCTCCGCTGGCCTTTATGCGCGGTCGTACGCTGGCCAACGCATTTGTGGTTCTGGACGAAGCGCAAAACGCCACCACGATGCAGATGAAGATGTTCCTGACCCGTCTGGGCGAAGGAAGCCGCATGGTCATAACTGGCGACCGGTCACAGGTCGATTTGCCGCGTGGTGTTCAATCGGGTCTGGCGGACGCTGAGAGGTTGTTGAAAACGATCCCGAATATCAGTTTTAACTACTTCACCTCGAAAGACGTGGTGCGCCACCCGCTTGTCGCTGCGATCATCGAGGCGTATGAGGCCGATGCGGGCCGTGAAACCACGTGAGCACATAGCCCGTTAACGAGGCTGTTGTGCGGTAAGATGACCCTGGATCTCATTTTCGAAGACGAAAGGTGGCAAGATCTTGAGGTCTTGTCACAAAAGGCGATTAACGCCGTTCTGACCCATTGCGGTTTGGCCCCGGAGCTGTGCGAAGTCAGTATTCTGGGATGCAACGATGCGCGGATTTCAGAACTGAACGCAGAATTTCGCGGCAAACCGACGCCCACCAATGTGCTGAGCTGGCCTGCGGAAGACCTGGCTCCGGACGAGCCAGGGCAATCACCACGCCTGCCAGAGCCGGACTTTACCGGCGAGATTGTTCTGGGCGATGTTGCGATTTCCTATGACACCTGCGCCAGAGAGGCGGCCGAAGCCAACAAGGCAATGAGTGATCACGTGACCCATTTGCTTGTTCACGGAACGTTGCATTTGCTGGGTTATGATCACATTCGTGACCCCGATGCCACCTTGATGGAAGGGATTGAGGTCAAGATACTTGGCAAATTGGGTATTGATGACCCATATAAGGTATAATGTGGGTTCAAGACCCGATCAGTTGGAACAAGGTAATGGGCGATATAGAAGGCAGTTCTAGGGCGGCGCAAAGCGCGCAACCTCAGGACAGCAGTACTGAAACGGAAGAGAAAACCGGTCTGTTTTCTCGAATCCTCGAAGTGTTTTCGAGCGATGATACTCAACCGGACCAGACGGTGAACGGACAAAACGCGGCTGTGGCGCAGCCACGCGGGATGATTAACCTGCGCCGGATGCGAGTTGAGGATGTTGCCATCCCTACCGCTGAAATTGTCTCGGTACCTTCGACGATCACAAAAGATGAACTGGCGGATGTTTTCCGGAGCAGTGGTATGTCGAGGATTCCAGTCTATGAGGGAACCTTGGATACACCGCTTGGTTTTGTTCACCTCAAGGATTTTGCTCTGACCCACGGTTTCAACGGTGGGGGTAAAAATTTTGATCTGACCTCTATGCTGCGAACGCTATTGTTCGTGCCGCCATCCATGCCAATCGGCGTCTTGTTGACCAAGATGCAAACCGAGCGGCGTCACATGGCATTGGTGATTGATGAATATGGCGGCGTTGATGGTCTGCTGACGATCGAAGACCTGATCGAGCAGGTCGTGGGTGAAATCGCTGACGAGCATGATGCGGATGAAGACCAGCTTTGGGTGCAGGAAAAGCCCGGATGCTATGTGGTACAGGCGCGTGTGCCGCTCGAAGATTTCGAGGCCGAGATTGGCCGGTCTCTGACCAGTCATGAAGACGTCGACGAAGAGGAAATCGATACTCTGGGCGGGCTTGTCTTTATGCTCTCCGGCCGCGTTCCGGCGCGGGGTGAGGTTGTCATTCACCCAGAGGGCCCGGAATTCGAAGTGATCGAAGCCGATCCACGCCGTATCAAACGGCTGCGCGTCATGCTGCCGGACGTTGCTGCATGACCCCAGTACGGGGCTGGCCATTATCGTTGAGATTGTTGGTCGCTGCCGCCCTTGGCGGGGCGGGCGCGTTTGGTCAGGCGCCTCATTTGTATTGGGGCGCAACCGTTTTGGCGCTGGTCCTGATTGTGCCGATTTTCCTTGCCAGCGAAACCCGAGGCCGGGCGGCATGGGTCGGCTGGGCCTTCGCGACCGGCTATTTTGCCCATGCCCTTGGCTGGATCATTGAGCCGTTTCAGGTAGATGCTGAACGACATGCCTGGATGGCCCCGTTTGCGTTAGTATTCTTGGCGGGCGGACTGGCCTTGTTCTGGGCTGCCGCCTTTGGCCTGTCGCGCAATATTGGTGCCACGCCCATTCGTCAGGGCATATTACTGGTTGCAGTCTTGTCCCTGGCCGAGGTGGCGCGTGGATATGTGCTGACCGGCTTTCCATGGGCTGGCGTCGCGCAGATCTGGGTGGATACACCGGTGGCTCAGGTGCTGTCTCTGGTTGGGCCAAATGGGTTGAACGCGCTGACCTTTGCCGCAACATTCCCAATTGGCGCGGCATTGGCGCAGGATAAACCCTTGAACGGTTTGGCGCGGACCCTGGGTTTTACATCCGCGATGGCCGCGATGGCGATTGCCTACGGGTTGACGCGACCCGTCGTTCAGGACGGTTCGCATCTGGTTCGCGTGGTCCAGCCGAATGCCCCCCAGCACCAAAAATGGGTTCCGGCATATGCGCCTTTGTTTTTCGCGCGTCAGGTTGAATATACCGCAGCCTTTCCCAGACCCGACCTGATTGTCTGGCCCGAGACCGCAGTTCCAGCTTGGTTAGGTAGCGCACAACCGTTTCTGTCAACTGTTGCGGATGCCGCGCAGGGTGTGCCGGTGATATTGGGGATTCAGCGCGCAGAAGGCCCGAGAATCTTCAACTCGCTGGTCTATCTGGATGAAACCGGGCGTCAGGCAGGGTTGTATGACAAACACCACTTGGCGCCTTTCGGTGAATACGTCCCCTTGGGTGACCTGATGGGGCGTTTCGGGGTCAGTGGTCTGGCGGCCACAACCGGGCACGGGTTCAGCGCGGGGCCGGGCCCCGCCCTGTTGGACCTCGGCAAGCTTGGAAACGCATTGCCCCTGATTTGCTACGAAGCCATTTTCCCGCAAGATGTGAATGGTGCGCCGGGTCGGGCTGACTTCTTATTGCAGATCACAAATGACGCGTGGTTTGGTACGCGGTCGGGACCGTTTCAACACCTGGTGCAAGCCCGGATGAGGGCAATTGAGCAGGGCTTGCCGATGATCCGTTCGGCCAATACCGGTGTATCGGCCATGATTGACCCATTGGGTCGGGTGACTGCGTCGTTGGCTCTGGGTGAGGCAGGATATGTGGACGCCGTGCTGCCGCAACCACACCGTCGCACGACTTATGCACGTATCGGGGACAGTCCGATCGTTGTTGTCTTACTGTTTATTCTGGCGATGGCGCTGTTTGGTACTCGCGGCAACCGGGCAATTAGAGATTGACCCCAACTTTGGGCAAGCGTATGCGTCTGTGGTCTGCCACAACGGCTTCCTGGCGTGGCGGAGAAACCTTAATGGAGCACATTTATGTCCCGACAGAACTATACTTTTACTTCGGAATCCGTTTCTGAAGGGCACCCGGATAAGGTCTGTGACCGTATCTCGGATGCTGTCCTTGATGCATTTCTAAACGAAGAGCCTGAGGCGCGCGTGGCCTGCGAAACCTTTGCCACGACCAACCGCATCGTTATCGGTGGCGAAGTTGGTCTGTCGGACAAGGACAAACTGCATGACTACATGAGCCGCATCGACGAAATTGCGCGCGAGTGCGTGAAAGACATCGGATACGAGCAGGACAAGTTCCACCACGAAACAGTCGAGGTGACGAACCTTCTGCACGAACAATCCGCCCATATCGCGCAGGGCGTGGATGCCGCGGACAACAAGGACGAAGGCGCTGGCGACCAGGGCATCATGTTTGGCTTTGCCACAACAGAAACGCCTGCGCTTATGCCTGCGCCGATCCAGTATTCGCACGCAATCCTGCGGCGTCTGGCCGAAGTGCGCAAGAACGGCACCGAACCTGCACTGGGGCCGGATGCGAAATCTCAGTTGTCGGTCGTTTATCAAAACGGCAAACCGGTCGGTGTCAGCTCGATCGTTCTGTCGACGCAGCATCTGGATGAGGCGCTGACATCGGATGACATCCGCGCCATCGTTGAACCCTATATCCGTGAAACTCTGCCCGAAGGCTGGCTGTCGGCTGATACCGAATGGCACGTCAACCCGACCGGCAAATTCGTTATTGGCGGGCCGGATGGCGACGCGGGATTGACCGGTCGTAAGATCATCGTGGATACCTATGGTGGCGCGGCCCCGCATGGTGGCGGTGCTTTCTCGGGCAAAGATCCGACCAAGGTTGACCGTTCGGCGGCCTATGCCGCGCGTTACCTGGCGAAAAACGTCGTAGCCGCCGGTATGGCCGAGCGCTGCACCATTCAGTTGAGCTATGCCATTGGCGTATCGAAGCCGCTGTCGATCTATGCAGACACGCATGGCACGGGTCAGGTTGCAGATGCGGCGATCGAAAAAGCAGTTGGCCAGATCATGGATCTGACACCCCGCGGTATTCGTCAGCACCTTCAGCTGAACAAGCCGATCTACCAGCGTACAGCGGCTTACGGGCACTTTGGTCGCGAACCGGATGCGGATGGCGGTTTTAGCTGGGAACGCACTGATCTGGTCGACGCGCTGAAATCAGCAGTTTGATCTGAAAAATCCAAAGCGCGCCTTCAGGGGCGCGCTTTTTCTTTGGGGCGGTGCACGCTCTTGCAACGTGCTCCGCTGCGCAGTATGGCCACCGCCATGAGCACCGAGACCCCACAACGCCCGCGCAGAAACTTTTATGGCCGCTTCAAGGGCAAGACCCTGAAGCCCAGTCAAAAAACCTATCTGAACGAAGATCTGGCTGAATTGTCGCCCGGTGCTGTGGACTGGGACACCAACCCTGAACGCAGGCCGCTGGACCTGGACGGTCTGTTCGGCGGCAAGCCGGTCTGGTTGGAAGTCGGCTTTGGCGGTGGTGAGCATCTGGTGCATCAGGCGCAAAACAATCCTGACATTGGCATCATCGGGGCCGAGCCATACATCAACGGTGTTGCCATGCTGCTGGGCAAAATCCGTCAGGCAGGTGTTGAAAACCTTGCCGTGCACCCTGGCGATGCGCGCGATCTGTTCGACGTGCTGCCAGAGGCGAGCATTTCGCGCGCGTTCCTTCTCTATCCCGATCCATGGCCCAAAACGCGGCATCATCGCCGTCGATTTGTAACCCAGGAACATCTTGAGCCATTGGCAAAGGTGCTGAAACCCGGGGCGATCTTCCGGGTTGCTACTGACATTCCCGATTACGTGCGTCAGACATTGGAAGAAGTTCCGCGCGCCGGGTTTGAATGGCTGGCGGAACGTCCTTCGGACTGGCGCGAACCGTGGGACGACTGGATTTCTACGCGATACGAACAGAAGGCGCTACGCGAGGGTCGGACACCTCACTACCTGACCTTCCGACGCAATGGCTGATTGCCGCTGGACCAACGGGCGTCAATTCGCTAATCGGCTTGAGCACTGATAGCGCAAAAGGAGCCCTCATGTCCGGACACGGCACGCCCATCCCGATGACCTCGCATCCCTGCGGCCCGCTGACCGGCATGGCAGAGGTGCCCGGCGACAAGTCGATTTCGCACCGGTCGCTGATCCTTGGCGCAATGGCCGTGGGTGAAACCCGGATTTCGGGCTTGCTGGAGGGCGAAGACGTTCTGGATACCGCCAAGGCGATGCGTGCCTTCGGTGCCGAGGTCACAGATCACGGAAACGGGGAATGGACAGTGCACGGCGTGGGTGTCGGTGGCTTCGCCGAACCGGGTCAGGTGATCGACTGTGGCAACTCGGGAACCGGTGTGCGGCTGATCATGGGGGCGATGGCGACCTCTCCGATCACTGCGACATTTACCGGTGATGCCAGCCTGAACAAACGCCCCATGGCGCGGGTAACTGATCCTCTGGCCCTGTTTGGGGCAGAGTCGGTTGGGCGATCCGGCGGGCGCTTGCCGATGACCATCGTTGGCGCGGCGGACCCGACCCCTGTGCGATACGAAGTTCCTGTGCCGTCGGCGCAGGTGAAATCTGCCGTTCTGCTGGCGGGTCTGAATGCTCCCGGAAAGACCGTTGTGATCGAGAAAGAGGCCACGCGTGACCATTCCGAACGGATGCTGGCTGGATTTGGTGCCGAGATCACCGTAGAGGATACCGACGAGGGCCGAGTTATCACTTTGACCGGTCGCCCGGAACTGAAGCCGCAGGTCATCGCTGTACCGCGCGATCCGTCCAGTGCGGCTTTTCCGGTTTGCGCGGCGTTGATCACACCTGGATCCGATGTTTTGGTGCCTGGGATCGGTTTGAACCCCACACGCGCGGGCCTCTTTACGACCTTGCGCGAGATGGGCGCTGATCTGACCTATGAAAACGAACGCGAAGAGGGGGGCGAGCCAGTCGCCGATTTGCGCGCCAAGTACTCGCCCAACATGAAAGGCATCGACGTTCCTTCCGGGCGTGCCGCCTCAATGATCGATGAATACCCGGTTCTGTCGGTAGTGGCTGCAAATGCCACAGGCACAACGATGATGGGCGGCGTGAAAGAGCTGCGCGTGAAGGAAAGCGACCGGATTGACGCCATGGCCCGTGGCCTGCGCGCCAACGGGGTGACTGTTGCCGAAGGTGATGACTGGTGGTCGGTTGAAGGGCTGGGCATCGGCAACGTTCCGGGAGGAGGCACCTGCGAGAGCTTTCTGGATCACCGCATCGCCATGTCGTTCATGGTGATGGGTATGGGGGCACAGAGCCCCGTGAGTGTGGATGACGGCGGCCCGATCGCGACGTCGTTCCCGATCTTTGAACCACTGATGGAGTCGCTGGGTGCAAAGGTAGAGCGCACTTGAGTTTCACTGTTGCCATTGACGGACCAGCGGCTGCGGGCAAGGGCACGATATCAAAGGCCGTGGCGGCGCATTTCGGCTTTGCTCATCTGGACACGGGTTTGCTGTATCGCGCTGTCGGAAGGCGTACGCTTGAGGGGGAAAGCGCGATTGAAGCCGCGCAGTCTCTGACCGCAGAGGAGCTTGAGAAGGGCGACCTGCGCACCGCCGACGTTGCGCAGGCAGCTTCCAAAGTGGCGGTTCTTCCAGAGGTTCGCGCTGCCTTGGTCGATTTTCAGCGCGCCTTTTCCCGCAGGGCAGGTGGGGCCGTTCTGGACGGTCGTGATATTGGCACGGTGATTTGTCCAGATGCCGAAGTGAAGCTGTTTGTAACAGCCAGTGCAGAAGTGCGCGCCGAGCGGCGCTTCCTGGAGCTTAGAGCAAAAGGCGCTGACGTAACCCGTGAACAGGTTCTGGCGGACGTCAGAGAACGGGACGCGCGGGATGCTGAGCGCAGCACCGCTCCGATGAAACCGGCTGAGGATGCCGTGCAGTTGGACACCACCGATTTGAGTATCGAGGCGGCGTTGGCCAAAGCCCTTGAGGTGATCAACGCAAAACTGCCCGCGACGCGTTAACGCCGCGGGCAAACGGGGCAGGTCTTACAGCTCACCCACGGCGACGTTTTTGATATTCGCCCATTGGTCATCCGCCGTCTTTGCGGTGGCGACAACGTCCTTCAAAAAGGCTGCCCGGGTTTCCGCGTTGAGGAACAGAAACAGTTTTCCGTCTGCGACAAGGTACTGATCCGGGTCACCGTCAAACTTCTTGCCGACCGATACGCCGAATGAACAGAAGCCACCATGCTGCGGCAGGTATGCAGCAGGGTTTGCCTCGAACGCTTCACGGTTCGAGGCGGACGTGAAATAATAGGAGGCTCCGTCATAAGTTGACGAGTGAGTGGCGAAGCCTTCGACCGGGTTTCCATCATTGACCAATGCAACCAGATCAACCCCATGTGCGGCCAGCGGCGCACCAGCGGCTGAAATGCCGTTGGACACGTTGATTTCGTCAGCAGCAAAGGCCGGGGTGGACAGGGCAATTGCAGTCGCCATGGCGGCAAAGATGAGAGATTTCATGATGTTTTCCTTTTGGTTCTGGTTTCGGGTCGACCTCTTTGTCGACCGATAAAGCTAAGTTAGGGAAAGAAAGCCGAACGTTTAATCTCAGATACGTCGCCAAACCTTGCAGATCGTACAAACAGGCGAGTGGATTGCTGTTCTCACTCCAATTCTTCACGATACATCTCGTGACGCAGGCAGCTGAGTGCCGGGTCCCGCGCGGTGTTTCAAGACACTTCACCCTTGCGCTGCACTCGAAGACACAACCATGCGGTCCCGCGTCCCATTACCGAGAAGCCGCCTAGAGAAGACCTGACGCGAACCGTGCAAGCCATTTCAGTCAGAACCGGCTATTGTTCAGGTTGCTATGACGCTCGGGGGGATCAGCGTTAGGCAAGAGTTCCTGCGCGCGCTGCCGCGCACCATAGGCTTTGCACTTGCACCGGTTCAAGATTCAGCCTATACGCGCGCTGTCGATACAAGGGCGGTCAACGTCCGGATGACGTTTCTGAGCAGGGCCGGGTTACCTCGGCCCTTTGTGTTTGTTTGCTCAGCGGCGCACCGGGTCACGCCAGACGGCATCATGAAACAAGACCGGCGGAGACAACCGCTCGGCCAGCAAAAACGTACTGTAAAGGAAATGAACGCCACATGGCTAACGCATCCATGGAGGAATTCGAAGCCCTCCTGAACGAAAGCTTCGAAATGGACACGCCCGAAGAGGGTTCTGTTGTCAAAGGCAAGATTCTGGCGATTGAAGCCGGTCAAGCCATCATCGACGTAGGCTATAAAATGGAAGGCCGCGTTGATCTGAAAGAATTCGCAAATCCCGGCGAAGCCCCTGAAATCGCTGTCGGCGACGAGGTCGAAGTTTACCTGCGTGCCGCAGAAAACGCCCGTGGCGAAGCCGTCATCTCGCGCGAGATGGCCCGCCGCGAAGAGGCATGGGACCGCCTGGAAAAAGCATATGCCGACGACCAGCGTGTCGATGGTGCAATCTTTGGCCGCGTCAAAGGTGGCTTCACCGTCGATCTGGGTGGCGCAGTTGCATTCCTGCCCGGTTCGCAGGTTGACGTACGCCCCGTACGCGACGCAGGCCCGCTGATGGGTCTGAAGCAGCCGTTCCAGATCCTGAAAATGGACCGCCGCCGTGGCAACATCGTTGTGTCGCGCCGCGCAATCCTGGAAGAATCGCGTGCCGAACAGCGCGCCGAAGTCATCGGCAACCTGACCGAAGGTCAGAACGTCGAGGGCGTGGTCAAGAACATCACCGAATACGGTGCATTCGTTGACCTGGGCGGCGTTGATGGTCTGCTGCACGTCACTGACATGGCATGGCGTCGTGTGAACCACCCGTCCGAGATCCTGACGATCGGTGAAACCATCAAGGTTCAGGTCATCAAGATCAACAAAGACACCCACCGCATCAGCCTGGGCATGAAGCAGCTTCAGGAAGATCCGTGGGATCTGGTTGCTGCCAAGTACCCGCTGGGCTCGGTCCATCAGGGTCGCGTCACCAACATCACCGACTACGGCGCATTCGTCGAACTGGAAGCTGGTGTCGAAGGTCTGGTGCACGTGTCCGAGATGTCCTGGACCAAGAAAAACGTCCACCCCGGCAAGATCGTCTCGACCAGCCAGGAAGTCGACGTCATGGTTCTGGAAATCGACGGTGCCAAGCGCCGCGTGTCTCTGGGCCTGAAGCAGACTCAGCGCAACCCATGGGAAGTGTTTGCAGAAACACACCCCGAGGGCACCGAAGTCGAAGGCGAAGTCAAGAACATTACCGAATTCGGTCTGTTCATCGGCCTCGAAGGCGACATCGACGGCATGGTTCACCTGTCGGACCTGTCCTGGGACGAGCGTGGCGAGGATGCGATCCAGAACTACCGCAAAGGCGACATGGTTTCGGCCGTTGTCTCGGAAGTGGATGTCGAGAAAGAGCGTATCTCGCTGTCGATCAAAGCTCTGGGCGGTGACAAGTTCGCAGAAGCCGTTGGCGGCGTGAAGCGTGGCTCGGTCATCACTGTCGAAGTGACCGCAATCGAAGATGGCGGCATCGAGGTCGAGTACGAAGGCATGAAGTCGTTCATCCGCCGTTCCGATCTGTCGCGTGACCGTTCCGAACAGCGCCCCGAGCGTTTCTCGGTCGGTGACAAGGTTGATGTCCGCGTAACCAATGTCGACAGCAAGACCCGCCGTCTGGGTCTGTCGATCAAGGCACGCGAGATCGCAGAAGAGAAAGAAGCCGTGGAACAGTACGGTTCTTCCGACTCGGGCGCGTCGCTGGGCGACATTCTGGGTGCAGCGCTGAAGTCTGGCGACTAAGCCCGGGGCGCATCCCAAGCATGATTTACGGCCTCGCATGGAAGTGCGGGGCCGTTTTTGTTGCGAATCAACATGTTCCAAACACGCTGTTTAAACTCGATAATGTTCGCGCTTGAAGTGTGTAAATCGCCCTGTCGGGCAAAATTTCGCGTGAGAATATGGCAAAATAAAGCCTCAACACGCAGAGTATCCGTTCCCCCGTTCTGGGTTTTTTCCTATACTGTCAAAACAGTAGACCTGTCACACCGGCTGCCTGGGAGGGTATCACGAATGATCCGTTCAGAACTGATTCAGAAAATCGCTGACGAAAACCCGCATCTCTATCAGCGTGATGTCGAGCGGATTGTGAACACCGTGTTCGAAGAAGTCACCGATGCCATGGCGCGCGGCGACCGGGTCGAACTGCGTGGCTTTGGCGCGTTTTCGGTGAAAAAGCGGGATGCCCGCGTTGGGCGCAACCCCCGTACCGGTGAAACAGTTCAGGTCGAGGAAAAATGTGTGCCATTTTTCAAAACTGGTAAGTTGCTCAGGGATCGTTTGAACGGTAAAGCCTGACCTCATGATGCGTTACCTTCGATATGCTTTTCTTGGGACTCTCGGGATCGTTCTGATTTCCGTTTCCCTGGCGAATGTTCAGTCTGTTGAACTGAAACTGATGCCCGATGCTCTGGCCGAGCTTTTGGGCTTTAACGTCAGTACCTCTTTACCGCTTTTTCTGGTCGTTCTGGGCGGTGTTGTCGCCGGTTTGATCATCGGTTTCATGTGGGAATGGCTGCGGGAACACAAACACCGCCGCGATGCGACCGTGAAAAAGGGCGAGGTCCGCAAGCTTGAACGCGAGGTCAAGAAGCTCAAGAAAAAGCAGAACGAGGGTAAGGATGATGTTCTGGCCCTGCTTGACGAGGCCAGCTGAGGCTTATGTCTACCGATGTGTCCGTTAAAATCTGCGGTTTGA
The DNA here is from genome assembly GCF_056531755.1 of Ruegeria sp. L11. NCBI lineage: Bacteria > Pseudomonadati > Pseudomonadota > Alphaproteobacteria > Rhodobacterales > Roseobacteraceae > Ruegeria > Ruegeria sp. L11. The sequence continues at coordinate 71,030 of NZ_JBQFMI010000006.1, forward strand.
CCGCCTCAGAACATGTGCGCGCAGCCGTTGCAGCCGGTGCGCGCTATGTCGGGTTCAACTTTTTTCCCAAATCGCCCCGTTACGCACCGATACCGCAAGCCGCGGCGTTGGCCGCCGAAGTACCAGTCGGCGTCGCCAAGGTCGCTCTGGCCGTGAATTTCTCGGACGCGCAGCTTGATGAGATTGTCGCGGGGGTTCCGCTGGATATGTTGCAGCTTCACGGCGGAGAGAGCCCCGAGCGTGTGGCAGAGATCAAGCAGCGCTATGGCCTGCCCGTCATCAAGGCGATCGGTGTTGCCGAGGCCGAGGATTTGGCTGCGATTGATCTGTATTCCGAAGTTGCAGACCAGCTTCTGATCGATGCAAAGCCGCCGAAGAATTCGGAACTTCCCGGCGGCAACGGTCTTCCTTTTGACTGGCGGCTGCTGGCAGGTCGCAAATATTGGCGTAGGCCGTGGATGTTGTCCGGTGGTCTGAACCCAGACAATGTCGCTGAGGCGGTCCGCATGACGGGTACGCGGCAAGTCGATGTGGCGTCGGGTGTTGAAAGCGCGCCGGGCGTAAAGGACGCTGGACTGATACAGGCATTTATCGACGCGACACGCTGATTTTGTTTGCCGCTGCCAGGGGGCGACATGGTGCGTTTTGCCATGGCAAATCCCGCGACGACCACCTATGACAGTCAGGTACGACGAGGGAGACACCCATGGCCAACGATCTTTTCAATTCCTTCATGTCCGGCCCTGACGAGCAAGGGCGCTTTGGCATCTTCGGCGGGCGTTTTGTCAGCGAAACGCTGATGCCGCTGATCCTGTCACTGGAAGAGGAATACAACAAAGCCAAGGATGATCCGACCTTCTGGGCCGAGATGGATGATCTGTGGGCCAACTATGTGGGCCGCCCCTCACCTCTGTATTTCGCGGAACGCCTGACCGAGCATCTGGGCGGGGCGAAGATCTATCTGAAACGTGATGAGCTGAACCACACCGGCGCACACAAGATCAACAACGTGCTGGGCCAGATCATTCTGGCGCGACGCATGGGCAAGACCCGGATCATTGCCGAGACCGGGGCAGGGCAGCACGGTGTGGCCACAGCCACGGTCTGCGCGAAATTTGGTTTGAAATGCATCGTCTATATGGGTGCCCATGACGTGCAACGTCAGGCCCCGAACGTGTTTCGTATGCGCCTGCTGGGGGCCGAGGTGATCCCTGTGACCTCGGGTCGCGGTACGCTGAAGGACGCGATGAATGACGCGCTGCGTGACTGGGTGACCAATGTGCGCGATACGTTCTACTGCATCGGCACAGTGGCCGGTCCGCACCCATACCCGGCGATGGTGCGTGATTTCCAGTCGATCATTGGCAAGGAAGCGAAAGAGCAGATGATGAAGGCCGAAGGCCGTCTGCCCGACACTATCATTGCGGCAATCGGCGGCGGCTCGAACGCGATGGGTCTGTTCTATCCTTTCCTTGATGACAAGGACGTCAACATCATCGGTGTCGAGGCCGGCGGTAAAGGTGTAAACGAAAAGATGGAGCATTGCGCCTCGCTGACAGGCGGTCGTCCGGGCGTTCTGCATGGCAACCGCACCTATCTGCTGCAGGATGATGACGGGCAGATTCTGGAAGGCTATTCGATTTCGGCCGGTCTGGACTATCCGGGTATCGGGCCCGAACATTCCTGGTTGCATGAGGTTGGTCGCGCGACTTACGTCTCGATTACCGACAAGGAAGCGCTTGAGGCATTCCAGCTCTGCTGTGCCACTGAGGGTATCATTCCGGCGCTGGAACCCAGCCACGCTCTGGCGCATGTCATGAAGATCGCGCCCGAGTTGCCCAAGGACCACCTGATCTGCATGAACATGTGTGGACGCGGTGACAAGGATGTTCAGACCGTCGCAAAATACCTGAACTTCGACATGTCTGACACCGAAGGCCGCACGGCCGGTTGATTTCACACCGGGGCCATATGCCCCGGTTTACAATCTCGACCAATCAAGCTGCCGGAACACCCTTCGGTCCACCCTTGATTGTAATGCTGCTCCGAAATGGCCTTCGGATCTAATTGGTGTTTTAACGGGCGCAGACGGATTGTTGTTCCTGCCCTGGCGTGGCATCCGGTTTTGTCACCGTATGTTGGCCCTCGCAGGCGATCTTTTTGAACCCGACGGAGCCCGGTTAAAGAATCGTCCACAAGCGATATTACCCCGTTCAACCTGCGCCCGAAGGTTTCCAATTGGAGATCAGTGCAGCAAGCGGTGCCGTACTGTTGCAAAATTGCTGGACTGTCAGTGACTATGTCCTTTCTATCTTTGCATGTGATTTTCCAGCGCAGCCTGTCTCACGTTTCTATCTCCACTCGACAACACAGCAAAAATTGGGTGTTTCAAGCCGTTTGAGATTTGGTCCAGGTCAAAACCCGCTTGTTCCAACAACACGACGTGTCCCGCACGCCCCAGTTGATTCCTGTCGCGTTCTATACAGCGTCTTCCAATTGAATTAACTTCTCATTAACCGGCGATTTGCGGTCGGTTCTGGGGATGTCTCTGCGAAGATGGGGCAAGGATGACGCTGCTTGGGATGCGATTTTAACCCCGGGCACTCTGGTGTTTGGCACCCACGCGGTGCTGTAGGAGGTAATATGGTTTGGTCCGCAATTACGAGGCTGTCGTGCCTGGGTCTTTTGGTTTCCGCGCTTTTGATGGGAAGCGTCAAAGAGGGTCTGGCGTTTGGCAACCCTTCGTTTCCGTCCCAGACAGTCGCAACACCTAACGGCGGGCAGATTTTCTTTTCCAATCTCCAAAGTACTGCGACAGCGTTCATGTCGTTGGGCGGCTCGGGTGAAGGCCCGGGAGGATCGTTCTATTTCAACAATGGTGTTTTGACTCAACCTGCTATTACGCCAGCAGGATTGGCCAATCTTGGATATATTGGCGCGACGATACTCAGCCAGAATGGAGCCGATTCCACTTACGCCGCTGATGGCTATCTTGGGGTCATGTTCACCGCGCGCGAAACCGTCGGAGGGCCACTATACCTTTATGAAATCGCGCTGTCGGGTGTCACGAATACCCAGATTATCAACACTCGGACTTTGGCAGACACGACGCAGCCGACGGCCTCAATTGGTGCGCTGACAACAATCGGGAACGGTACGTTCCAAGCGGTGATCACACTGAGTGAACCCAGCACAGATTTCACGGTGGGCGACTTGTCGGTTACCAATGCCTCCGCAAGCCTGACAGGATCGGGAACCAATTATGTTGCGACGTTAACTGCGCAAAATAACGGTACAATTGAGCTGTTTATTCCCGCAGGCGTTTTTTCGGATGCCGCCGGGAACCTGAACCTTGCGTCCAACAGGGTCAGCACACAACAGGGTGTAACGGACACACAGCGACTGGTGCAGGCCTTTCAGAACGCCCGGGCCAACAGCCTCGTGACCAATCAGCCAGAGCTGACGCAGTTTCTTCAGCAATCAGGATCAGGTGCGCTGGACTCGTCGGTAACGCAAGGATCGGGGTATCTGAAATTTGCAAGTGACCCAACCCACCCGGTCTGGTTCAATCTGTCCGGGAACTGGAGCTCTCAAAACGATTACGACAGTTCTTATGCCTTGGCCGTGGTGGGGGCGCATGGCTGGGTGAACTCGAACCTTCTGATCGGCGCCATGTTGCAGATCGACTATGCCGAAACCGAAAACGGCCCGGCCAGCGTGGATGGCACAGGGTGGCTGGTCGGACCTTATGTCGTCGCCAAACTGCCCAGCCAGCCGGTGTTTTTCGAAGGGCGCGTTCTGTACGGTCAGGCTGATAACGACATTTCTCCACTGGGCACCTATACCGACAGTTTCGATAGTGAACGCTGGCTGATCCAGTCGCGCGTAACCGGAGAGTTCAAGCGCGGTGACCTGACGCTTATGCCGCTGCTGGATGTTAGCTATGCCAGCGACGATCAGGAGGCTTATACCGATAGTCTGGGCAACCTGATCCCACAGCAGGATTTCAGCCTGACCACTGCACGGCTGGGTATGGATTTCAGTCACCCAATCCAGGTGTCGCGTGGTCAGATGATGCTGACCGGTGGTTTGTCTGGTATCTGGAGCACAACATCCGGCTCAGGCACTGTTCCTGGCGTGACACCGATAGGGGATACCGCCCGCGCCCGCGCTGATCTGGGTTTTGACTATCGGCTGGAAAACGACAGCCTTCTGGCTGCAAACCTGTTCTATGACGGTATCGGCGAAAGCGGTTTTGAAAACTACAGTGTCAGCCTGATCTGGCAAATGGCATTCTGAATCAGCCATGCGCCCCTTAGGGGGTCCTTTAGGTCTTTGCCTTATTTTGAAGCAAAATGTCGAGCGGTACGATCTCCAGCGCGCGTTGATGTGTCGCCTCCAGATGAACCTGTGGCGCGCATCCTTCGTCATGAGCTTGCAAAAACCGGCTGGCGCATAAACACCAGCTGTCGCCGGGGCGAAGGCCGGGAAAGTCGAATTCGGGTCGTGCCGTGCTCAGATCATTGCCGACATATTTTGAAAATGCCAGAAACTCGGCCGTCATCACGGTGCAGACTGTGTGACTGCCCTGATCCTCGGGGCAGGTATTGCACGCGCCATCCCGGAAAAACCCTGTCAAAGGGTCGCGAGAGCAAGGGGCCAGAACGCCACCCAGTACATTGATACTTTCTTGTTTCTGCATAATGGCATCTTACAGACTTTTCGCAATATTGCGGAACATTTCGATGTTCAGGTCATTTACACCCGGCTCACGGAACAGCCTGTCTGCACCGGTGGACACAATCAGAACGCCCCTGGGCTGGTTGAAATAGATGTATTGCCCATAGACGCCACGGGCCAGAAACTCTCCTTCATGCGCGCCGCGGGGAATCCACCATTGATACCCGTACCCGATCTCTCCTTGTGCGGTCGGTGCGCTGGGTTGGGTGGCTTCGAAAATCCATTCGGCAGGAACCAGTTGTTTTCCATTCGCGATGCCGTCCTGCAGGATCATTTGTCCGAACCGGGCGAAATCACGCGTAGTAAAGTTGAGGCCCCCCAAAACAAAAGCGATCCCTGCGCCATCAGTGATGTAGTATCCGTCCCGCTCCAGTCCCAACGGCTGAAGGATCTTCTCCGTCAGAAGGTCCGCCACGTTCCGCCCGGTCGCACCGCGTATAACCATGCCCAGAACATGGGTGTCGATCGACACGTATTGCCAGGTTTCACCCGGCGTCGCAAAGCTGTCTTGCAGCGAGGCTGCGAAATCGTCCAGCTCACCACCCAGGGCAACCACACGCCCCATCCGATTGATGTCGGAATTTGGGTCGAGGTAATCTTCATCAAACGTCACGCCGCTTGCCATGTTCAGCACGTTGCGGATCGACGCGGTTTCATACGCGCTGTCTTTCAGTTTTGGCGCATATTTGACGACCGGGTCATCCAACGACCCGATTGCCCCCTCTTGCAGCAGGATACCGAAAAGCGCCGAAAGATAGCTTTTGGCGACCGACCAGGAAATCCTCCGGTCATCCGGCCCGGTGCCAAGATAATATTCCTCGAACCTGACTTTGCCGTTCTGCATAACCAGCAACGACGTGACCGCGCGTTCATCGATCCAACTGTCGGTTCCCTCCGGCAGCTCGAACCCTTCGCCATAAGGCAGGTCCCAGGTTGGCGCGTCGCCACGCGGCAGGTTCACGGTCAGAAAAGCCTCGTCCATGTGCGAGAAATTGTGAACGATCTTCTCTTCCGAAAATAACGAGTTCACGGCCAAAAGGCGCTGCAACTCTTCGCGCTTCCACAGCCCGACGGCAGTGGCGGCCAGAACCAGCGCCAGTACGATGCGCAGCACCCACTTCAATATGGATTTCATCGCATTGCCTCCCTAGTTGAGCGGTATTGGAACGCGGGAGATCACATTCCGCAACCTCTACGTAACGGAAAGAGGCAGAGGCGCTACCTGAATTTGTCCAAAAGCTTCTGCATGGCAGATCGGTCGTCATCCTCGGTGTCGGGTGCGGGCGTTGAAGGTGTGTCGGCTTTTGGTGCGTCGGTCTTTGATGATCGCGACGGGGCAGTGCGCAATGCAACTGCATTCATGAACTTGCCGCCCTCGTCCTGAGCCAGATAAGCAGCCCCGTCCGAAACACCCCGAAGAACGTCGTCCAGCCAGCTGGTTTCGGATTTCGCAAAATCACTGAGCACGTACCCCGAAACCATTTCCTTGCGGCCCGGATGCCCGATCCCAAGGCGTACACGGTCATAGGCCGCCCCGATATGCTCATGGATCGAGCGCAGACCGTTATGCCCGGCGTGCCCGCCCCCTGCCTTGACGCGCAATTTGCCCGGGGCAAGGTCCAATTCGTCATGAAATACAACAACGTCAGTGGATTCCAGCTTGTAAAACCGCATCGCCTCGCCGACGGATTGACCCGATCGGTTCATGTAGGTTTGCGGTTTCATCAGCAGGACTTTCTCGGTGCCAAGCCGACCTTCCGAAATCTCGGCCTGAAACTTCGATTTCCAGGGACCAAAACCGTGATCTTCTGCGATACGGTCCAGGGCCATGAACCCGATATTGTGCCGGTTCCGGGCATATTTCTGGCCCGGGTTTCCCAATCCAACAAACAGCTTCATGTTTCCGTTTTGCCTCTGTAGCTCCAAAGCCATTTCATGCCCGGAAATCGTCAGGAAATCCAGTCAGGCCTGATTATTGGACCCGCAAAAAAAACGGGGCTCACCCGAGCCCCGCTTCAAAGTCGGAAACATTGTTCCAGACTTATTCTTCTTCTTTTCCGACAACTTCGACTTCATCGGCTGCAACTTCACCATCTTCATCGTCGTCGCTGGTGGACAGACCAGTCGGCGCCGAGATGTTGGCAATCACAAAGTCACGGTCGATGGTTGGTTTGGTGCCCTCAGGCAGTTCAACCGACGAAATGGTCACAACGTCATTGATGTTCAGACCGGTCAGATCAACGGTGATCTTTTCAGGAATGTCACCGGCGGTGCACATCAGTTCGATTTCCGGGCGGACAACGGTCAGAACGCCACCCTTTTTGATGCCAGGGGCCGCACCTTCATTGATGAACTCAACGGGGATGAACAACGCGATCTTGGTGGTCCGGCGCAGGCGCATCAGGTCCAGATGGGTCGGCAGGTCTTTGACGACATCACGCTGAACGTCGCGGCAGATGACGCGGACGTCATCGTGGCCTTCAACTTTCAGGTTCCACAAGGTCGACTTGAACCGGCCCGCTTTCAGGCGCTTGAACAAGACGTTGAACGGGATCTGGATTGGCAACGGTTCTTTGTCGCCACCAAATACGATGCCCGGAACCATGCCGTCGCGGCGTGCTTGACGAGCGGCGCCCTTGCCTGTCCCCGTCCGTTCCAGAGCTACGAGATCAGGAATCTCACCAGCCATGATATATTCTCCAATGTTAGGGCGGGCATCCTCCAAGGCTGTATACCCGCGTGAAGCCGCGTCCTTAGCTTGATTCACCCGATTTGGAAAGAGGTATTTCTTGCCGTGCCGTTCGGCTGGGTTCTATCGCCTGTCCTGGAGTATTATCGGGTGGACGATTGAAGGAACCCCAGCTTCATCTGGCCAAAAATATCCTGGGGGAGGCGCCCGGAACGGGCGTCGGGGGCAGAGCCCCCTGATTGACCGGTTACGCTTGCCAGCGGCCCCCGAAGTTTTCAGGTATCAGCAGATTGTGACGCCCCAACGCAGCCACATTTTTCTCACCACAAAGCGCCATTGTCGTATCAAGCTCCCTCTGGATCAGCTCAAGCGCCGTGGTGACACCTTTCTGACCCATGGCACCCAGACCATACACAAACGCGCGGCCAACATAGGTCCCTTTGGCCCCAAGCGCTAAGGCTTTGAGCACGTCTTGTCCGGATCGGATACCGCTGTCCAAATGCACCTCGATATCGCCCCCAACCGCATCCATGATCTCGGGCAGGACACGAATTGAGCTTAGCGCGCCGTCAAGCTGACGCCCACCATGGTTTGACACGACAATGGCATCGGCACCCAGCTTGGCGGCCATCCTTGCGTCATCCGCATCAAGGATGCCCTTAAGGATCACTTTCCCGCCCCATTGCTCCATCAATTTTTCAACCTTCGACCAGTCGAGGCTGGGGTCAAACTGTTCTGCGGTCCAGGCCCCCAATGAAGACGCGTCCGAAATACCATGCACATGCCCCACGATATTGCCGAACTCGCGCCGCTGGGCCCGCAGCATTTCAATGCCCCAGGCCCATTTGGTCATCAGGTTGGCGATGGTCTTTGCCGTCAGTTTGGGCGGGGCCGACAGACCGTTTTTCAGGTCCTTGTGCCGTTGGCCCAGAATTTGCAGGTCGAGCGTGATTACCAGTGCGGAACATTTAGCGTCTTTTGCTCGCTGGATCAGGCGGTTGATGTAGTCCGTGTCCTTCATCGTATAAAGCTGGAACCAGAATGGTTTGTTGGTATATCCGGCCACATCTTCAATCGAGTTGATGGACATGGTGGACAGCGTAAAGGGCACACCAAATTCCTCGGCGGCTTTGGCGGCCTTCATCTCTCCGTCTGCGTGTTGCATCCCCGTCAACCCGACCGGGGCCAGCGCCACTGGCATTGAAACGTCTTCGCCAATCATTTGCGAAGATGTCGACCGACCGGACATATCGACCGCAACCCTTTGGCGCAGGCGTATTTTTTCAAAATCGGTCGTGTTTTCGCGAAAAGTCTGTTCTGTCCAGCTGCCGCTTTCGGCGTAGTCATAGAACATACGGGGCACGCGGCGTTCATATATGCGTTTGAGGTCTTCGATATTGGTGATCACAGGCATGAAATCGGGGCTCCGCTCACATTGGTTAGTTTTCTTTACCAATTCATTCCCAAGGCTGCAATGTCTTGGCGTCACAGTGAAGGGTCACAAAAAACCCGCCGCGGTATCCGCGACGGGTCATAACTCTCGTATGTTGGCTGCGAAATCAGGCGCTGTGCGCGCCATCCGAAAGAGATTTCACAAAGGTCAGCACGTCGGTCACAGGTTTACCAGCGCCGATCTGGCTGACGATCGCTGACCCGACCACCGCGCCATCCGACACCGAGGCAATATTGCGCGATTTCTCGGGCGTGTTGATCCCGAACCCCACGATTACCGGCAGATCGGTCGCGGCCTTGATGCGGGCAACCTCGGGGCCAACATCTGTTGCTTCTGCCTCGGCTGCGCCAGTGATCCCGGTGATCGAGACATAATAAACAAAGCCCGAAGTGTTTTGCAGAACACGTGGCAGGCGTTTGTCATCCGTGGTTGGGGTTGCCAGGCGAATAAAATTCAGACCCGCCGCTTGCGCGGGCAGACAGAGTTCTGCGTCCTCTTCGGGGGGAAGGTCCACCACGATCAACCCGTCAATACCAGCTGCTTTTGCATCGGCCAGAAACGCGTCGACACCGCAGCTGTAGATCGGGTTGTAATACCCCATCAGGACAATGGGGGTTGTATCGTCTGTTTCCCGAAACGTTCGTGCCAGATCCAATGTGCGTTGCAAGGTCATGCCCTGCTCAAGCGCACGTTGGCCCGCAGCCTGAATAGTAGGACCGTCGGCCATCGGGTCGGTAAAGGGCAGGCCCAGCTCGATAACATCCACGCCAGCGCCTGGCAGGCCTTTGACCACTTCAAGCGAAGTGTCATAGTCGGGATCCCCGGCCATGACATAGGCGACAAAGGCCTTCTTGCCTTCAGCTTTCAGGGCGGCGAACTTGGCGTCGATACGGGTCATCGGATGTCCTTGCACTCGGGTTTCGACCTGATGTGCAGAAACTTTGACCGAAAATCAATCCCGCCCAGACAGGAATGGATCAGAAGCCCAGATGATAGCGTACCAGCAGGGCATTCACGCCCGGGTTTTCGTCATTGGTACTGGCGTTGGATTTATGGGTAAGCGCAACAGACACGCTGTTGCCATTGTTCAGGTTATAGCCAAGACCCAAAAGGCTGCGAATCTGAAAATCGCCCCCAAGATCATTCAGGTCGTTGCTGGCATTATAGTAGCCGGGCATTACACTGCCTTCCACGAACCAGCGATCGCTCAGCGCATACTGCCCGATCAGGCCCGCGCCGATATGCGTGTCACCATCTTCATCTACAGTTAGGGCCGCACCCCAACCGGCGCGAAACCGCGTCGCCTGATGAAATGGCGTGTGGTGGTATTCGATCGAGATCAGACCCTGATCTTCGGATGTGTCTTCAGAATAGTCCGCGTATCCGGCACCAAAAACAACGGTTTGGGCCTGGGCTGACGCGCAGGCCGTTGCCGCCAGAACGGTTGCAAGAAAAAGGTGTTTCATCAGTGTCCGCCAACAAAAAGTGATCGTGTGCTATTAACTGGTAATCGTAGGAGTTGTTTTTCAATTTCGGCAAGAACACAATTTTCAAACGATTTTGTGATGTGGCGAAATGGACTCGGCAAAGGTGCCGCCAGCAATCCCTTGCGCATTCAGGCGGACCTGCATAGAAGCTGCGATCGTATTCTATGCAGGAGGCCGTGATGGGCTTTAAAATGGGAATCGTGGGTCTGCCGAATGTCGGCAAGTCGACCCTGTTCAATGCGCTGACCAAAACCGCTGCTGCGCAGGCCGCGAACTTCCCGTTCTGCACCATTGAGCCCAATGTCGGGGATGTTGCGGTTCCCGACGCCCGCCTCGACAGGCTGGCAGCGATTGCGTCCTCAAAACAGATCATCCCCACGCGGATGACTTTTGTGGATATCGCGGGTCTGGTGAAAGGCGCGTCAAAGGGCGAAGGGCTGGGCAACCAGTTTCTGGCGAATATTCGCGAAACGGATGCGATTGCCCATGTGCTGCGCTGTTTCGAAGACGGTGACGTGACACATGTCGACGGGCGTGTTGATCCGGTTGCGGACGCTGAAACGATCGAAACCGAACTGATGCTGGCCGATTTGGAAAGCATCGAAAAGCGCCGGGCCAATCTGGTGCGCAAGCTGAAGGGCAACGACAAAGAGGCGCAACAGCAAGATCGCCTGTTGGCCGAGGCGCAGGCCATGCTGGAAAACGGCAAGCCCGCACGTCTGGTCGAAGTCAGAGACGAGGACGCCAAGGCATGGAAGATGTTGCAACTGCTGACAACCAAACCGGTTCTCTATGTCTGCAACGTGTCCGAGGAAGACGCCGCACAAGGCAACGAATTCTCTGCCCGCGTGGCCGAAATGGCCGCCGCGCAGGGCAATGCCCATGTCATCATCAGCGCCAAGATCGAAGAAGAGATCAGCCTGCTGGATGAGGACGAAGCCCAGATGTTCCTTGAGGAGATGGGTCTGGAAGAGCCCGGCCTCGACCGTCTGATCCGCGCAGGTTACGATCTGCTGAAGCTGGAAACCTATTTCACCGTCGGCCCGAAAGAGGCCCGCGCCTGGACCATCCGCACCGGCACCGCTGCACCGCAAGCAGCAGGTGTGATCCATGGCGATTTCGAAAAGGGTTTCATTCGCGCCGAGACCATCGCCTTTGACGACTATGTCGCTGCCAATGGTGAGCAGGGCGCGAAAGAGGCGGGTAAGATGCGGGCAGAGGGTAAGGGCTATATCGTCAAGGACGGCGATGTGATGCACTTTTTGTTTAATACGTGATTCACGGTCTTATTTGTGGATGGTTGTTTGAAGTGTTTTGAGGTGGGCGCTGTAACGTCTGCGGCGTCGCACCAATTGCCATTAGTAATTTGGTATCATCCTCTAACTGGATACCCACAGAGTGTTTCGCCGAAGCTTTTGAAGGGGAAAAAGCGGAAATCTTCGTAGCCGATGCTATGTTTTGTTTCGTTTGAATTTGGATGATACCGGAAGGCACCAAGGTATTTCATATCCTTGAAAAAGATTGAAGCAGGTGGGGCGACACCAGCGGTGGGCCCTACTTCACTGCAACTCCAATCATCATTACGCAGTCGTGCGTCCACTTCTTCCTGATGGTCGAAGATGCGGACGCTTGGCCCATCTAAAATCTTCATCATCCATACACTGTTCACGACGATAATAGTGCCGTCATCGTGCAGGTATAGATTAACCTCGCGGCCCAAATCGGCCACGAGCCATTCGTAGGCGCAAGAGAAGGGGGTGTCGTCACACACGACCAAGCGGCGCTCATACTCAGTAAAGAGTGATCGAAAAAGCGTGGGAACCTGCACGCGTACAGTCAAGCCGTCAGGGAACTTAAATGCATTCTTGTAGGGCTCATCTGCAGCCGCTGCTCGTAAGTTGACGGTTATAGAAACAGTGAAGACAAAGCAAATAAATAGGAAAGTTCTAAATGGTTTGCTCATCAGCTGCTCCGGTTTCTGGCGTTTTGATCTTTAAGGGCAAATGACATTTCATCTTTTGTGTGACAACGGTTTTGAATATCCAGTTTCACTTCAAATAAGAGGTGTCGATGGATAGTAACAAGTGTAAGCTCTTCTCGCTTATTGCGCGCGCCATGTAACGCCTGCTTTCCTTCCCAATCGAAGTCTCGCTAAGGTATGGATCAACCAGCTGTCGGAGACAATTGTAAGTGATCGAAATCCGCGACCTGCAACTGCTCAGCGCCTTGGCGCGGCATCGGCATTTTGCCAAAGCAGCCGAGGAATGCGGGATTTCGCAGCCCGCGTTTTCAATGCGCATCCGCAATCTTGAGGACCGATTGGGTGTCTCAATCGTCCGTCGCGCCAACCGCTTTCAAGGGCTGACCGAAGAGGGCGAGATGATTGTCCAGCGGGCGCGGCGTATTCTGGACGACACCAAGGCGCTGGAACAGCAGGTGCTGGCCGCCAAGGGTGAGATTACGGGCACACTGATCCTCGGCGTGATCCCGACCGCAATCGCCTTCACGGGACGGTTGGTCAAAAGGCTGCGTGACGCGCATCCTCGTATCGTCACACGCATTGAAACCATGTCTGCCACCGCAATTCAGCACCGGCTGGACGAAGGCAGCCTTGATGCCGGGGTGACTTATGGTGACAGCATCGGCACGGACTTCCGGCAGGTTCAGCCTCTTTACGAGGAAACCTATGTGTTGTTGGTGCCCACGCATCTGACGGACCAAAGCGGCCCGATTCCGTGGGCGCAGGTCGCAGAATTTCCGCTCAGCCTTTTGGAGCCGCAGATGCAGAACCGGCGTATTCTGGACCGGGTGTTTGCCGAACAGGGGCTGCACCCCGATATCGTTGCCGAAACCAGCGGTTTTACGGCGTCAATGGTCATGGTGCGGGAGGGGCTGGCGGCGACGGTTGTTCCTCGGGTTCTGGTACGTGCGCTGGGCGATTTGAAGGGAACGAAAGTGTTGCCGCTGATCGAACCTGTTGTCAGCAAACCGATTTGTCTGGCGACCCTCAGCCGCGACCCCGAGTTGCCGACGGTCAAGGCTTTGCGGGATGTGGTGACCTCTTTGCGGTGATAAGGTGTCGTTATCGTGCGATTGCCAAAAGCGATTTGACGATATGTTTGCCTGATGAGAGACGGAACCTCAATCGGAGGGCATCATGGCACCATTAGATACCAAGCCATCAGGCACACCCAAGGGCGTCTGGAAGTCAGGTAAAGGCAAGGGGCGGCACACACCCAAGGGCCGTCAGTTCACGGATGAGGCGCAGGCTGAAATCACACGCCTGCTGGGCGATCGCCCGCGCCGCCGTGATCTGTTGATCGAATTCCTGCATTTGATTCAGGACGAACACGGCCATATCAGCGCCGACCATATCGCGGCATTGGCCGTCGAGATGCGGATCGGTCAGGCCGAGATCTACGAGACCGCGACTTTCTATGCCCATTTCGATGTGGTGAAAGAAGGCGAGACACCTCCTCCCGCTTTGACCATCCGGGTTTGTGATTCCCTCTCCTGCGAAATGGCCGGTGCCCAGCAGTTGCAGCATGCGCTGGAAGGCGGTTTGGACCCTGCCGAAGTTCGCGTTGTTCGCGCGCCCTGCATGGGGCGTTGCGATACCGCCCCGGTATTGGAGATTGGCCACAACCACATTGACCATGCGACCCCCGAGAAGGTGCAGTCGGCGATTGCAGCAGGGGACACCCATGCGCATTTGCCCGACTATGAGACCTTTGCGGCCTATGAGGCCAACGGCGGCTACGCCACGCTGAAAAATCTGCGCAACGGCGGAAACTGGGAAGAAGTACAGGAAACTGTCCTGGCCTCGGGTTTGCGTGGTCTGGGTGGCGCTGGCTTCCCGTCGGGCAAGAAATGGGGTTTTGTTCGCATGAACGAAGGCCCGCGCTATTTGGCTGTCAACGGCGACGAGGGTGAACCCGGCACGTTCAAAGACCGCTATTACCTGGAGCGCACGCCGCATGTCTTCCTTGAAGGAATGCTGATCGCTGCATGGGCGGTCGAGGCCGAGACCTGTTTCATTTACATGCGCGACGAATACCCAGCAGTGCTGGAAATTCTGCGTCGTGAGATTGCGGCTCTGGAACAGGCGGGTATTGTCGAAGAAGGCTATATCGACCTGCGCCGGGGTGCTGGCGCTTATATCTGCGGTGAAGAATCCGCGATGATCGAATCGATCGAGGGCAAGAAGGGCCTGCCACGCCACCGTCCTCCGTTCGTGGCGCAGGTTGGGGTCTTTAACCGTCCGACCTTGGTGCACAATGTCGAGACGCTGTATTGGGTCTCAAAAATCTGCCGCGAAGGGCCGCAGATTCTGAACTCTGTTGAAAAGAACGGCCGCAAGGGCCTGCGCAGCTATTCGGTCTCGGGGCGTGTGGCGAAGCCAGGCGTTTACCTGCTGCCCGCAGGTTCGACCATTCTTGATGTGATTGATGCCGCCGGCGGCATGGCTGATGGCCATGTGTTCAAGGCGTATCAACCGGGCGGGCCGTCGTCTGGTCTTCTCCCCTCAAGCATTGACGACGTCCCGCTCGACTTCGACACGCTTCAGCCGCTTGGTACCTTCATCGGGTCTGCCGCCGTTGTGGTTCTGTCCGATCAGGACACCGCCCGCGATGCCGCGCTTAACATGCTGCGGTTCTTTGAGGATGAAAGCTGTGGTCAGTGCACACCCTGCCGGGCAGGCTGCGAAAAGGCGGTCAAGCTGATGCAGGCCGACAAGTGGGACACCGATCTGTTGGAGGATCTGTGTCAGGTCATGGGCGATGCCTCGATCTGCGGTCTGGGGCAGGCGGCCCCGAATCCGATCCGCCTGGTCATGAAACATTTCGCTGACGAAATCTGAGGGAGACAGAGCCATGCTTGACGCAAGCCCAACCAAGACCGTCACCTTCAACCTGAACGGCGATGACGTCACTGTGCCCGAGGGCACCACGATCTGGGAAGCAGCCAATGGCCGGGGCCTGGTGATCCCGCACCTGTGCCACAAGCCTGCGCCGGGATACCGCCCCGATGGCAACTGCCGCGCCTGCATGGTCGAGGTGGAGGGCGAGCGCACGCTGGTCGCCTCATGCATCCGCCCGGCGGCTGACGGGATGGTGGTCAAGACCGATACCGACCGCGCCGAGAAATCGCGCGCCATGGTGATGGAATTGCTCGTGGCCGACCAGCCCGAGCAGCCGCATGACGTATCCAGCCATTTCTGGGATATGGCCAAGCTGAACGATGTCAGCGACAGCCGATTTCCTGCGAAAGAGGCCGAGAAAATCCCGCTGCTGGATGACAGCCATGTGGCGATGCGGGTCAATCTGGATGCCTGCATCAACTGCAATCTTTGTGTTCGGGCCTGCCGCGAAGTGCAGGTGAATGACGTGATCGGCATGGCTGGTCGCGGTCAAACCGCGCAGGTGGTGTTCGACCAGAACGACCCGATGGGCGCGTCAACTTGCGTGGCCTGTGGTGAATGTGTTCAGGCCTGCCCGACCGGTGCGCTGATGCCGGCCACCGTGCTGGACGACCAGCAGCAGGGGGACAGCAAGGACTACGACAGCGAAACCGAAAGCGTCTGCCCGTTCTGCGGTGTGGGCTGCAAAGTGTCACTGAAGGTCAAGGACGGCAAGGTGAAGTATGTCGAGGGCATCAACGGCCCCGCAAACGAAGGTCGTTTGTGCGTCAAAGGTCGCTTTGGCTTTGACTACATCCACCACCCGCACCGCCTGACCAAACCGCTGATCCGGCGCGAGGATGCGCCCGCCAAGGGGCTGAACGTTGATCCGGGCAACCTGTCGAGCCATTTCCGAGAGGCGACCTGGGAAGAGGCGATGGACTTGGCCGCGACCAAGCTGATGGCCCTGCGTGCCGAAGACCCACGTTCGGTTGCGGGCTTCGGTTCGGCCAAGTGCACCAACGAAGAGGCGTACCTGTTCCAGAAGTTCATCCGTCAGGGCTTCAAGCACAACAACGTCGATCACTGCACCCGTCTGTGCCACGCTTCATCCGTTGCGGCGCTGATCGAGAATGTGGGTTCGGGCGCGGTGACGGCGACCTTTAACGAGATCGAAAACGCCGATGTGGCGATCATCATCGGTTCGAACCCGATCGAGAACCACCCTGTCGCGGCGACCTATTTCAAGCAGTTCGCCAAGCGTGGCGGCAAACTGATCGTTATGGACCCCCGTGGCGTTGGTATGCGCAAGTTCGCGGATGAAATGCTGCAGTTCCGTCCGGGGGCGGATGTCTCGATGCTCAACGCGATCATGAACGTGATCGTCGAGGAAGAGTTGTATGACAGCCAGTACATACACCGCTGGACCGAGAACTGGGAGGCCGAGAAAGAACACCTGCGCGCCTTCACGCCCGAAGCGATGGCACCGATCTGTGGTATTGAACCGGATCAGCTGCGCCGTGTCGCGCGTACCTTTGCGCAGGCCAAAGCTGGCCTGATCTTCTGGGGCATGGGCGTCAGCCAGCACATCCACGGCACCGACAACTCGCGCTGCCTGATTTCGCTGGCTCTGATGACGGGCAATGTCGGTAAACCCGGCGCTGGGCTGCACCCGCTGCGGGGGCAAAACAACGTGCAGGGCGCATCGGATGCGGGCCTGATCCCGATGTTCCTGCCGGACTATCAGTCGGTGACTGACGACGGCGTTCGCGCCAGATTCAATGATGTCTGGCATTCGGATGACTTCTCGAACGAGAAGGGTCTGACGGTGACCGAAATCATCGATCAGGCCTATGCGGGCAACATCAAGGGCATGTATATTCAGGGTGAAAACCCGGCCATGTCCGACCCGGATGTGAACCACGCCCGCGCGGCGCTGGCCAAACTGGATCTGATGATCGTGCAGGACATCTTCCTGACCGAGACGGCGAACTATGCCGATATCATCCTGCCTGCCTCGGCGCTCTATGAAAAGAACGGCACGGTGTCGAACACCAACCGTCAGGTACAGCGTGTACGGCCTGCCGTTACCCCCCCGGGAGAAGCGCGCGAAGATTGGAAGATCACGGTCGAGCTGGCACAGCGCATCGGGCTGAACTGGGATTACACCGATGTCTCTCAGGTCTTTGCCGAGATGAAACTGACCATGGCATCGCTTGACAACATCACGTGGGAGCGTCTGGAGACCGAGACGATTACCTACCCGTCGCTCAGCGAAACCGACCCGGGTCAGGCCATCGTGTTCGGGGATGGTTTCCCCCGCTCGGGCGGTAAGGCGAAGTTCACCCCCGCCAGCGTCATTCCGCCGGATGAGGCCCCGGACGAGGAATACCCGATGATCGCCACCACTGGCCGTCAGCTGGAACATTGGCACACCGGCTCAATGACCCGCCGGTCCAATGTTCTGGACGCGGTTGAGCCCGAGGCGAACTGTTCGATGAATCCACGTACGCTCAAGCTGATGGGCATCGAGCCGGGCGACATGATCCGCCTGACCACACGCCGTGGTTCGATTGAGATCATGGTCCGCGCGGACCGGGCGATTGCCGAGGATATGGTGTTCATCCCGTTTGCCTATGTTGAGGCGGCGGCGAACATCCTGACAAACTCAGCCATCGACCCTTATGGCAAAATCCCCGAGTTCAAATTCTCGGCCATTCGCGTCGAGAAGATCGAAGGCGCAGTTGCGGCTGAGTAAACCCAATACATATCAAGCAAAGAAGGCGGCCAGACAGGTCGCCTTTTTCTTTTCTTGACAGGCGCTTGCGCTCAACCAACCCTGTCCGGGAATATGGTGGAGGAGTTGCTAATGGCCCGTCGTTTCGTCGATCTGTCCGTTCCGTTGGAAACTGGGATCGTGTCTGACCCGCCAATCATGTTGCCGCAAATCGAATATCTGACCCATGATCAGACGGCAGAACAGGTCATGTCTTTCTTTCCGGGTCTGGAACGGCAAGACCTGCCGAACGGTGAAGGGTGGGCCATCGAACGGTTGCAGATCGCGACCCACAACGGCACGCATCTGGATGCGCCGTATCACCATCATTCCACGATGAACAAAGGTGAACGGGCGATAACCATCGACGAAGTGCCGTTGGAATGGTGCATGAACCCTGGCGTCAAGCTGGACTTTCGACACTTCGAGGATGGGTATGTTGTTACCTCGGCAGATGTCGAAGCCGAATTGAAGCGCATCGGCCACGAGCTTTGCCCCTTGGATATCGTCGTAGTCAACACTGCGGCAGGGACACGTTATGGCGCGCCGGACTATCTGGTCAAAGGATGTGGAATGGGGCGCGAGGCGACGCTTTTTCTGACGGAACGTGGCGTGCGTGTCACCGGCACCGACGCCTGAAGCTGGGATGCACCGTTTCCGCTCACCGCTCAGGAATACGCTGAGACCCGAGATCCATCTATTATCTGGGAAGGACACCGCGCGTCGATGGATATCGGGTATTGCCACTTGGAAAAGCTGACCAATCTGGAAGATTTGCCGCCCACCGGGTTCGAGATTTCCTGTTTCCCCTTCAAGATAAAAGGGGCCTCTGCGGGATTTGTCCGGGCCGTGGCAATACTTGACGATGAAGACGCACAGTAAAGGGGGCCAAATGCAGCTGACTTCGACACCTCCTGGCGGGCATGATGGCCCGTATGCCGCGCCTGTGGAAATTCGCGGCTTTGAAGTACGGCCCGAATGGATCGACTATAACGGCCATATGAATGTCGGGTTTTACGGTGTCGCCTTTGACATGGCGTTGGAAAAGCTGATGGTTGACCATCTCGGGTTGGGCGAGGTGCAGGTCAAGGCGTTGGGGCAGGGGCCTTATATCCTGCAGTCTCATCTGCATTTCGTGCAGGAGGTCAAAGACAGTTCATCGTTTTATTTCAGGTTCCGTATGCTGGATGCTGACAGCAAGAGAGGACATTATTTCGCCCAGATGCTTTTGGCAGAAAATGACGAGATTTGTGCGACGCAAGAGGCGCTTTTTATGAATGTCAGCCATAGTACCGGGCGATCCGCGCCTTACCCGGATTGGGCAGCGGCGCGTCTTGCGCAAATGGTGGAGGATCACAAGTCTCTGGAACCGGCTTCGCAGATCGGCCAACCGATAGGAATTCGCCGGAAATAGTTTGCTGGGGTCGGACGCGATCCTAATAGTCCTTTGAAAAGAACACTCCGATGCCCGTTTCGCCACGACCGTCAACCGTGCCCTTGACCGAGAAATTGTCGGTGACATCAAGGTTCAGGTTCACCTCGGTATTGCCTTCGGTATTGACGGTAAAGTCGGTATAGAGGTTTTCACCCAGATAGGCCCCGGCACCCAGTCGGCCCGCGCCACCCTCTGACGCACCAACATCAATCGTATCAACACCGGTAGAGTCGCGTAATCCCTTGGTCGCGTCCCCGCCAGCACCGCTGAGTTGCGCCAGCGATGCGGCCATCTGCGCAATCAGGAACGGTGAGATTTCCGAGAACCTGTTCCCAAAGAGCAGCATCGCCAGCGCCTCTTCAGCCGGACGCTCGGGATCGGAAAACACGTTAACCTCGGGTGAATCCAGTGGCCCTGCGATTTCGATGGTCGCGGTGCCGTCCGAGGTGCTGGCAGAGGATTCAAACTCGATATAAGGCGTCAAGTCACCCTGTAGGGTCACGATGCCTTTGGTCAGGGCCAGCCTACGGCCCAGAATATCGAAATTACCGCGGATCAATTCAATCTGACCTGACGGGACCACCGAGGTCGTCGTACCACCAATGGAGATCCGGCCGCCCAATTCGGCATTTACACCGCGCCCTCTGACGAACACAGCTTTGGGTGCCAGCAAGTTGACGTCCAGTGCTATTCTGGACGTGCGTTGCCCCTTGTCTTCGGTGGCTACCAGACCTGCACGCTCACGCGTGATGAAACTGGCTCCGCTTTCGTTGACATGCTGTATCTCAGGGATCGGTGCGGCACCTACAGCCCCCGAAGCCGCAGCGAGGTTGATATTGGTCTCACCAAAGGTGATCTGCCCGGCCAGCGAACTGTTCCCGGCTAAGGCGCCGGTCATGGCAATCTGGCCATTCAAAGTCGTCTCATACAAAAGCCGATCGGTCAGGACGAGGTTGTCGATTGTTGTCGTGATCTGCGCGTTGAACGGGGGCGTCAGATCGACAGGTCCATTTACGGTAAAGCCACCACCGGCCCGCACACCGCCGTTCAGTTTGATGGTTGCACGGCTTTGCGCCAGATCCACCTGTCCGTTGATCCCGGTGATGGTCTGACCCGCGCCGGGAAGTGCTAGGGATGTTCCCGAGGTGGTAATCGACCCGCTTAGGGACGCCAGATCAGCCGGGCCTTTGAGGGCCAGATCAAAACGTGCGGACCCTTCAATCTTGTTAGGCGTGATGAAGACGTTTGCTATCCCCAGGTTTACGCCACCCTTCGCTGAAATATCTGCATTGCTGCTGGTTTCATCAAAGGTGCCTGCAACCGTGCTGACGATGTCTGCGGGACCTTGCGCCTTGGCGTCGATGGTCCAAACGCCACTGTCCCGCTTTGCATTGCCCGCAGCGGTAAGGGTGCCGGGAAACTCTGGCACAAACCTTTCGATGCGGTTGAACTTGGCATCAAAGTCCAGATCGGCGGATCCATTTGTGTCCACCGTACCGGCCACTTTGGCATAGGAACTCTCTGGCCCCAGCAGATGAGCTGACCCTTCCAGCCCGGATTGTGTCGGAGCGACGTTGCCGTCCAGCTTCAGAGGCCCGGAGAGTGTTTTCGACAGCCGCCCCAAATCATCCAGCGCAGCGGTAAAGGTCAGTCCGCCAGCATCGCGGTCCAGTTTGCCGGATGCATCCGCAGAAAGGGCGGTGCCGATCAGCTGGAATGTGCGAATATTCAGACCGGCCTCGTCATTCACCGCATCCACCGTCAGGTTCGTTCGCCCCTGGATCAGGTTGTCAACCGCATTGATGCCGGATTTGATGTCATCAGCAGCCAGGTTGCCTTTTACGTCAAAGGCCTTGCTGCCAACCGTACCTTTGCCTGCGACATCCGTGATAATCGAACCTGCAAGATCTCGCCCGGCAAGAGTTGAAAAGGGTGACAGGTCCGGGATGTTCAGACTGACCTGCCCGTCCACAGCCAAAGCATCCGTCGGATCGTCAATTGTTGCTGCGGCGCTTGCCACAAGGGCTGAACCTTTGATCACCGCGTCGCGGATTTCAATCTGCTTCTGGCTCAGCGCGCCGTCGAACGTGATCTCGGTCCGGCCGACCAGCAGCGGGTCAATCTCGGGTAGGCCCGTTTTGACATCCCGGCTCATCATGCTGGCTGTGCCATCGAATTCGAGCGTCTGAACAGTGCCTTTGCCGTCCAGTTTCGCCTGTACCGCACCGCCAAGCTCACGTTTGGCGAGGCCCGAGAACACGGAAAGGTCCTGCGCGTTGACTGTTGCTTGCCCATCAATCGTCACGTTGCCGTCAGGGGTGGTAACCGCGCCATCCGCCTGCGCGCGCAGAGCGTCGCCGATCAGCGTAAAATCCCGGATCGTTACGCCATCCGCTCCGCGTTTGGCGTCCAGCGTGATTGTTGTGTTGCCCCTTATCACCGGGTCAATGTCGTCGCGCCCTGTGGAAAGATCGCGCCCTTCGACCTCAAGCTTGCCATCGAAACTGCCTTCAAGCGGCGAACCCTGGCCGGTGAGCCGGGCAGAGGCCTGACCGCCCAGTTCCAGCTGCGCCAGACCCGAAAAGCGCGACAGATCGGTCGCCTGCAACGTCGCAGCACCATTGACGGCCAAACCACTGGACAAGCCGCTGATCTCGGCATCAACGCCCAGTTCATAGTCCGAGCCGACCATCTCGACCCCTGACAGGTTCAGGGTCTGATCCCTGCCATATTGGAACATACCGTCCAGCGTAATGCGGTCGCCAACGGCGGTGTTCAGGGCATCGTCAGTCAGGTCGATACCGTCCAAAGCAGCCTGCAAATCACCGTCGATCCGCAAAACGTCACCCTGTTCCAAGGTCCCTTGCGCCGTAATCTGCGCGCGTTGCAGGTTCAGGGTGTCGGATCTTACGGCGTTTGCGGTCAGGCTCAGATCCCAGAGGTTGCCGTTTTTCTCATCAAACAACGCAGAAACCTGAGCAGCCTCGATCGATGTGTCGCCACCTGATAACGGAAGGACGACGCTTTGCCCCTCTGGCGGCGTAATGCGTCCTTGCAGAGCCGCCAGTTGCAGCCGACCGCCCGGCGCCAGTTGCAGCGCCCCTTTCAGGTTCAGTGCCTGAGAACTGAGTTCCAGATCACTGATATCCAATGCTCCTTCAGGCAGGGTACGCCCATCCACGATCAACTGCGTTTTGGGGCCGAAAAACGTATCCATATTCTCGGCGACAAAGGGCGTCAGGTCACCGCCCAGATCTGCGGTAAAGGCGATGCCCTCCTCCGCGCTAGCCGCGGCTGTTGGGGCAGAACGCAAACGAACCTGCCCGGTCACTCGTGGCTGCCCATCACTGCTCAGGCCGATATCGGCCGTAAAATCTGTCACCGGCCCGGACCCTTTTGCGGTCAATCCGATCGGAGGGCTGTCCGGCATTTTCAAGGCGGTCGAGATCAGACCCCCCGCAGCTTCGGTGACCTGAAGGTCAAGATCGATCTGGCTGTCGGAGTTCCGAAAGCCCGCAGCCAAAGAGATTTCATCACCGGCCCGATCCAGTCGGGTGATGTCCAGTTTGGTGTCCAACGTGCCGTCGGCCAGCGACAGGTTGCCATTGACGGCCAGTTCCGCCGCGACACCGATCAATGGTTTGCCCAATGCCAGTTCGCCAATACGGATTTCGCCGATTTCGATGGCCACAGGCAGTTCAGGCAGTTGAAAAGCCTGGGTCTCGGCAGAAGGGGACTGTGTGTCCTTGGTCGTGGTGCCCGGTGCGCGGGCGACGTTGATTTCCTGTGCGGTCAGCGCGTTGACCGAGAACCGCCCGCGGATCAGCGCCAACCGGTTCCAATCCAGTTCCGCTTCCCGGATGGTCAGCCAGACCCCTTCATCATCAGCCACCGTGATCTCGGCAATGGTGGCGCGTGAACTCAGCGCGCCTTGCAGGCCTTTGACGGTAACATTCTGATCGTCGCCCGACAGCGTGTCCTGTAGGAACCGCTCGATCATGCTGCCGCCTTCGTCCTCCTGCGCGGGGCCGGCTACTGGCACAAGCATCAGCGTGCCAATCAGCAGTGGGTATGAAAGGTGCCGTCTCAAAACGCTTGCCCGATCCCGATATAGAACTGCAGACCGTCGCCGCTGGACCCGCTTACCGGGAAGGCCAGGTCAAACCGCAGGGGTCCGAAACCGCCCAGATCATATCTTACGCCGATACCAGCCCCTGCATGATCTTCCGCGCCACTTCCTATGAAGGAAGAGGTATCGACGACACCGTAGTCGTAAAACCCGACCAGCGACAGCGAATCTGTCACCTTGCCCCGGATTTCACCTGAAAGTCCAAGGAACGATTTGCCGCCTGCGACACCGGTCCCGACAGGGATGCCAAGGCTTTCATAGGGTTGCCCGCGCACGGTTCCCGCGCCACCGGAAAAGAACAGAAAATCAGGTGTAACGCCACTCGCAGGTGGGCCAATGACCGATCCAAGCTGCGCCCGCCCGGCCAGCACCACCCTGCCGCCGGTTCCAAGGCTGGTATAGACCCGCCCGTCGACAAACAGGCGAATGCCTGTATCGGTGCCGGAAAAGCCAACGAAAGGCATGACTTCGGTATCCAGATAAAAGCCGCGCGTGGCGCTGACTTTGCTGTCGCGCTCATCCCATTCCGAGCGGAAGGGCAGGATAAAGTACCTAAACTTTCGGCCATTTCCATAGGCGTCGTCAGCATCTGACCACTGTAATCCAGCCGAGGCTTCGGCATACAGCGTGTCCGAGAATGTGCGGCGCGCACCATATGCCACAGACGCAACCGAAACATTGTAGTTTTCGGTGTTGCGGCGCTCCAGCAACGCGTTCCAGAATGTATTGTCGTCCGGACCCAGACGATCGGGCTGATCCAGACGCAATCCGATCCGCCCATCAAGATCTTCGGAACCACCGATATTTCGTATCGCGGCCTCAAAACGCAGGCGTTCCGCGCGTTTGAACATGTTGCGATGCATCCAGGTCGCGGTCACATCGACACCGTCGCGCGAGGCCAGCTCGAGCCCAAAGGTCAGCTGACGCTTTGGCAGGTCTTCGAATGTGGCGTCGAAATCCAGTGTGCCGTCGGGGTTTGCTGTCTCATGTTCCTGCAATGACACGACGTTGAACGTGCCGGTGCGGCGTAAACGTGTTCCAACCTTCTGGATTTTTTCTGGTGAGTAAACTTCTCCGCTTGGGAAACCGGCGATTTTTTCGATGGACCGGTGGCGCACATCCGTGTCGCCCTTGATGAACATTCTGCCAAACGTCAACCTGCGCCCCGGGTCCAGATCAATCTGCGCATCCAGACGGGCCTGCGCGTGGCGGGCGATGATGGTCTGATCCTCAATTTTCGCTTTCGCATGGCCCGCATTCCGCCACCCCTGCACACCGTCCGAGCCTGCTTTTTGAATGGCTCCGGTCGTTGCCAACTTGCCGGGGGCGAAACCTTCGGGCAGAACGGTGCCAGACGCCAGGGGCTGAACAATGGCCGTGCCGAATTTGAAGCTTGGTCCGGTTTCAACGGTAATTGCGGCCCTGTTGATCTGTGTTGGCACAGTCAAAGAGCTCAACTCAGCGGCTTCCTGCCCGTCAAGCTTGATGCTGACAACCGGGCTGAAATACCCTTCATCATACAAGATCTGTACAAGCGTGCGGTAATCCGACAAGGCGGCAGACAGAATCTCAAGTGGCGTATCCAAGCCCCGCTCTTTCGCTGTTGTAACCGATGATGTCTTTTTCAGGCGTTCAACCAGTTCCTTCGAAGCGCCCGGCGCCGTCAGAGAGGTTTCCAGCGCCATCAGAGCAGTCGGGGTCAGTGAAATGACAATGGCACTCAGCCAGAACTTCAAACGGCCTTGCGGCGTGCGCCCTTGCATGAATTGCCCCAATTGTCCCAGTTCCAAATCTCAGCTACCGTGTCACGGACGGTCTTATAGTGTCAGGTTAGAACATCTGAATGCTATTGGGAAAAGGGATAAACGCGGGATCGGGTAATTTTGGTCAAATTGTCCCGGTTTGTGCCGACACATCGTATTGCGCATCTAGATTGGCAGACTGGAATTGCCGCGTTGCAGGCGATAGTCAACCGTATGCAACAAATGTCCGGGCCGGCCTTTGGTCTTGGCCCAGTGCAATTCACTAGGCAAACGGGCGGTTCTTCGATATTCCCAGTATATTGTCAACGGGTATCAAAAAAACCGAAAAAATGTCCTATCTCGACAACATCCGAACCTTTGTCAGGGTTTACGATCTGGGCAGCATGTCTGCGGCCGGGCGGGATCTTAGGATTTCGCCAGCGGTGACATCGGCGCGAATATCGCAGCTTGAGGACCATCTGGGTGTACGTCTGTTCCAGCGCACCACACGCAACCTGTCCCCGACAGAGCAGGGAAAGGCATTTTATCCCGGTGCGGTGGCGGTTCTGGATGCGGTGGACGAGGCCGAGGCTCAGGTCACACATCTGACCGAGGCACCGCGCGGGTCGTTGTTCGTGGCGTCTCCACTGGGGGTGGGGCGACGATTGCTTGCTCCGCATGTGCCCGAATTTCTTGCGGAATACCCCGAGATTGATGTCCGTTTGCGCCTGACGGATCGCTCGGTTGACCTGACCACGGAAGGTCTGGATCTGGCGTTTTTCATTGGCCAGCCCGAGGACAGCACGTTGCGTATTCGCAAGATTGCCGACTGCCAGCGTGCGCTATGTGCTGCGCCGGATTATGTGGCGCGGCGCGGTATGCCTAAGACCGGGGCTGACCTGATTGCCGACAAGCATGAATGCCTGAATCTGCGCTTTCCGGGTGCGACCGAGTTTCAGTGGATGCTGATAACGCCCGATGGTCCGAAACGTTTTGCCGTGTCCGGGCGCTTCGAATGTGATGATGGGGATGTCCTGACGGATTGGGCGTTGTCCGGTCAAGGCATTGCAATGAAGCCGGTTTTCGAGGTGGCCGAGCATCTGAAATCCGGTCGCCTCGTACCGGTTGCGACGGAAACTCCGCCTGTTCCAGTTCAGATGGCCTGCCTATACACGCATCGGCGCCATCAGGACCCAAAGGCACGCCTGTTCATGGATTTCATGATTGAACGGATCAGTAAGGTAGTCCGTGTTACAGAATACCCTGTCGCGGGGCCTAAACCATAGACTCCGACCCGACGCTGAGTACGAAGCTAAGTCCGGTCACGGCGCGGCCATCAGGCGGGCCACGTCCAGCATGCGGGCCGAAAAGCCCCATTCGTTGTCGTACCAGCCGAAAACGCGCACCTGATTTTCACCGACCATGCGGGTTTCCGGCCCAGCGATGACCAGCGATTCCGGGCGCGCCCGCAGATCGGACGAGACCAGCGGCAAATCCGTCCAACCCAAAACCGGTGACGCGACAACAGCCTGACGCAAAGCACGATCGAAATCCTCGGCCCGCATACCGCGTTCCAGCGTGACCACGAGGTCGACCGCCGAAACGCTGGCTGTCGGGACGCGAACTGCGGCACCCGAGATGCGCCCGGCCAGATGTGGAAGGACCACGTCGATCAGGTGTGTGGCGCTGGACGTTGTCGGAACCATGGACAGCGCACCGGCCCGCGACCGGGCAAGGTCGCCGCGCGGGGCGTCAACCATGGGTTGGCTGTTGGTATAGCAATGGATGGTTGTCATATGGCCCGACAAAATACCGCCAATGTGGTCCAGCACTTTGACCAGCGGTGCCAGCCCATTCGTTGTGCAGGAGGCGTTCGATACGATCCGGGCGCTGCCCAACTGATCCTCGTTCGCCCCCAGAACGACGGTTAAGTCGGCCGCAGGCGAAGGACCCGAGATCAGGACCTTGCTGGCGCCCGCAGACAATCCGCGACGCGCCACGTCGGATGCGCGCGCGACCCCGGTACAATCCAGCATCACGTCTACGCCGGATAAATCAACGCGTGTCAGATCGGCACTGTGCGTCATAGGAACAGAGCGTCCGTCTACGATCAGCGCGGCATCGCCCTGTGACACATCGCCGGGATAGGGGCCGAAGGTGCTGTCGTATTTGAACAGGTAAGCACAGGTCTCCAGCGGCGCGATGTCATTGATCAGCACCAGCTCGATATCCGACCCTTCGGGCAGGGCCAGAACCTGCCGCAGGATCGTGCGGCCAATGCGGCCGAATCCGTTTATCGCGAGTTTCATGCGCAAGCTATGGCAGGGCGTCGGGTCGATCTCAATGCCTGATCAGCAACAGCTTACTTGCACCTGACCTGAGAAAAGAACTGACCCGATATATTCTGGTACATGCTGTTGAAGATCACCTTGCAGCCCGTCGCTTGTTGAATGGCAGTAATAGCTTGCGTCGTGCGAAGGCGTGGGGGCGGGCCGAACGGGTTCAGGTTGTTGTTGTCGCGTGTGGCGCGATAAATGACCGGTTCGTCTGCGACCTGTGTCACAGCCCAGTTGCGGCTCATGACGAAGACGGATTTGGTCTCTTCCCCCGCAATGGCGGGTGCGGTGTGCAGGATTGCAGAGGTAGAGAGTGTGGCAACGGCTATCAGGGCAAGGCGCAGTTTCATGGACAAATCTCCAATGCTCAAAACAAGAAGTTACCTGGATTTCAGCAAATTCCGACCCTTGTGTGAAGCCCCGGGGCAAAAGATCACTGCGATTCCCAGCCAGCCCAGCGTTTAGCGGCGCGACAGGGACAGGGGCATATGCCGGTTGACGTCCTTGTAAAGCAGATACCTGAACCGGCCCGGCCCCCCTGCGTAACAGGCTTGCGGGCAAAAGGCGCGCAGCCACATGTAATCTCCGGCCTCAACTTCGACCCAGTCCTGATTGAGGCGATAAACCGCTTTCCCTTCCAGAACATAAAGCCCGTGTTCCATCACATGGGTTTCGGCGAAGGGAATGACCCCGCCTGGTTCGAAATTGACGATGTTCACATGCATGTCATGGCGCAGGTCCTGCGGGTCTGCGAACCGCGTGGTGGACCATCGGCCTTCGGTGCCCGGCATTTCGACAGGCGTCACATCGCGTTCGTTGGTGATGATCGGGTCTGGCGCGGACAACCCGGGAACGGACTCATAGGCTTTGCGGACCCAGTGGAACCGGGCTGCCGTCTGGCCAGTGTTCCGCAATGTCCAGTCGCTGCCGGCGGGGATATAGGCGTATCCGCCTGTCTCCAACACATGGTTTTCCGAGTTCAGCGTCAAAGTGACTGTTCCTTCGACGACAAAAAGCACTGCCTGTGCTTGCGCGTCTGTCTCTGGCTGATCGCTGCCGCCGCCGGGCTGCACTTCCATGATGTATTGCGAGAACGTTTCGGCAAATCCGCTGAGCGGGCGTGAAAGAACCCACAGGCGTGTTCCTTCCCAGAACGGCAGATAGCTGGTGACGATGTCGCGCATCGTACCTTTGGGAATGACCGCATACGCGTCTGTGAACATGGCGCGGTCGGTCAGCAACTGGTTCTGGCCGGGGTGGCCGCCGGTCGGGGCGAAGTAGGTCGGATGGGTCATTTGTGTGCCTCGGGATCGTTTGAATGGCACTATGGGGACAAAGGCGCGGCGCTATTAGGTCCTGACACGCGATAGGTTTGTTCGGGATATTTTGAAGGTCGGCACCCCGGGGCTTGGCCCTGCTGAAACAGAGGTATATCCTTGGTCGTAAATGATTTCAGTTCTGTGAGGCCACAATGAAAGCCCAGTTTTTACCCGTCATTGCCGCGTTTGGCACCCTATTGATGACCGGTTCCGCCGACGCCAAGTCACTCTCCCGAATCATAGCTGAGATGGGGCTGTCCCCGGCAGACTTTGAAGTGGTCAGTGAAACCTCGAATGCCCTTTTGAACAATGGCACGCCTTCTGTAGGGCAGGAACGGTCCTGGCAAAACGACGAGACCGGCTCAAAAGGAACGATCCGGGTGCAAAACGTTCAGGGCAACTGCGTCGGCCTTCAACATGTCATCCAGCCGGAAGGCAGCGATCAAAGCCGCGAGATCAGAACCCGCCGGTGCAATGACGGTAACGGAAACTGGATCCTGACGCCCTGATCTCTGACTTGGTATCAGTACCCCAGATCGCGACTGACTTCGTGCAACAGGGGATCGCCGGACCTGAGCCTATGGTAGTTCTCAGCCACATCCGACAGTGCGTCCCCCAGATACCAGCCCGAGACATGCGGTGTGATCGTCACAGAAGGGTGCCGCCACAAGGGGCTGTCTTTTGGCAGCGGTTCCTGTGACGTGACGTCCAACACGGCATGGCCCGGTGAGCCGTTATCCAGCGCCGCGATCAGCGCCGCCTCGTCAATCAGGTTTCCGCGTCCGGCGTTCAGCAACTGACTGCCCGGCTTCATCGCGGCCAGCGTCTGTGCGTCAAACAGACCCACGGTTTGCGGCGTCGAAGGCAGGATGGCACAGACGTGATCACATTGCCCCAATAGCCGTGGCAGCGCGTCTTGCCCATGCTGGCAGGTGACACCATCGATGGACTTTGGTGAGCGGCTCCAGCCCATGACCTGAAACCCGACGGCACGTAACATGCGGGCAGTGCGGGCCCCGATATGGCCCAGACCCAGAACGCCCACAACCGTATCAGGTGTGAAAACGGGCGCGCGCGGCAACCACTCGGCGCGACTCTGGGATGCCTCGTGAAAGACCATGTGGCGCTGAGCGCGCAGAATATAGGCGAGAAACCATTCGGCAATGCCCTGCGCAGGCGCGTCTGGCTTCAATCGCGCCACACGGATATGCGGAGGCAGGTCCGGATGGCCAACTATGGTCTCAACCCCGGCCCCCAGCTTCTGAACCAGTTTCAGGTTGGGCAGCTTCGTCGGGTGATTGCTTTGCATGCTGACTACCGCCAGCATCGTAATGTCGTTGGGGTCGCCCAGCGTTTCGGGTGTGCGGATGTCGGCACCAGGCGCCAGGGCCTGTAAAGTGGCGGCGATTTCCTCATCCCCAATCCAGTCCGACAGCCCGGTTTCAATCAACAACGCCATATGCGAACCCCACTTGGATTTGATGTGGTGACGTCCCGTCACAGCGGTGGACAGGATCAGGTCTGTTAAGCCATCCTCGTGCCTAAAAGTACAGCCCGGTTTCAAAACCCGAAAAGGACAGTTTCGTGAAGATACCACTCACCGCGCACCGGGGAAACCACGTTACATCGCAATCGGTTACCGGTATGAGTGAGCCGAGGCACACAACGCAGCGAATGACCAGAGGGGACTGATGGCAGGGCTCGACTTCACGGATCAGACCTATTTTCATCAGCGCGAGGATGGGGCGTTTGTAGGACATGATCCTGCACGCGGTCCGTGGTCTGCCGATCATTGCCACGCAGGGCCGGTCAGCGGGTTGATAGTGCGGGCAGCGGAAACTGAGGTTGGCCCCGAAAAGATGCTGACCCGCCTGACAGTTGACCTGTTGCGCCCTCTGCCCTTGGCCGGGTTGCGGGTTGCCGCAGAAACCACGCGCCATACCAAGACGCTGGCGACCACACGGGTTACGGTGCACGACCTGGATTACACACTCTGCGCCACGGCCACCACCATGCATCTGGCGCGACGCGATCTGGGCGCGGTGGCAAACGTCGAAATCAGTGCGCCACAGTTGGAAGACGCAGTAGAAGGTCCTTTTCCAATCGGCGAGATTCGTCATGATTTGAAGGGGTTTGCCCACTACAGTGACATCCTTTATCCCAAAGACGGCAAACAGGGGGCCGGACCGAAAACGGTCTGGATGCGCACCCCAAAGCTGTTGAGCGGCGAAGATCAGTCGCCCATTCAGGCACTGTGCCCGTTGGCGGATTGCGGCAATGGAATCTCGTGGAATGCTCCGACGTCGGAAATGGGGTTCATGAACACCGATCTGACCGTGAATATCCACCGCGAACCGGTGTCAGATTGGCTGGCGTCCCGTTCGGTTTCACATTGGCAACCTACGGGCATCGGCATGTCTCAGTCCGTGCTTTTCGACACGCAGGGTCCTGTAGGAACCGCTCTGCAAACACTTGTGCTGTTCCCGCCAGTCTGAAGGTCGGCCAGTTTCCGCATGTGTGTGTAAAGGCCGTTGTCGCCGTGTCCCTTCAGACCTATCTTGCGCATATGCGCTGGCTGTTCACTGTCATGACCTGTTGCCTGCCGATCCCGGCACTATCCCACCCGCATGTCTTTATCGACACCGGGCTGGAATTCATCGTGGATGAGGCCGGTCACCTGACCCATATCCGGGTGACTTGGGCATATGACGAATTCTACTCTCTGCTTGTTCTGGAAGACATGAATTTGGATCAGGATGCTGACGGCATTTTGACGAAAAGCGAAGAAGAACGTCTGAGCGGGTTCGATATGCAATGGGTCGAGGGGTATAACGGCGACTTCGTGCTCACCAAAGACGGAGCGCTGGTTGCACTGTCCGGTCCAATGGAGCCCAGTGCGACAACGGAAGATGGGCGGGTCGTGACCACCCATATGCGCGCGGTCGAAGGCGACGCGATACCTGCCATAGGGCTTTCCGCCAAGGCATTTGATGAGTCCTTCTATACGGCCTATGAGATAACGCGCCCTGTAACCGTGACGGGCCCGGATTCTTGCCAGATGGATCGTAACGACCCTGACATAGACGGGCAGCTTGCACAGATGCAGGCGTTTCTGTTGACACTGGACGCGGATTACGACCTGGAGGAAAACGATATTCCCTTGGTCGGTGAGAGCTTTGCGACTGAGGTCCTCATTTCATGTCCCGTTTCCTGATTGTTCCGGTCGCTCTGGCCTTTGGTTTGCTGCTTTGGTTCTGGGGCAGTGGTGGGTTTGACAGTCTGGCAGGTTGGGCAGCCGGAGAGCAGCGGGACTTTCAGAACCAGATCGCGCGGTCCTTGCGTTCAGCGCGCGCGGAACAGCCTCAGGCGGTGGCCACGCTTCTGACTGTCTGTTTCGCCTATGGGTTCTTTCATGCTGTGGGTCCGGGCCACGGGAAGGTTTTGATCGGCGGCTACGGTTTGGGTCGGCGTGTCGCCTTCTGGCGGTTGTCGGCGATCAGTGTATTGTCCAGCCTTGGTCAGGCGGTGACGGCGGTTGTGCTGGTCTACGCGGGGGTGCTGGTCTTTCAGATGTCCCGCGAAAGCCTAGTTGGGACGACCGAACAGGTGATGGCTCCGATCAGCTACGGGGCCATTGCGTTGATTGGGCTTTGGCTGGTTGTACGGGCTGTGCGCAATTTCGCACGACAGCAAAAAAAGCATGTCTCTAACGATCACACCCATCGGCACCATCATGATGAGGGAGCCTGTGCGGAGTGCGGTCATCGTCATGGTCCAACCGCGGACGAGGTCGCAAATGTGGGCACGTTGCGCGAAGCCCTGATCCTGATCGCAGGCATAGCAGCGCGGCCTTGTACCGGTGCCTTGTTTGTACTGATCCTGACGTGGCAAATGGGCATCGCCATGGTAGGGATCGCGGGTGCTTTCGCCATGGCGCTTGGCACGGCGACTGTGACTACGCTGGTCGGGTGGACGTCTTTTGGTCTGCGCGGCGGGCTACTGGCTTCGGCGTCGGCCACGCGCTTTGCGTCGGTTCTGGCACCCTCCATCGAACTGGTGGCGGGACTTGTCATTGCGGTGATTGCAGGCGGGTTGCTTCTGCGCGCGGTTTAGATCAGTCGAACACCGGGTCCGGATATCCGACCCGCGCCAGATACAGCCCGTGCGGCGGACATACCGGCCCGCAGGCAGCGCGGTCGGCGGCTTCTAAAGCCTCACGCACATCTTCCGGGGTCCACGCTCCGGCGCCCACACGTTCCAACGTTCCGACGAAACTGCGCACCTGATTGTGCAGGAACGACCGGGCGCGCACGTGGAAATGAACCTCGGGGCCGGAAAAGCCTGCGACCCGTTCAACGCGCAGTTCATCCAGGGTTTTGACCGGGCTGGCCGCCTGGCAGATCGACGACCTGAACGTGGTGAAATCATGCCGGCCCAGCAGCATGTTTGCCCCTTCCTGCATGGCGTCGACATCCAGAAGGTGGCTAATCTGCCAGACCTGTCCCCGGTCGTGGGTTGCGGGCGCCCGGCGCATCAGGATGCGGAACAGATATTGCCGTTCAACCGCTGAAAACCGCGCGTGCCAATCCTCGGTCACGGGGGCGGCCTTTACGATGGCCACTGGGAGTGGCTTGAGGTGATAGTTCAGCGCCTCAGACAGGCGGAACGGGTCCCATTCCTTTGCCATGTCGCAGTGGGCAACCTGCCCCAGGGCGTGAACACCGGCGTCCGTGCGCCCCGCTGCGGCAATTGTGTGGTCGCCCGGCTGAATACGGGACAGGGCCTGTTCGATGGCGCCTTGTACAGATGGTTGATCCTTTTGCCGCTGCCATCCGGCAAACGGTTCCCCCTGGTATTCAACTTTCAACGCATATCTGGGCATGTGCCGCTGGTACAGCGCAGCGCAGGATCGGGCAAGGGGGCGAAAGCGCTGGTATGTGCCGCGACCGCTACCTATCTTGGGTAAAAGGAAAATTGCGGGGCGGCGGATTGGTGATCTCTTCACTGGCAGACAGTCTTGCACGTGGCGTCGAAAGTATCGGCGACAGCGTGTCCGAGACATTTTTCGAGCCGGTCATCCGTTTGGGTGTCACCGGGCTGGCGCGGTCCGGTAAAACAGTATTCATCACTTCGTTGGTTGCCAATCTGCTGGATCGGGGCCGTATGACCGGGCTGGTTGCGCAGCAGGAAGGGCGGATCAATGCCGCCTTTCTGCAACCCCAACCGGATGACACCGTCCCCCGGTTCGATTATGAATCGCACCTGTCTGCCCTGACGGGACCGACACCGCACTGGCCAGACAGCACGCGTGCGGTGTCTGAGTTGCGTTTGTCCTTCAAGGCCCGTCCCGCCGGGCTGCTTGCTGGGTTGCAAGGGCCGCGCACGGTCCATTTGGATATCGTCGATTACCCCGGCGAATGGCTGCTGGATCTGGCCTTGCTGGACAAATCTTACGCAGACTGGTCTCAGGAAACTCTGGCACGGATCGAGACCCGTGCGGAGGCTGCCGCGTATCTGGCGCTGGTCCAAAATACAGACCCGTCGGCAGGGCACGATGAACTTGCCGCACAAGCTCTGGCCGCGTCGTTCACCGCCTATCTCAACGCAGCGCGCGATGCCGGGTTTTATGACTGTACTCCAGGACGGTTCCTGTTGCCGGGCGATCTGGCGGGGTCTCCGGTTCTGACCTTTGCACCGTTGGCAATCACTGGCCCGTCGCGGCGCAGGACCCTTCAGCGCGAGATGGAACGGCGGTTCGAAGCTTATAAGTCTCAGGTCGTGAAACCGTTTTTTCGGGATCACTTCTCGCGGATTGACCGGCAGGTGGTTCTGGTTGACGCGCTGGGCGCAATTCACAAGGGTCCTCAGGCCGTTGAAGATATGCGCCGCGCGATGGCGGATATCCTGTCGGCTTTTCGTCCGGGCCGGAACGCATGGCTGAGCCAGCTTTTGCTGGGTAAAAAGGTCGAACGCATCCTGTTTGCTGCGACAAAAGCGGACCACCTGCACCACACGCAGCATCCCCGCCTGACCGCAATTATCGAGGCTTTGACGCGCGAGGCACGCGATCGTGCGAATTTCGCTGGGGCCCGGACTGCGGCCCTGTCTCTGGCCTCGTTACGTGCAACGACCGAAGAGATACGCAGCCATGACGGAACCGACCTGCCATGCGTGCGTGGTACTTTGTTAGGCAGCGGCAAACAGGCCGCTTTTTATCCCGGAGAATTGCCCGAGAATCCGGCGCATCTGTTGGGTCCGGCGCGAAAAGGGGCGGAGAGTTGGTTGAACGAAGACTATGGGTTCATGGCCTTTGCCCCGGCAAAACTAACCTTGAAACCTGGTGACGGCCCCCCGCATATTCGACTGGATCGTGCGGCGCAGTTCCTGATCGGAGACAGATTGTGATCACGACACTGCGCCCCGCACGCACCACAGATGCCGGTACAATCGGTACGATCCTGCACGATTTCGCTTTGGAAAACGACTGGATGCCCAAATTGCACAGCTGTGCTGAAACCATCGCCTTTTGCGGCCGGATGATTGATCAGGACTGGGTCACTGTGGCCGAGGCTGAGACAGGCGTGGTCGGGTTTCTGGCGCTGAATGGGGGTGAAATCCATTCACTTTATCTGGATGCACAAGCTCGGGGGCAGGGGATCGGCCAGCAATTGCTGGATCACGCGAAATCAAGCCAGCGGCGGCTGGGCTTGTACGCGTTTCAGGATAATTCCCGTGCCTGTCGGTTCTATGAGCGAAACGGCTTTGCCGAGGTGGCGCGCAGCGATGGGGCAGAAAACGATGAAAACCTGCCGGACATAAGGTTTGTCTGGCACAGCAGGGATACGACAAATGGCTAAAGGTCCGGTTTTGATCGATCTTGACGATGATGAACCCGCTGCTGATGTCGCGCAGGCAAAACCGGTGCCGGATACTGTGCCACCTCAGGGGCAGGCGATGCAAAGCGCGGCCCGGCTGGCGGCCAGCAAACCCTCAGTCCTTGCGCGCTGGTTCTGGGGGCTTGCGCTTTCGGTGGTCGGGGCCGCCATATCGGTGGCCGCCTGGGATTTTGCAACCTCTCTGGTGACGCGGATGCCCGTTCTGGGTTGGATCGTTGCCGGATTGTTGGCTGCATTGGTTCTGGTGGTGGTGATCATCGCGCTACGCGAGCTCGCGGCTTTGGGGCGGTTGTCCCGTGTTGATGGGATGCGCCGTGCAGCGGATATTGCATTGGCTGATGAAGACCTGGCTCAGGCGCGTGCGGTCACACATCGCATCATTGCATTCTACAAAGGGCGCGAGGATACCCGCTGGGGTCGCGAGCGGTTGTCCGAGCGTATGGGGGAACAGTTCGATGCCGAGGCGCTTTTAAACCTTGCCGAGGATGAATTGTTGGCCCCGCTCGACGCCGCTGCCAGCCGTGAGGTTGAGGCCGCAGCACGGCAGGTTGCCACCGTGACCGCCCTGGTCCCTCTGGCACTGGCGGATGTTGTAACGGCTCTGGCCGCGTCCCTACGGATGATCCGCCGCGTCGCGGAAATCTACGGGGGGCGGGCTGGCACGCTGGGAAGCTGGCGTCTGACCCGTGCCGTCTTTGTGCATCTGGTCGCAACTGGGGCGGTGGCCGTTGGTGACGATCTGCTGGAACCTGTTCTGGGCGGGTCCGTTCTCAGCAAATTGTCCCGACGGTTCGGAGAAGGTCTGGTCAACGGTGCGCTCAGCGCCCGAGTGGGCGTGGCCGCGATGGAGGTCTGCCGCCCCTTACCGTTCTCAAAACGCCACAAACCTTCCACGCGAGGCATCATTAAACGCGCCTTGCAGGGTCTGTTCTCCAAGGGTTGATCCAGAGCAAAGCGTCGGACCACACCCTTCTGCACTCTACCTGTGAAAAATAGGAGCAAACCATGACGGACCACGGTCACAGTCCGCAGGAAATTGCCGACCGGATCAACGCTCCGCCCGGGCGCGGTGTGTTGCGCGACGTTGTGTATGGCGGCATTGATGGTTCCGTCACCACGTTTGCCATTGTCGCCGGTGTCGCGGGCGCGGGCCTATCCCCGTTTGTTATCGTGGCACTTGGTTTGGCAAACGTTCTGGCGGACGGGTTTTCAATGGCCGCAGGCAATTACTCGGGGACTAAGGCCGAACTGGACAACATACGGCGCATTCGGGCGATCGAGGAACGCCACATCGCACTCTACCCCGACGGCGAGCGCGAGGAGGTCCGTGAAATTCTGTCGCAAAAAGGGTTGTCAGGGGAAATTCTGAACGAAGCCACCGCCGCGATCACGTCGAGCCACGAACATTGGGTCAACCTGATGATCGAGGGTGAATATGGGCTGGGCAGTGTCGACCCGCATCCGATGAAAGCCGCGTTGGCCACGTTTTTCGCGTTCCTTGTGGCCGGAATGATCCCGCTGTTGCCGTTTTTGGCGTCGGTGGAGAACGCTTTTGAGATGTCGGTCTGGATGACGATGGGGGTCTTCTTTGCGATTGGTGCGTTCAAAAGCCGGTGGTCGTTGGCGCCCTGGTGGCGGTCAGGTATCGAAACGCTGTTGATCGGTGGTCTGGCGGCACTGATCGCGTATCTCGTCGGGTCTCTGTTCCATCCATAAATGTCGCAGCACGGTGGTCGCGACTGGTCAAAACTTCCCGGATAGGTAGAGTGGCGCAAAACAGGTGCAAAGGCCGATGGCAGATCACGAGCTTTCTGGAAAGAACGTATTGGTTCTGGGTGCTTATGGGTTCATCGGCACCGCCGTCACGCGGGCATTGTCGGCCGCGGGTGCCACAGTTCAGGGCATGGGGCGCAATCTTGCCCAAGGGGCAAAGGTCCTGCCGGGGGTTTTTCTGAAACAGGGCGATATGCGCGATCTGTTGCACAAGGACGATTGGCAGGACCTGCTGGCAGACGTCGATGTCGTGGTGAATTGCGCAGGGGCTTTGCAGGATAACGCGCAGGACAACCTTGAAGCGGTGCACCATATGGCGGTCGCAGCCCTTGCAGGGGCCTGCGCGGCAGGTGGCATAAGCGTTGTTCAGATTTCGGCCATCGGAGCAGAGCCGGACGCCAGCACGCATTTCCTGCGCAGCAAGGCACGCGGAGATGCCGCTTTGCGCGCATCGGGCGTAACACTTTGGATCCTAAAGCCGGGGCTTGTTATCGGGCAAACGGATTATGGGGGAACGGCGTTGCTGCGAATGCTGGCGTCTGTTCCTTTTGTTCAACCGCTGGCTTACCCCGATACACCCGTTCAATGCATCGGGATGCCCGATCTGTGTGACGTGGTGATTGCTGCCGTTGCCAGTCGCCTACCGCAGGGTAATTACGATCTGGTCGAGGATACCCCGCATAGTTTGTCAGACGTGGTACGCTGCACGCGGCAGTGGCTTGGGTTTCCTGCCGTGCGCTTTCATGTAATCTTGCCGCCTGTCCTGACAAAAGCCGTTGCGACCATTGCCGACTGTTTGGCCTTGTTGGGTTGGCGGTCTCCGCTGCGCAGCACGGCGATGACGGTCATGGCGGATGGCGTGATCGGCGATCCCGGCCCTTATCGTGCAGTGGCCGGGCACGGAATTGCATCCATGCCTGAGGTCTACGCCATGCTGCCTTGCACGCGCGAGCATCGGTTGACCGCGCGGATGGCGCTATTGATGCCGCTGATCGTTGCAACACTCAGCCTGTTCTGGTTGCTGTCGGGCCTGTTTGGGCTGGCGAGTTTGTCCACGGCTTCTGGTATGCTGGTCGAAGCGGGGTGGTCATCCGCCTTGGCGGTGACCAGCGTTGTGTTCTGGTCCCTGATCGACATTGCACTTGGTCTGGCCATCCTGTGGCGCCGATGGGCGGCGCGGGCCTGTGTGGCGCAGTTGACAGTAGCCATATTCTACCTGATTGCCGCTTCGGTCACGATGCCGGAATTGTGGTTAGATCCGCTGGGGCCGTTGGTGAAAATCCTGCCCGCGATGATCCTGTCGCTTGTGGCGTTGCCCTTGTTTGAGAGCCGATGATGGACCCTGAACTGATCTTGCGATGGCTGCACGTCATAGGTGCATGTGTGCTGCTGGGAACAGGGGCAGGGATCGCCTTTTTCATGCTGATGGCGCACCGGACAAACGACCCGCGCGTCATCGCCCATACGGCGGGTATCGTGGTACTGGCCGACCTTCTGTTCACCACGACCGCTGTCATCCTGCAACCAGTGACCGGAGCTCTGCTTGCCTGGCAGATCGGGTGGTCTTTGGGTGAAGGTTGGATCGTGTTGACTCTGGTGCTTTATGTTTTGACGGGCTTGTTCTGGTTGCCGGTGGTTTGGGTTCAAATCCGGTTGCGCGACCACGCGCGCACGGCGGCAGAGCGGGGAACGCAACTGCCACCGGTGTATTACCGCTTGTTTCGGTTCTGGTTTGCTTGCGGGGTTCCGGCATTTCTGGCGGTTTTGACCATCCTTTGGCTGATGATCGCCCGTCCGGCGATTTCGGTACTTTAGATTTGTCACGGCTTTCCTGACTGTTGCTGACCGACAGCACAAGATAGCTTGGCCGAAATTACGGATCGGAGAGACTCGGTTGGAAACGCTGCTTGTTCTTATTGGCCTGGTTGTTCTGGCCATCCCGGTGACCTTGATTGCACTTCTGGTCGGGCATTCCCGATTGCGTCGCCGGGTCGAACAACTGGAAGGGCAGATCAATGCGTTGGTGTCGGGTGATGCACCGGCGTCGCTGCAACCGGAACAGGATGCACCTGCACCGCAACCTGTGGCAGAGGAACAGGTTCACAGCCTGGGGCCGTGGGCCGCGCCAAAGCGACAGGAAGACGAAAGCGCCGAAGATGTAGACACCGACGCCGCTACGCCTGCAATTGTATTTCGCCATGACAGGTTTGCTGCGCTGGGCGCGTGGCTGCGTGAGAACTGGTTTTACGCGGTCTCGGCCCTGTCGCTGGCATTGGCCGGTATTTTCCTCGTGCAATATGGCGTTGAGAATGGATTGTTACCTCCGACGGCCCGCGTTTTCGCCGCGCTTGGTTTCGGCTCGGCTTTGATTGTCGGGGGCGAGGTTCTGCGCCGCAGGTTCGGGGATGACGAAGCGGTGGCCACTGCCTATTTGCCATCGGTCTTTTCGGGGGCCGGCCTCGTCACCTTGTTTGGGGCAATCCTGTCTGCGCGGCAGCTCTATGGCTTGATCGGGGCCGAGACGGCATTGGCAGGGATGGTCGTTGTCGCGCTTGTTGGTCTTGTTCTGGGGTGGTTCCACGGCCCGCTGTTGGCTGCGGTTGGACTGATCGGAGCTTTTGCTGCACCCTTTCTGGTTGGAGGCGCATCTGACGATCCCTCGTGGCTCTATGCCTATTTTCTTTTGGTTGCCGTTTTGGGGCTGGGTATCGACACGGTGCGGCGTTGGGCGTGGATTTCGGTTCTGACGTTGGTCGGGGTTTATGCGGCAAACCTGCTTTTGATAAGTGGCGCTCCGAATACGGAACCGGGATATCTGGTCGCGACAACAGTGCTGGCACTGCTGGCAACGGCCATTCCGGTACGGCGCGTTTGGCCCGATCATGCAGGGTGCATGATGTCTCAGGTGATCCGCACCCCCGGAACCCGCCCATGGCCCGAGTTTCCAACTCGGCTCGCAGCCGGAGCGATTGCGGCCAGCACAGCAATCCTGTCCTGGCATTGGGCAGACTCAGCGGCTGAATTCTGGTTGGGTGTCTGCCTGCTGTCCGCCCTGCTTCTGGCGCTGCTATTGTGGGCCAAGGATGCGCCGGCCCTTCAGGATCTGTCCGTCCTGCCTGCGACGGGCCTTGTGTTTTTTGTTGCCTCTCACGGCCTGGAATACGGCGCAGTTCTGCGCAGCTTCGCTGACACTTATGCCGAGACGCCCGAGGCCGACTTTCCGATGGCAGCCACCGCGCTGGTTGCTTTGGGCGCGTTTATGTCAATTTTGATGGCATTGCGGTCATTCAGGGCAAACCAGTATCGTGCAAGCTGGGCCGGGGGCGCTGTAGTTTTTGCACCCGCGCTGGCTATCGCTTTGGAAATGGGCTGGCATCCTGCCACGGTTATCGGTGCGTACGCTTGGGCCCTGCACGCGATTGTCCTGGCAGTTCTGATGGTGGTTCTGGCCGGGCGTTTTGGTCGCGCCGATGGCGATGACCGGATGCGGGCTGCTCTGGCCACGTTATCGGCGCTGTCCTGTCTGGTCTTTGCTTGCGTCATCGTGCTCAGTTCGGCCGCGCTGACGATTGCGCTGGTGGCCAGTGTCGTCGCAGCAGCAGCCTTGGATCGCAGGTTCACTTTGCCGCAGATGAGTTGGTTTATCTGGGCCGGTGTCTTTACCGTCACGGTGCGCTTGGTGCTTGACCCGGGTCTGGACTGGGCCAATGCGGTCCCGGTGCCCGAAATGGCGATGGTCTATGGTGCGGCCACGTTGGGTTTCGTGGCTGGCTGGTGGCTGTTGCGTCCCTTGCAGCGGCCGGTTGCAGCACTGTTGCTGGAAAGCGCGGCATGGGCGACGGGCGGCATTCTGCTGTCCCTGTTGCTACTGCGGTGGCTTGAAGGTTTCGGTGAAGGCGGGGCCGACAACAGCCATTGGGGTCTGGGCCTGCTGGCGGTCATCTGGCTGCTGCTGGCCTTCGCTCAGGTTCAGAGGTTTGGGCTGGGTGGCAAGCTGAATTATGCGCGGTACGTGTTGGCGGCGTTCTTTGCCGGTCATGGCGTGTTCCGACTGACCCTGGCTTTGACCGACCAAAACCCGCTTCTGAACCCCGACACCGACCCGGTGCTTGGCCCACCGGTTCTGAACACCCTTGTCCTTGCCTATCTGGTGCCTGCACTGACCATCGGATTCTCGGCATGGCGGATCATGGACATGCCAAAGCAGATCAGGCTGGCAAGCTATGCCATTGCGGGTGCGTTGGTTGCCGTGTGGTTCGGGTTGACCATCCGCCATGTCTGGCAGGGCGCAGCAGGCATGTTTGAAGGCAACGGCGTCACGCAGCCCGAGCTTTATACATATACCCTTGTTCTGCTGCTGGTCGGGGCGGCGCTGTTCTACCAATCTCTGGCACGTGGTTCGGATGCGATGCGCAAGGCGGGGCTGGTGGTGATAGGGCTGGCTGTGGCCAAGGTCTTTCTGATCGATATTGCTGGTCTGGGCGGGCTGATCCGCGTGTTCTCACTGCTGGCGCTGGGGCTTGGGCTGGCCGGTCTGGCATGGTTGAATCGCTGGGCCAAGCTGCGCCATTCGCCGCATGGGCCGGAACCTCTGGACCATTGAAGGCAGGCGTCTTATAAGCGCGGCCATGTATGACCGGACGGCCATCATTATTCGAATTATATCCCCGGCGCTCTGACCCTCTGAGACGCCGGGCAAAGGTGTTTGAGAATTCGCACCGACCGCTTCGATCCTAGTACGACCAGATCATCCAAAGGACGCTCAAAATGTGCGCCGACACAACCCAAACGCCTGACTATAAAGACACGCTGAACCTGCCCAAAACCGATTTTCCCATGCGCGCGGGCCTGCCTGCACGCGAACCCGCATGGCTGGAGCGGTGGGAGACCATCGGTGTCTATGACCGCCTGCGCGAGAAAACGGGGCGCAAACCCTTTACTCTGCACGACGGCCCCCCCTATGCGAACGGCCACCTGCATATCGGCCACGCACTGAACAAGACGATCAAG
Source organism: Ruegeria sp. L11 (assembly GCF_056531755.1). Classification (NCBI taxonomy): domain Bacteria; kingdom Pseudomonadati; phylum Pseudomonadota; class Alphaproteobacteria; order Rhodobacterales; family Roseobacteraceae; genus Ruegeria; species Ruegeria sp. L11. Next base: position 113,715 of record NZ_JBQFMI010000006.1, read on the forward strand.
GACATGATCGTGCGCTCTCATCAGATGATGGGCTTTGACGCGCGTTACGTGCCCGGTTGGGACTGCCACGGCCTGCCGATCGAATGGAAGATCGAAGAACAGTACCGCAAGAAGGGCAAGAACAAGGACGAGGTGAACATCGTCGACTTCCGTCAGGAATGCCGCAAGTTCGCCGAAGGCTGGATCGACATCCAGCGGGAAGAGTTCAAGCGCCTGGGCATCACCGGCAACTGGCCTGATCCCTACATCACCATGGACTTTCATGCCGAGGCCGTGATCGCCGACGAGTTCATGAAATTCTTGATGAACGGCACGCTGTATCAGGGCTCGAAACCCGTGATGTGGTCGCCCATCGAAAAAACCGCGCTGGCCGAGGCCGAGGTCGAGTATCACGACAAGGAAAGCTTTACCATCTGGGTGAAGTTCAAGGTCATGAACGCGGGTGATCTGGATGATGCGTTCGTCGTAATCTGGACCACCACTCCCTGGACCATGCCGTCGAACAAGGCGGTCGTGTATGGCAACGACATCTCCTACGGCCTGTACGAAGTCACCGGCGCGCCTGAGGAATGCTGGGCTAATGTGGGTGACAGATTCCTGCTGGCTGACAATATGGCCGCAGATGTGTTGGGTCGTGCCCGTCTGAACGACGATCAGTGGACCCGTGTACGCGGTGTCGCCACCGATGAACTTGAAGGTGTTCAACTGACCCACCCGCTGGCCGGGGCCGAGGGCGGCAATGGCGAATGGGACGACCTCCGCGACTTCCGCGCGGCTGACTTCGTGACCGATACCGAAGGCACCGGTTTCGTCCACTGTGCGCCGTCACATGGTATGGAGGAATTCGAACTCTACCGCGATTTAGGCATGTTGGAGCAGGTCATCACCTATAACGTGATGGATGATGGTTCGTTCCGCACCGATCTGCCGTTCTTTGGTGGCAAATACATCCTGTCCCGCAAGGGTGGTGAGGGTGACGCGAACAAAGTTGTCATCGACAAGCTGGCCGAGGTCGGCGGGCTGCTGGCGCGCGGCAAGATCAAGCACAGCTATCCGCATTCATGGCGCTCGAAGGCGCCGATCATCTATCGCAACACGCCGCAGTGGTTTGCATCCGTTGACCGCAAGCTGGACGACGGCATGGGTGAGATGGGGGACACCATCCGCGAACGTGCGCTGCGCTCCATCGACGAACTGGTGAAGTGGACGCCGCAGACGGGGCGCAACCGCCTCTATTCGATGATCGAAGCACGCCCGGACTGGGTTCTCTCGCGCCAGCGTGCCTGGGGCGTGCCGCTGACCTGTTTCACCAAGAAAGGTGCCTTGCCAACCGACGCGGATTACCTGCTGCGCAACGCCGAGCTCAACGCGCGCATCAAGGCGGCGTTTGAGAAAGACGGCGCGGATATCTGGTACACCGACGGGTTCAAAGAGAAAATTCTCGACGGCATCGCCAACCCCGATGACTACGATCAGGTGTTTGACGTGCTGGATGTGTGGTTCGATTCTGGATCCACTCACGCCTTTGTTTTGCGCGACCGCGAAGATGGGACCGAGGACGGCATCGCCGACGTCTACATGGAAGGCACCGACCAGCATCGCGGGTGGTTCCATTCATCCATGTTGCAGGCTTGCGGCACCAAAGGCCGTGCGCCATATCGCAACGTCGTCACCCACGGCTTCACGCTGGATGCCAAGGGCAACAAGATGTCCAAATCGTTGGGTAACACCATCGTACCGGAAGAGGTCGTCAAGCAGTACGGCGCCGATATCCTGCGCCTTTGGGTGGCTCAGACCGACTACACGGCCGACCAGCGGATCGGGCCGGAGATCCTGAAAGGCACCGCCGACAGCTATCGCCGTCTGCGCAACACCATGCGGTTTATGCTGGGCTCGCTGGCGGATTTCACCGAGGCCGATCGCGTTGCACCCGAAGATATGCCGCGTCTGGAGCGCTGGGTGCTCAGCCGGCTGGCCGATCTGGATGAGCAGGTTCGCAAGGGCTATGCGTCCTTCGATTTCCAGGGCGTATTCAGCGCGGTCTTCACCTTTGCCACGGTTGACCTGTCGTCCTTCTACTTCGACGTCCGCAAGGATGCTCTTTATTGTGACGGCGACACGCCGCGCCGTCGTGCTGCGCGGACGGTGTTGGATATCCTGTTCCATCGCCTGACCACGTGGCTGGCACCGGTTCTGGTTTTCACCATGGAAGAGGTCTGGCTGGGGCGCTTTCCGGGCGACGATAGCTCGGTCCACTTGGTCGACTTCCCGGAAACGCCTGCGGATTGGCGCGATGCCGAGCTTGAGGCCAACATGGCAAAGGTGCGCCGAGTGCGCCGGGCCGTGACAGCCGCGCTGGAAATCCAGCGCCAGGACAAGGTGATCGGCTCAAGCCTCGAAGCGGCCCCGATCGTGCATGTCGATGATGGCGATACCCGCGATCTGCTGGCCACGTTCGACGTGGACGACATGTGCATCACCTCGGGCCTGACCGTGACCGGCGACCCGGCCCCTGCCGAGGCGTTCCGTGTGCCCGAAATCGAAGGCGTGGCCGTCGTGTTCGAAAAAGCAGAAGGCGAGAAATGTCAGCGCTGTTGGAAAATCCTTCCTGACGTGGGCCGCCACGCCCATGTCGGAGTTTGCCGACGCTGCGATGAGGCGCTAAGCTGATTGAAACCGCCCTCTCGATCCTTCGAGGGGGCGTTTTTCGTTTCACGTCTGCGCGGATTGCGGTGTCGGATTAAACAGGTCAAAGCCTATGGCTGAGTCCTTCAGGGCCTTCCAAACCTGATAATCCGTGAAATATCCGGTGTGACCACCGGGCTCGACCGGAATGTTGCGGTTTGCGGAAATCAGCCCGCCTTCAATCTCGGTCCCTACAAAGTCATCCTGCCTGAAGATGTTGAACCATGCGGCGTTCAGGTTTTTGGGAACGACTGTGAACATCTCGGGAAAATAGCGCTGATAGATATGGGTCACAGGACAGCCCATTGTAATCAGCGTCAGGGTGCGCCCATTGATAAGCTTTTTCACGCGTGGATCAGCCAGCATTTGCGTGGCAATCACCGTGCCTTGTGAATGTGAGATCACTGTGATGTGGTCCGCGGCAAAGATATCCACCACATAATGCAGCGTACGATAAAAACGTTCATCAATCGCCTTGCGATCCGGATAATTGCGCAGCCTCGTTTTCAGGTCCGCTGTCAGTAAACACTTGTCGCGAATGGCATAGGTGACGATGTCCCGTGCCACACCCAGCCCTGCTGCGACGAAATCGGAAAAGCGGTACATCAATGCTGTTGCACCCAGGACGATCAGGCCAATCTCGCCCTGTTTGCTTGCCAGTTTGTTCAGAACCCGGCCAATCAGGTTGCAATTGTCCGTTCCGATTTGGCACAGGGGATCGACGTGCTGGCTCAACGCGATTTCTCGGATAGTGACCATCGCCAGTACGATTGCACCGAACAAAAAAACCCATTGTGCAAAACGATTGAGGATGGCGCGGCTGATCAGCCCGTCGCGGATATGTAGGTTCGCCTTCAGCCTTCTGCGACCGGCAAACAGGCCAACACCGACAAACGCAAGCAGGACAATTGCCGCGAAGGCAACACTGAGTGTTTCGATGGAGTCACTGAGGAAATTGTCAAAAAGACCGGTCAGTTTTCCATCCGACAGCCCCGGAATCGTGTCGAGCATTTCCCGCAGCATTAGCCACAACCCGGAAATGAAGAACATCCAGAACACCAACATGCCTGCACATATGCTGGGGTACAGCCGCCTGTGTTCTTTCAGATTGTCTGCCTGAACCTTTTCATCAAGGCTGGTCGCAGAAAGCACGTACAAAATGATTGTCATGAAGATTAGAGAAGCCCAGAAAAACGCGAGCAGGTAGACCTGAAAAGCTACAAACTGCTCCAGCGCCGAAGGGCAAACCGGGCTGTCCTGCAAGGGTGTGCAGGCTCGGATTTCCAGACCAAGCGGACCAATGATCAGGCAGATCAGCAGCAAGAACCCCATCCCGAAAATGCCGCGCCAGAATACGCGTCTCAGATAAGTCGGGGCTGTAAAACTGCGCCTTAGTCCGTATGCGGCCCCTCCGGCGTAAAGCGTGAACAAGAGCCAGAACAGCAGGATCGTGCTTTGAAAGAAGATCCCGGGAACGCGATCAACCATCACGGCGAGCGCTCCGATCAGAAGATAGGCATTCAGGGTCGCAACTGCGCCGAAGAAAACCCAGGTAAAAAGGTGAACCAGCCGGGCGGCCAAAGTGTTCCTGCCGTTGGCTTGGTCCGCGGCCACATCCGCGCGGCTATGCGTTTGTTCGGCATTGTCCATGGCCAGATAACCCAGCGCGAGAACAACCCAGATCAGGTCCAATGCTGTCTTAATGGCTCCCTTCGGGGCAGGCGAGCGGTCGGCCCAGAAAACCTCGGCAAACATGGCCTCGTCCTGCGGTGCTGACGGTTTCGTCACCTTGCGCAGGTTGACCGGGAATAGTTTTGCGCTTCGGGGCGTGCCGTCGAAGGTTGTTTCGGCCAGTTCGATCATCCCGCGCTGAACCTCAATCGGGGGTTCGGGATTGCCATCCAGCCAGGTTGTCGCGGCCCCGACAACCTGATCGACAGTCTCACCGGGTATTTGTTCGCCAATTCCGTGAACCGTCAGGATCAAATGACGACCCATCTCATGCTCCAAATCTCTTTTTGACAATGCAGCCAAGCTAACATGATTGCGGCATTTCGCAAAATCCGCGCGTCGCGCAGACCCCCGTGGCTTCGCCACTTGAACTTGGAGGATTGATCTGAAACCGTCAGCCCATGGCGATGATTGCAGTTGATACTCAGTTCGGAAGACTTGGGATCGAGGAAACGGATGGTGCCCTCACGCGGCTGGTCTGGGACGGTCAGGACGACGGCGAACCAACAGCTCTGCTGCGCGAGGCGGCGGCGCAGTTGATGGCCTATGATGCTGGACGGCTTGACCGCTTCGATCTGCCCTACCGCATCCATGGATCGCAGTTTCAAAGGCAGGTCTGTGATCTTATGTATGCCATTCCTCTTGGGGAAACGCGCACCTACGGGGATATCGCCAAGGCGCTGGGACAACCGGCGCAACCGGTCGGTCAGGCCTGTGGAGCAAACCCGATTCCCGTTATTATTCCATGCCACCGGGTGCTGGCTGCCAATGGGCTGGGCGGGTTTTCCGGGTGCGGCGGGATCGAGACAAAGGTTGCACTGCTACGGCATGAACGGGCGGCGGGTCTTTTGATCTGAGCCTCGAAATTCGGTTGCAATCCGGTTCTGGGAAGCACAACTTATATCAGTTGCTGAATTTGAAGGATCGCATTGAATGAGCACCGAAAAAGATCGCGCAGCCCAGAAGAAGGCCATTATCGACCGGTTGATGTCGCTTGAGGCGGAGGAACTTGCAACGGCGCAGGCCCATTACGATGCGTTTCTGAAGGATGCCCAACTGGATGACCGGGAAGGCCACGACAAGGATGACATAGCCGCATCGCGCGAAAATGCCGATCTGGCGGCTGCGTTTGACGCGCCTGTCCATGCGCATCATGCCAAGATCGATGTGATCGAGAATACCGATTTTGGTGTGACCGATACAGTCAGGCCGGGATCGGTGATCAGGTTCAACAACCGCAGCTTTGTCGTCTGTGTTTCGACGACCCGGTTCGAGGTGGGTGGAGATACATATATGGGGATTTCGACGCAAAGCCCGATCTATCTGGCCATGGCCGGTCTGCGAGCGGGTGACGTCTTTACCCATAACGGTACTGAATTTGAGGTTCAGGACGTTCTTTAAACCCGGTCCGGCAGCGCTCGTGTCAGGTACGGCGCTGCGGAATGACCTGTTGTGCGATACCCGCAAATGTCAGGTACAGGCTGGCGATGACCAGACCCCAGTGTGCCCAGCTTTCGGGATGAAAATCGACCCATGCGGCCCAGCCCGCAAAGAACGTCCATGCAAGGGCGACCGGCAAGGTCACACTGCGCCAGCGTTCGGTGCGCACGGGGTGAACGAACTTCAAAGGTAGAAACATCGCAAGCGACAGCAGTGTGACCAGCAGCAGGATGATCCAGAAATTGGGTTCAAGCGCGAAGATCACGACAACGAACATGTTCCAGCATCCGGGAAAGCCGGAAAAGGAATTGTCCTTGGTTTTCATGCGAGTGTCCGCGAAATACATCGCGCTGGCGAAGGTGATGACAATGATTGCGAACCAGCCGGTCCACCCATCCATCAATCCGGATTTGAACAGCGCAAAGGCTGGAATGAACACATAGGTCAGATAATCGATGATCAGATCCAGCAAGACACCGTCAAACTCGGGCGCGTTCTTTTTGACGTGATAGTGCCGCGCCAGCGGACCGTCGATGCCATCAACAACGAAAGATACAACCAGCCAAAGGTACATTAGGCTCCATTTCTCTTCCACGGCGGCCAGCATGGCCAGCATTGCGAAAACAGCACCTGTGGCAGTGAAGAGATGTACGGCAAGAGCTTTGAATCTGAGTGTCATGTTAGGGTCATGACCGATGCACGCCAGAGATGCAAACCAAAAGCCCGAGGTTTCTGTTCGATGTATCGGTCACGCCTTGGGGTGCGCACGGTTGTAGACCTCCATAAGCCGCGCGGTATCCACTGCGGTATAGGTCTGTGTGGTTGACAATGAGGCGTGCCCCAACAGTTCCTGTATGGCCCGCAGATCTCCTCCGGCGGACAGCAGATGGGTGGCAAAGCTGTGCCGCATGGCATGAGGTGTGGCGGTTGATGGCAGCCCCAGTTGCATCCGTGCCTTAGCCATGACGCCCTGAATCGCGCGCGGGTTCAGCGGACCGCCACGGGCACCCCGGAACAGGGCGGCGTTCTTCGCTTGCGGGTGGGGGCAAAGTTGCAGATACCGGCCGACCGCGTCTCGGGCGGCTGGAAGAACCGGAACGATCCGTTCCTTGTCGCCCTTCCCGACAATGCGCAACGTCTCGGGCAGGGGCGCGTCTGCACCGGTCAGGGACAAGGCTTCGGATATCCGCAGACCACATCCATAGAGCAGCGTGACAACCGCAACATCGCGGGCCGCAACCCAGTCGGACACAGATTGCAGCTCGACAGTGTCAATCATGGCGCGCGCGGCGTCTTCGGCCAGAGGGCGGGGCAGTTTCTTGGTGAATTTGGGCGCGCGGGTCGACAAAACGGCGGTGGGTTCAAATCCCTCTCGCTCGGCCAGCCAACGATAGAAGCTTTTGACGGCGGACAGTTTGCGCGCAAGGGATCGCGCGCCGATATCCCCGCTGCGCTGATCCGCCATCCAGGCGCGCATGTCCGAGACGGTGATCCGTTCCAGCGCCTTCAACCCTTGTCGTTCCCCGTGATGAAGGGTCATGAAAGACAAAAACTCGGTGACATCGCCGCGATAGGCGGTCTGGGTGTTCTGGGACCGCCCCGCCAGCGCGCCCAGAGTGTCCAGCCAGTGCTGGAGCGCGTCGCGGCAAGCAGGTGAGATCAGGTTCACGACAGCCAGTGGCGCATCGAGCGTTCGAATACGCCGGAAAAGAAGGTGAGAAGATCGGTGCCGAGTTGCGGTGTGAAATGCCGCGGATCACGGGCCCCCATGACGATCATGCCCGGCAGGCGACCCGGACCGAGGTCCAGCTTCAGGCAGGCTTCCGAGCGCAACTGATCCGCCAGCGCGCCGAAAACACGTCGGTTCGGCTGATGAGTTTCGCGCAAGGTCACGTCGCGGACAGGGCCGCCGCGACCATTGGTCAGGTATTGGTTGATAAAGCCGGGCTCTGCGATCGTCAGAACGCCTCCAAGCCTGTCGATGGCAGGATCGTTCTGAGCCACGGTGGTTTCCAGAACCAGCGTGATATGGTCAACCCGCAGGATATTTGCGACATCGGCGCCAAGGGCACGCAGGAAATCCTCGAATTCGACGGGTTCCAGCAAGCGCAAAATCGCGCGGTGTACCTGATTGGTGCCTGCAAGGTTTTCATAGGCCGCAGCGATGACCGAGCGGTGGGTATCTTCCAACCGGTCCAGCCGCGCCTCGAGCCGCTGCATGGCAATGCCGCGCAGATCGATCACATTATCACCCCGGGCGCGTTCGTTCGCGGCCACAAGGGCTTGCATCAGGTCCTTGTCGTCCAGAACGACGTCGGGCTCGGCCAGAATTGCCGCGCGGAGATTATCCTCGAGTTTGGGATTGCTGCTCATGTCCTGTCCGGTCTTTTTTTGTTGGGCGGGTTATAGCATGCCGAACCGGATTTGCCTTGGGAAAAATGCACGCAAGAGTGGATTTCCCCGGATGCTGTGGCGGATAGGCTCCCGCCTGCCACGCCTGATCACAGATCAGGCTTTGGGCCGTTGGGCCGGGCGCGGCGCCTGATAGCGCCGCGCGGTTGCACACCAGATCAGAGGATTTTCTGACCGGTTTTGGCCCAGTCTGCCAGAAAGGTTTCCAGACCTTTGTCGGTCAGCGGGTGATCGGCCAGTTTCTTGATTACGGCTGGCGGCGCGGTGATGACGTCCGCACCAATGCGGGCACTTTCGGTGACGTGGTTCACGGTGCGGATCGAAGCAGCCAGAATTTCGGTTTCGAATCCGTAATTGTCATAGACCTGACGGATGTCGGCGATCAGATCCATGCCATCCAGGTTGATATCGTCCAGACGGCCGATGAAGGGCGAAATGAAGGTCGCACCTGCTTTTGCAGCCAGAATCGCCTGATTGGTCGAAAAGCACAGGGTGACGTTGACCATCTGCCCTTCGTCGCTGAGCGTCTTGCAGGTTTTCAGACCGGCCCATGTCAACGGAACCTTCACGGCGATATTCGGGGCAATCTTGGCCAGCTTGCGGCCCTCGGCGATCATGTCGTCAGCTTCGGTGGCGACAACTTCGGCGGAAACGGGACCGTCGACCAGATCGCAGATCTCTTTTGTCACTTCCAGAATGTCGCGGCCCGATTTCAGGATCAGCGAGGGGTTGGTGGTCACGCCGTCCACCATGCCCAGATCGTTCAGTTCAGCAATGGCGTCGATCTCGGCAGTGTCTACGAAAAATTTCATGAGGGCAGTCCTTTGATGGGTTGGCCTTGGTCGCGGATGGCTTTACCTCAAAGAGAGCCATGCTGGAACCCCCTGCAAAGGATATGCTGTGAGCGCTAACGGATTTTTCGACGAGGGAGAGCTGATTGCGGTGCTGACAACGCAACCGCTGGACCGGACGTTGGATTACAAAGCGCCGGAAGGAGGATGCTTTCTGGGTGCGTTTGTCGAGGTGCCGCTTGGTCCGCGCAAGGTGTTGGGCGTTGTCTGGGGGCCGGGGCAGGGTGGATTCGATCTGAACAAGGCGCGGTCGGTGATCCGTGTGCTTGAAGTTGCGCCCATGCGCAAGGAAATGCGGGCATTCCTCGGCAAGGTTGCCGACTACACCCTGACGCCGATGCCCGCGATGTTGCGACTGGCGACCCGCGCGCCGGGGCTGGGTGACCCACCGTCCATGCGCAAGATCTATCGTTTGGGAACCACCTCGCCAGACCGGATGACCGACGCCAGAACCCGTGTACTTGACGTGTTGCGCGACTATGGCGGGTTGGCATTTACGTTAAAGGAACTGGCAGAACAGGCCGGGGTAACTTCGTCCGTTGTCAAAGGCTTGGTCAAGCAAGGCGCGGTTCGTGAAGAAGATAGCCCGCGCGACCTGCCGTATCCGCATCTTGATCCCGATTTGCCGGGAAAGGACCTGACCGAAGATCAGGCGAGTGCGGTTGCGCAGCTTCGCGCCGGGCAACGGGCGGGGAATTACGGCACAACGCTGCTGAAAGGCGTGACGGGTTCCGGCAAGACCGAAGTCTATCTGGAGGCCGTGGCCGAAGCGCTGCGCATGGGGCGGCAGGCACTTGTCCTTTTGCCGGAAATTGCGCTGACCGCAGAGTTCCTGACGCGGGTTGAGGCGCGGTTTGGCGCGCGCCCTGCCGAGTGGCATTCGGGCGCGACCATGACTGAACGCAGGCGCGTCTGGCGGATGGTCGGGCAGGGGGAAGCTCAACTGGTTGTTGGCGCGCGGTCAGCCCTGTTTCTGCCATTTCGCGATCTGGGGCTGGTCGTGGTGGATGAGGAACACGACACCTCGTACAAACAGGAAGACGGGGTGCATTACAGCGCGCGCGACATGGCGGTCCTGCGGTCGGCCATCTGCGGCGCGCGGGTGATTCTGGCCAGCGCAACCCCCTCGCTGGAAAGCTGGGCGAATGCTGAGGCAGGTAAATATGATCGGATCGACCTGACATCGCGTTTCGGCGCGGCGGTGTTGCCCGAGATGAAGCCCATCGACATGCGGGCCGAACAGATGCAGGCCGGAACGTGGATATCTCCGGCTTTGCGACAAGCGGTGCAGCAGCGGATCGAGAAAGGCGAACAGTCGCTGCTGTTCATCAACCGCCGTGGCTATGCACCGGTTACCCTGTGCCGCGCCTGCGGGGAACAGATCGCCTGTGATCATTGCGACGCGCGCATGGTGGAACACAGGTTCCTGAAGCGCCTGATGTGCCACCAATGTGGTGAGACCAAGCCGATGCCCGAGATCTGCCCTTCCTGCGGGGTCGAGGGCAAGCTGGCCCCGGTGGGGCCGGGCATTGAGCGTTTGGCCGAAGAGGCCGAAGCAACCTTCCCCGAGGCCAGGATTGCCATGCTGAGTTCTGATCTGTTCGGCTCAGCCCGCGCACTGAAGGCCAAGATCGAAGAGATTGCGGCAGGGGACGCCGATATCGTCATCGGAACGCAATTGGTGGCCAAGGGGCACAACTTTCCCAAGCTGACATTGGTGGGGGTGATCGACGCGGATCTCAGTCTGCATGGCGCAGACCTGAGGGCCGCTGAACGAACATTTCAGCTGATGCGACAGGTTGCGGGGCGTGCCGGTCGGGCTGAAAAACCAGGGCAGGCGCTGTTACAGACTTTTCAGCCGGAACATCCGGTGATCCGGGCGATTCTGTCGGGTGACGAAGAGGGCTTTTGGAAGGCCGAGGCCGCCGGTCGGCAAGCGGCCGGTGTGCCGCCCTATGGTCGCATGGCCGGGATCGTGTTGTCGGGGCCCGAGGTCGGCCCGGTTTTCGATATCGGCAATGCAATGGCCCGCAACGATGCGCCCTTGCGCGCTATCGATGCTCAGGTCTTTGGCCCCGCGCCTGCACCCATTGCGCGTATACGTGGCCGCCACAGAGTGCGCTTGTTGGTGAAAGCCCCGAAAGGGGCGCCGATTCAAGATGCCATTGCCCGCTGGATCGCCCCATTGTGTCTCAAGGGTGATATTCGCCTGACCGTCGATATCGACCCACAAAGTTTTTACTGACCTCTGCATCTGTGCAGGGTGATTGTGCGCAGACCGCTTCCCTCTCGCCAAAGCAGTGAAATGGGCGTAGAGGACTCTCATGCTGAAACCCATGCCCCTTGCCGAGGCGCAGAGCCTTCCGTTCTGGCGTCGCCCTGTCACGCTTCTGTTCGTGATGGCCTTGACCATGCCCATCGCGTTCAACGCGTGGAGCGCGCTGTTGAACAACTTCGTCATTGAGGCAGCGAATTTCGACGGGGCCGATATCGGCCTGCTGCACACGGTGCGCGAGATTCCGGGCTTTCTGGCGGTCGGCGTGATTGCCGTCATCATTTTCATTCGCGAGCAGGTGCTGGCCATGATCTCGCTGATGATGCTTGGGGTCGCAACGGCTTTGACGGCGTGGTTCCCAAGCCTTGGCGGATTGTTGTTCGTGACCTTGTTCAGTTCAATCGGGTTTCACTACTATGAGACTGTGAACCAGTCGCTTCAGCTGCAATGGCTTCCCAAGGATAGCGCACCGCAGGTATTGGGGTGGCTGGTCGCTATGGGCTCGGCAGCAACGATGGTGGTGTACGGGCTGATCGTTCTGACTTGGGAGCGGTTCGATCTGTCCTACAACTTTGTCTTCATGGCCGCTGGCGGTGCAACAGCTTTGCTGGCCCTGTTTTGCCTGTTCGCCTTCCCACAATTCGATGCCCCCACGCCGCAAACCAAGAAACTGATCCTGCGCCGTCGATACTGGCTGTATTACGCTCTTCAATTCATGGCGGGCGCGCGGCGACAGATCTTTGTCGTCTTTGCCGGGTTCATGATGGTTGAGAAGTTCGGCTTTGAAGTGCATGAGCTGACCAGCCTGTATCTGATCAACCTGATGATCAACATGATGGTTGCTCCGTTGCTGGGTAAAGCAGTGGCCAGGTTTGGCGAACGGCGCACGTTGATCTTTGAATATACCGGTCTGGCAATCGTGTTCGCAGCCTATGGTGGCATCTACTGGTTTGGCTGGGGCGTGCTGTTGGCGGCGACACTCTATGTCATCGACCATGTTCTGTTCGCGCTGGCGCTTGCACTTAAAACCTATTTTCAGAAAATCGCCGATCCGGCGGATATTGCGCCAACTGCCGCAGTCGCGTTCACGATCAACCATATCGCCGCTGTATTCTTGCCCGCGTTGCTGGGTTTGCTCTGGGTCATGTCGCCAGGCGCCGTATTTGGCCTAGCGGCGGCGATGGCGGTCGTTTCTCTGCTGCTGTCCCTGCTGGTTCCACGCCACCCGGAACCGGGCAATGAGACCGTCCTGAGCAAATACGCGCCAGCCCCGGCGGAATAGGCCGCAAAGCTTGACGTCGGCGGCGCACCGTCCTACGCGCAGTGCCAACTGACACAGGAGTTCCGGATGCCCACATTCACTGCGCTGACCACGCTGACAGGTAAGAAAGCCGCCGAAGGTCTGGGCGAAGCGATGGAGCGTCTGGAGCCCGAACCAACCGGCGTCGGTGTGTTCGAGGTCGAAGACGGTTCGGGCCTGTGGGAAGTGGGTGGATATTTCACCGAAGCCCCTGACGAGGCCGCACTGGCCGTTCTGGCAGTTGCCTTTGAAGCCAAACCTTTTGTTGTGTCGGAATTGCCTGAAACCGATTGGGTGGCCCATGTGCGGCGCGAGCTTGCCCCGGTTGAGGCGGGCCGCTTTTTTGTCTATGGTAGCCACGATGCCGACAAGCTGCCCGACGGTCGCATTCCACTGCTGATCGAGGCGGCAATGGCCTTTGGCACCGGGCATCACGGTACCACGCTGGGATGTCTGAAAGCTCTGGACCGGTTGTTGGATGAAGGATTCAGTGCCTCGAAAGTAGCGGATATCGGTTGCGGCACGGCCGTTCTGGCCATGGCGGCAGCCCGGGTATGGGATGGTGATTTCATTGCCAGCGATATCGACGAGGTGGCCGTTGAAGTGGCCGAAGCCAACCTGAAGGCAAACGGTATGTCCGGCGCGGTTCGGTGTGTTGAAGCCGCAGGTTTCGATCATCCCGACCTCAAGGCACACGCACCCTACGATCTGATCTTTGCCAATATCCTCAAAGGGCCTTTGGTGGCCTTGTCACCCGAAATGGCAGCGAATCTCCGCCCAGGTGGGCATGCGATCCTGTCGGGAATCCTTAACGAACAGGCCGATGACGTGGTTTCCGTTTATTCACAAAACGGGTTCAATCAGGCCTATAGGGCCGAGATTGGTGAGTGGACGACCCTAATTTTAACCAAACAGGGCGCGAATTAGGCCATTTGCAGGAGTTTTATAGGTTTTTGCCACGTTTTTGTCGCAATCTCTTTTTACCGTTTTCTGAATGAAGTCGAGGGGGGCGGTTTTTGGAGGCTGCCATGACGGGTAAACAACTGGAGTTCAATCAGCGCGTAAATCGCCTGAACAAGAAACACCAAAAGATGAGCCGTGGCTATCGTGCGACGATGCGCAAGGATGGGCTGGTTGTGATGAGGCCGCAGCGGGTGAGCTCGGCGGTGCCAGCAAAGGTGCTGTTGCTTACGCTTGTGGGTTTCTTCGCCTTCAAAGCATTTCTTTTGTCCCACCTTAGTCCCACCGGCTATCAATATCGGATCGACAGCCTGAACGAAGGCACACCAGTCGAAAAAGCCGGTGCCTGGGTGATGCAAATCGATCCTGTGTCGCAAGCCCTCGCCACTCAGCTGAACAAAGTTTTCTACTAATCCGCTCCCTCGGATTAAAAAAACACCGCGTACCCTTACGGTGCGCGGTGTTTTTGTGTGCCCCTCAAGGGAGGAGGAAGGGGCATATAAGTGTTGGGGTCGGTTCTTAGCGGCGACCTTCGGCAATGGTGTCGATGTCACCGCGGCACAGGCCGATATCATCCAGTTCGCGGTCGGTCAGACCGGTCAGCGCGTTGCGGGTTACGCGGGCGTCATTCCATTCAACTGCGGCGTTAACGGCCGATACGAAAAATGCGCCGATACGGCCAACAAGGCCGAACGAGCCAGTGGTAGCGACGCGGGTTGTGTCCAGTGCAGCCATATCCTGTTTCCTTCTGGTTAGTGTTCACATTGCATTTCTGCGATCTGCGGGGCATCTAGTGCCGTCATTTCGTTCGCACAAGTTCAGTTTTTGCATGTGTCCTATGCGTTTTCTGCAAGGCTTCACGAAGTTGTAATCCCCTTAAACAATTGGTGAAAAAGCCTTTGAGAAAGTGTCGAATTCAGACTTCACTGGGTCGCAAAACGCGCCCGAAGTCGCGCCTGAAGCACGCGTGTCGTTTTCAGCCCTGGGGTCAATTCGCTTGGAAAATGTTCACGCTTCGTGCTAGGCGTTGAAAAAAGATCACACAACCCGAGCAGGCCGAGGCAAAACATGCGAATTCTGGGCATCGATCCGGGGCTTAGAACCCTGGGATGGGGCGTCATCGAATCAAATGGCAGCCGCCTGAGCCATGTGGCCAATGGATTATGCAAATCGGATGGCGACGATCTGGGCGAGCGGTTGCTGTCGCTGCACAATCAGATTGTCGAAGTGATTGCGGATCACAGGCCCGATCAGGCTGCTATCGAACAGACATTCGTGAACAAGGACGGGGCCGGAACCCTCAAGCTTGGGCAGGCGCGTGGCGTGGCGTTGCTGACGCTGGCACAGGCCGGTCTGCCGGTGGGGGAATATGCCCCCAACCGGGTGAAAAAGACCGTGGTGGGTGTGGGTCATGCCGAGAAAGAGCAGGTTTTGCATATGGTCAAACTGCAATTGCCGGGCTGTTTGCCGAAAGGGGCCGACGCGGCGGATGCACTGGCGATTGCGATCTGCCATGCCTATTACGGGAAAACGCAACAGGCGCGTGTGAAAGAGGTGCGGGCATGATCGGCAAACTGACAGGGCGGCTGGATTACCGCGCGGTGGACCATGTGCTGATCGATGTTCGGGGCGTCGGCTATCTTGTCTATTGTTCCGACCGGACCTTGGCGGCATTGCCGGGGGCGGGTGAGGCGGTCTCGATCTACACTGACATGGTCGTCCGCGAAGACCTTATGCAGCTTTACGGGTTTCTGTCGCTTGTCGAGAAAGAGTGGCATCGCCTGCTGTGCTCGGTCCAGGGGGTCGGCGCGAAGGTGTCGCTGGCGATCCTGAGTGCACTGGGGCCCGACGGTGTCAGCCGCGCAATTGCCCTCGGGGACTGGGGCGCGGTCAAGGCGGCCAAGGGCGTCGGGCCAAAAACCGCCCAGCGGATCGTGTTGGACCTCAAGGATAAGGCACCTGGCGTGATGGCCATGGGCGGCACGATTGCTCAGGCGATGGACGGGCCGGAACTCGAGGTTGTTGAACCGAATGACACTACGCCCGCGCCGAGACGTGTTTCGAAACCGCCATCGGGTGCAGCGGCCGCGTCTGCCGGGGCGTTGTCGGCGTTGGCCAACCTTGGATATGGGCCGTCCGAGGCGGCAGGTGCCGTGGCTGAAGCGGCTGCCAGTCAGCCGGATGCGGACGAGGCTGATCTGATCCGCGCGGCCCTCAGGCTGTTGGCTCCGAAAGGGTAAGTGAATGGTTGAAGCTGATCCCACCCTGCGCCCGGAACCCCTGCCGGAAGACAATGACCGCGCTTTGCGTCCTCAGGGGCTGGATGAATTCATTGGTCAGGCTGAGGCGCGCGCTAACTTGCGCATCTTTATCCAGTCTGCCCGGCAACGCGGCGAGGCGATGGACCACACCTTGTTTCACGGACCTCCGGGGTTGGGTAAGACGACCCTCGCGCAGATCATGGCGCGTGAGTTGGGGGTGAACTTTCGCATGACCTCGGGCCCGGTTCTGGCCAAGGCGGGGGATCTGGCGGCGATCCTGACCAATCTTGAATCGCGGGACGTGTTGTTCATCGACGAGATTCACAGGCTCAACCCGGCGGTGGAAGAAGTGCTGTACCCGGCGATGGAAGATTTCGAGCTGGATCTTGTTATTGGTGAAGGTCCTGCTGCGCGCACCGTTCGGATCGAATTGCAGCCATTCACGCTGGTGGGGGCCACCACGCGGATGGGTCTGCTGACAACGCCCTTGCGTGACCGGTTTGGTATCCCGACCCGGCTTCAGTTCTACACGGTCGATGAATTGCACGAAATCGTCACCCGGAACGCGCGGAAACTGGGCGCGCCCGCGGATAACGATGGTGCGCGCGAAATCGCACGCCGGTCGCGCGGAACGCCGCGTATCGCCGGGCGATTGCTGAGACGCGTTGTGGATTTCGCCATTGTCGAAGGGGACGGGCGGATCACACGGGACCTAGCCGATGGTGCCTTGACCCGTCTGGGCGTCGATAATTTGGGCCTTGATGGTGCGGACCGGCGTTATCTGAAGCTGATTGCCGAAAACTATGCAGGTGGCCCGGTGGGGATTGAAACCCTGTCTGCCGCGCTGTCCGAAAGCCGCGACTCGCTTGAGGAAGTGATTGAGCCCTATTTGCTGCAACAGGGGCTGATCCAACGTACTCCGCGTGGGCGGATGTTGGCGCAGAAGGCGTGGACGCATCTTGGGATGGCCGCGCCCAAGCGGCAAAGCGATCTGTTCGGTTGAAGCCAGCGCACTTAGATTTTATGCCTTTCGGCGAGAGTATTTTTAAAAAGATGAAGGGCTGGCGGTGACACCGGAAGAAATTGAGGCGCTGTTCACACGCGAAAGCGGTGAGTTTCTGTTTGCGCGCTGGGGGCGGCCTATTGTTCCGATCGTTTTCGGCGTCGAAGACGAGACGCTGGCCACCGTAAAGGGGGCTTTCGAAGCTGTTGTCACGCTGGCCGGTCACCAAATGGCTGAGACGGACCCTGAGCTTGGCGCGAATTGCATGGTTTTCTTTTTCCGGGACTGGCAGGAGCTGCTGGAGGTACCGGACCTTGATCGCCTTATCCCGGATCTGGAACCTTTGGTTGCGCGGCTGGTCGCGGCAGATGCAAACCAGTACCGCATTTTCCGGTTCGAAGAAGATGGCGCGGTCCGCGCGGCGTTTGTGTTTCTGCGCATGGACAAGGACTTGTCCAAGGTTCCGGCGGAAACCCTTGCGCTCAATCAGGTCGTGCAGACCATCTTGCTCTGGTCGGACACTGCATTTCGCAATCAATCTCCACTGGCAATCGCAGGTGAGGCCACGATCCTGCGCCCCGACATCGCATCCTTGATCCGGGCGGCCTATGATCCGGTTTTGCCACGGGCGGCGCAGGATGCCTCGCATGCGTTAAGGCTGTTTGCCCGACTGGAGGCGTTGCAATGAAACACACCTACCCCATCCGCGTGTATTATGAAGACACCGACATGGGTGGGGTTGTCTATCACGCGAACTACCTGCGCTATATCGAGCGCGCGCGCTCGGACTGGGTGCGTAATCTGGGCAATGACCAAAACGCCATGCGGGAGGAGGGCATTGTTTGGGTCGTGCGGCGGGTCGAGGCCGAGTATCTGGCGCCTGCAAGGTTTGATGATGAATTGATCGTTGAAACCGAGGTCACCGAAATCTCGGGCGTGCGTCTGACTATGGCGCAGCTTGTTCGTCGCGGTGACACCGAAATATTTCGTGCATCTGTCACGGCTGTTTGCATCAATAAAGCGGGCAAACCGATCCGATTGCCGGCAGAGATTCGCGCATTGATGTAACAATTTGCGGACCATGGGTGGTTCTGTTGGCTTTTCATGACCAACTGAGATAGCGTTTGGCAAAATAAGGCCAAACGAACGGCCATCAGGCAAAACAAAGAGCAGGTTCATGGAAGCTGAAACGCTGGCGCTGGCGCAGGAGATCGACTTCTCCATGTGGGGGCTGTTTGCCCGCGCGACCTTTATCGTCAAACTGGTGATGCTGGTACTTACCGGCGCATCCATCTGGTCCTGGGGGATCATCATTCAGAAGCTGATCAACTATCGCGCGGCCCGACGCGAGGCGCAGGTTTTTGATGAAAGCTTCTGGTCGGGCAACCCGTTGGATGAGTTGTTCGAGCAGATCGGAACGCAGCCGGATGGCAGCTCGGAAAAGATCTTTGCGTCAGGCATGATCGAGTGGCGCAGGTCGCATCGCAATGATGGCGGGCTGATTGCCGGGGCAACCGCGCGGATCGACCGGTCGATGGATGTCGCCATCGCGAAAGAGGCGGAAACCCTGCAAAAAGGTCTTCCCATTCTGGCAACTGTCGGCTCCACGGCTCCGTTTATCGGGCTGTTTGGCACCGTTTGGGGCATCATGAATGCATTCATCGAGATTGCCGAACAGCAAAACACCAACCTTGCCGTTGTGGCCCCCGGTATTGCCGAGGCGTTGATGGCGACAGGGTTGGGCCTTTTGGCGGCGATCCCGGCGGTGATTTTCTATAACAAACTCAGCGCCGATAGTGACCGGATCGTTGGCGGCTATGAAGCCTTTGCGGATGAATTCGCAACCATTCTGTCGCGCCAGTTGGACAGCTGACGATGGGCGCTGCGATCCAGCAATCTTCGAACGGCAATGGGCGCAGGCGTGGTCGGCGTCGCGGTCGCGCGCAGCCGATGGCCGAGATCAATGTGACACCTTTCGTGGATGTCATGCTGGTGTTGCTGATCATCTTCATGGTGGCCGCGCCATTGCTGACGGTCGGTGTTCCGGTCGATCTGCCCAAGACCGCAGCCAGTGCGCTGCCCGGCGACAACGAAGAGCCTTTGACCGTGACCCTGACCGCAGACGGCCGCGTGCAGATCCAGACCACCGACGTGTTGCGCGAAGAGTTGATTGGCAAGCTGCGTGCCATTGCGGCAGAGCGGAGCAGCGACCGGGTTTTCCTGCGGGCCGATGGCGCAATCCCTTATGCACAGGTGATGCAGGTCATGGGTGCGCTGAACGCGGGCGGGTTTTCCAACGTTGGCCTTGTGACCGATACCGGCGGGCCGACGCTGGATGAAGGTGGAGAGTGAGGTCGCACGGTGGATACCGGCACCAAGATTTCAGCGATTGCGCATGTCAGCCTGATCGGATGGGCGATGTTCGGCGGCACCTTCCGGTCCGAACCGTTGCCGATGGCTGTGCAGGATGTCTCTGTGATCACGGCTGAACAATTCGCGGCCATGACGGCCCAGCGGGATGCGCCGGAACTCCCCGAAGTGCCGACCGCGTTGCAGCAGCCGCCCGAGCCGGAGGCTGTGACCAAGCCGCCGGAACCCGAGAGTGACGAACAGCCCCGCCCTGAACCTGTTGCACCGGCTGAACCGGAACCAGAGCCAGAGCCCATCATCGTGGAAGCGCCGCCTGAACCCGAGGTGCCTGACGAGCCGCCGGTTCTGACGGAACCTCAGATCGAGCCTGTTGCACAGCCTGCGCCGCCCGGCCCCGAGGTACAGCCGCGCCCATCAGATCGCGTCGCGCCCGAGGCAATAGCTCCGCCACCGCCCGAGGCAAAGCCTGATGATTTTGAGACGCCTCCGGTATCCCTGGATGAAGGCGCAGCGGTTCAGCAGGAACAGCAGGATCAGACCGCGCCGCAAGAGGCAGCCCCTGAGATTGTGACCGAGGCCGAGGAAACCAAGGACCAGTCGCCCCTGACATCTCCGCGACCGCGCGTGCGCCCAAACCGGCCAAGCCCGCCGCCGGAACCCGCTGTGGCCAAAACGCCTGAGGCGACCCCGGAACCTGAGAAACAAACCGATGAAACGGCAATCAACGACGCCCTGGCCGAAGCCTTGGGCAGCGGGTCCGAACCTTCTGGCCCACCGCTGACCAGCGGAGAGAAAGACGCGATGCGACTGGCTGTCTCTGGATGTTGGAATGTGGGTTCCTTGTCCACGGATGCGCTGAACACTGTGGTTGTTGTTGCGTTTTCACTGAACCGTGATGGTACGGTCGTCGGTGGCAGTGTTCGGATGCTGGACAGCTCTGGCGGCTCGGCGGGAGCCGTTAAACAGGCCTACGAGGCTGCGCGACGTGCAATTTTGCGCTGCGGGGCCAAAGGATATGATTTGCCTGCTGACAAATACGAACATTGGCAGGATGTTGAGATTACATTTAACCCCGAGAGGATGCGGATCAAATGATGAAGCTTCTGACCAGCCTCTTTGTCGGCCTGACACTGATGTCTGCGCCGGTTTATGCACAGAACGGGCCTTTGCGCCTGGAACTGGATGAGGGGATTATCGAACCCTTGCCCTTTGCCGTTCCGAATTTTGTGCCGGACAGTCCGGCCGCAGCTCAGTTCGCGCAGGATATCTCGCGCGTGGTGGCGGCTGACCTGACCGGGACCGGGTTGTTCCGCGAAATCTCCTCGGATGCGTTCATCAGCCGGGTCAGCAGCTTCGAAGCTCCGGTTCAGTTTGCGGATTGGAAGGCGATCAATGCTGACGCGCTGGTCACCGGCGCTGTCAATGTGTCCGGTCAGAAACTGACGGTCCGGTTCCGGGTGTGGGATGTGTTTTCGGGCCAGGAACTGGGCAATGGCCTTCAACTGGCAGGTACCACAGACGGGTGGCGGCGCATGGCGCACAAGGTGGCCGATCAGGTCTATAGCCGGATCACAGGTGAAGGCGGTTATTTTGACAGCCGCGTTGCCTTTGTTTCGGAAAGCGGGCCGAAGGACCAGCGCCTGAAGCGTTTGGCGATCATGGATTACGATGGCGCGAATGTGCAGTACATGACCGACAGCGCCGCAATCGTTCTGGCGCCCCGGTTCTCACCCACCGGTGACCGGCTGCTTTATACCAGTTATGAAAGCGGCAGCCCGCGCATATACGTGACTGAAATCGGGCGCCCGAAACCGCGGGAACTGAAGACGCAGGACGGGACGATGAGCTTTTCGCCTCGGTTCTCGCCGGATGGCCGGTCGATTGTCTATTCGCTGATTCAGGGCGGCAATACCGATCTGTGGAAAATGGATATCGTTTCGGGTCAAAGCACGCGCCTGACCAACACGCCCGCAATTGAAACTGCCCCCAGCTATTCACCCGACGGCAGCCGGATCGTCTTTGAAAGCGACCGCTCCGGCACGCCGCAATTGTACGTGATGGCAGCAAACGGGGGCGAGGCCACGCGGATCAGCTTTGGCGCAGGCCGCTATGGTACCCCGGTCTGGTCACCGCGCGGCGACCTGATCGCCTTTACCAAGCAGAACCAGGGCC
Source organism: Ruegeria sp. L11 (assembly GCF_056531755.1). NCBI lineage: Bacteria > Pseudomonadati > Pseudomonadota > Alphaproteobacteria > Rhodobacterales > Roseobacteraceae > Ruegeria > Ruegeria sp. L11. The sequence continues at coordinate 135,175 of NZ_JBQFMI010000006.1, forward strand.
GGTTCCATATCGGCGTGATGCGCATCGACGGGTCAGAAGAACGTTTGCTGACAGCCTCTTTCCTGGATGAAGGCCCCACCTGGTCGCCCAATGGCCGGGTCATCATGTTCACCCGCGAAACGCAGGGGGCCAGTGGTAGGGCATCGCTTTACTCGGTGGATATCTCGGGCAGGAACCTGCGCCCGGTACGTACACCGGACGGCGGCAGTGATCCGTCCTGGGGCCCATTGCAGAATTGATCGCAGCAAAGTTCACAACAAATCGTCCCTGTGGTAGACAGGCGGCAATAAACATAACACGAGGCACCTGAAATGAACGTATTGAGCAAAGTTCTGGCGCTGGGCGCGCTGAGTGTGATCGCCGCCTGCACAAACAATGACCCCTCAGCCTTGGGTGGCGGTGGTGGTAGCGGAGGCATTGGATCCATTGTCCCCGGATCACCGAGTGATCCGCGCTCGCCCGCGTATTTCCAGCAAACGGTCGGGGACCGTGTCCTGTTTGCCGTTGACCAGTCAACCCTGTCGCCCGAGGCGCAAACAGTGCTGCAAGGGCAGGCGGACTGGCTGCTGGCCAATCCGGATTTTGTCGCAACGATCGAAGGCCACGCGGATGAGCAGGGCACGCGGGAATACAACCTTGCGCTGGGCGCACGCCGGGCGAACGCTGCGCGTGAGTACCTGATTTCGCGCGGCGTTGCGGGCAGCCGCCTGAACACCGTGAGCTATGGCAAGGAACGCCCGATCGAGATTTGCAGCACCGAGGAATGTTATTCCAAGAACCGCCGTGCGGTAACGGTTCTGACCGGGTCAACTCTGGGGTAAGATGATGCGCATTGCAGGATGGGTTTTGGCGGCGGTTGTGGCGACGGCTGGTGTAGCACAGGCACAGGATCAACAGACCCTTGCGGACATCCGTCAGGAACTGACGGTGCTGCACGTGGAAATTCAGCGTTTGAAACGCGAGTTTTCCACTACGGGTTCACCCGCACCAAACCTGTCCGGCAGTTCGGTTCTTGAACGGGTGGATGCCATCGAGGCCGAATTGCAGCGCCTGACCCGCCAGACCGAGCAATTGAACCAGCGGGTGCAGAACATTGTCACCGACGGCACCAACCGTATCGGTGACCTTGAGTTCCGGCTGGTTGAACTGGAAGGCGGCGATTTGTCGACGTTGGGTGAGACGTCGACATTGGGCGGTGACACGGCCACTGTGATAACCGGACCAACAAGTATCGAAACGCCAACGGCGACCGATAATGGTGAACTTGCCATAGGTGAGCGTGCTGATTTTGATGCTGCCTCGCAAGCGTTGGCCGATGGCGATTTCCAGACTGCTGCCACGTTGTTTGCGCAGTTTGAAACAAGCTATCCCGGCAGTCCGCTGGCGCCCGAAGCCAACCTGAAACGCGGTCATGCCCTAGAAGGGATTGGCGACACACGCGAAGCGGCCCGGGCATTTCTGGCCAGCTTCACGGGTGATTCCGAGGGCGCATTTGCACCCGAGGCGCTGTACGAACTGGGCGCGGCGCTTGGCCGTTTGGGACAGACCGATCAGGCCTGCATCACGCTTAATGAGGTCGGAGTACGCTTTCCTTCTGCGCCAGAGTTTTCGAACGCCACGCAGGAGATGACCGCGTTGGGATGTACTTGAACCATCACTCCGGCAAACTACTTGCAGACCTGCGCGCCCGGCTACCCGAAACACTTCCGCGCAAGTTGGGGATTGCAGTTTCGGGAGGCGGGGATTCCGTCGCCTTGATGCATCTTTTGCATCAGGTGGCGCAAGATGAGGCCATCACCCTTTTCGTTGCCACGGTCGACCACGGTTTGCGACCCGAATCCGCGCGCGAGGCCGAAACGGTATCCCGGCAGGCTGCTGCGTTGGGGATGTCTCATGATACGCTGCGTTGGTCGGGATGGGACAGAACCGGTAACTTGCAGGACCGGGCACGTCAGGCGCGGTATGAATTATTATCCGAATGGGCAAAGGGCCGCGGAATCGATGCCATTGCGCTGGGCCACACCGCAGATGATCAGGCGGAAACACTGCTGATGCGGTTGGGCCGATCATCCGGGGTCACGGGCCTGTCCGGCATGTCGGCTATTCGGAAACAGCGGGGTCTGACGTTGCTGCGTCCGATGCTGGGGATCACCCGTGAACAGCTGCGCACCCATCTGACTGAGGCTGGCGTAGCATGGGTGGACGATCCTTCGAATCAGGATGCCCGTTTCGATCGGATCAAGGCGCGCGAAGCTTTGGGTGGGCTGGAACCTTTGGGAATTGATGCGCTTTCATTGTCCCGCGTAGCGGACAATCTGGCGCAGGCACACACGGCACTTGGCGTCTGTGCGCAAGAATCCGCAGGGTCCGTGGCGCAGGTGGATCAAAGTGACGTGAGGGTGAACCGGGCCGGATTTGCCGCGTTGCCCCTTGAGATTCGGCGTCGTGTCCTGCTGGGAATCCTCTCATGGATTGCCGGGTCGGGTTATCCCCCGCGTCAGACGGCAGTGGATCGGGCGATGGATGCAGTTGCGAATGGGCAATCTGCGTCAGTGGGCGGTTGTCTGATTGTTCCACAAGGCGGGAGTGTTTGGATTTGCAGGGAATTTAATGCCGTGAAATCTCAGATCGCGGCGCCCGGTGCTGTGTGGGATGGCAAATGGCGGCTCAGCGGACCGGCAACAATGGGCGCAGAAATCCGCGCTTTGGGCGGTGAGGGGTTGCAACAGGTGCCCGAGTGGCGTGCAACCGGGCGTCCCAGGATAGCGTTGACGGCGACGCCTGCGGTTTGGATTGCGGACAGGGTGCTGGCCGCCCCGCTTGCGGGTCTCGCGAATGGCTGGCAGGCTAGGCTTGCGTCAGATTGGCCCGAGTTCCACGCATCTTTTTTATCGCATTGAACATACGGCAATCCTCTCTATTTTAAGAGGTAACTTGGCAGCGTCTCACCTGCCGGAACTTTTAGGAGAATTTCCTTGGGCAACGCTCGCAATATCGCGTTTTGGGTCGTTTTGTTCCTGCTCATCCTTGCACTGTTCAATCTGTTCAGTGGACCGGGCGGAACGCTTCAGAGCAACGAGAAAACCTATTCCGACTTTGTCGGTGCCGTCCAAAGCGGTGAAGTCAAGAACGTGACCCTGGACGGTGAACAGATTCGCTATACCCTGCAAAGCGGTGCCAGCTATGTCACGATCAAACCCGGCGACGCCGAAGTGACCAAGCTTCTGATCGAAGAAAACATCCCCGTTCAGGCCGTAAAACAACAGCAATCAGGCTTTCAGTCGTTCCTGATCACGCTGCTGCCTTTCCTGCTGCTGATCGGTGTCTGGGTCTATTTCATGAACCGGATGCAAGGCGGCGGCAAAGGTGGCGCGATGGGCTTTGGCAAGTCCAAGGCCAAGATGCTGACCGAAAAACATGGCCGCGTGACCTTTGACGATGTTGCCGGTATCGACGAGGCCAAGGAAGAGCTGGAAGAGATTGTCGAATTCCTGCGAAACCCGCAGAAGTTCAGCCGCCTTGGTGGCAAGATCCCCAAGGGCGCGCTGCTGGTTGGCCCTCCGGGTACCGGTAAGACGCTTCTGGCCCGTGCCATTGCGGGTGAGGCGGGCGTGCCGTTCTTCACCATCTCGGGTTCGGATTTTGTCGAAATGTTCGTTGGTGTGGGTGCGTCCCGCGTGCGCGACATGTTCGAGCAGGCGAAAAAGAATGCGCCCTGTATCGTGTTTATCGACGAGATTGACGCTGTGGGTCGTCATCGCGGCGCCGGGTATGGTGGCGGCAACGACGAGCGGGAACAAACGCTCAACCAGTTGCTGGTCGAAATGGACGGGTTTGAGGCCAACGAAGGTGTAATCATTCTGGCAGCGACAAACCGCAAGGACGTTCTGGACCCCGCGCTGCTGCGACCGGGCCGGTTCGACCGTCAGGTCACAGTCGGCAACCCGGACATCAAGGGCCGCGAGAAAATTCTGGGCGTTCACGCACGCAAGACGCCGCTGGGCCCCGATGTCGATCTGCGCATCATCGCGCGCGGTACGCCCGGCTTCTCGGGTGCGGATTTGGCCAACCTCGTGAACGAGGCCGCGTTGATGGCCGCGCGCGTGGGTCGTCGCTTTGTCACCATGGAAGATTTTGAAAACGCCAAGGACAAGGTGATGATGGGGGCCGAGCGCCGCTCGATGGTGCTGACGCAGGATCAGAAGGAAAAAACTGCCTATCACGAAGCGGGTCATGCTGTTGTTGGTCTGTCTCTGCCCATGTGCGATCCGGTCTACAAGGCGACCATCATACCGCGCGGGGGTGCGCTGGGTATGGTGGTTTCGCTGCCGGAAATGGATCGCCTGAACTATCACCGGGATGAGTGCGAACAAAAGCTGGCGATGACCATGGCGGGGAAAGCTGCCGAAGTCATCAAGTATGGCGAAGATCACGTGTCGAACGGTCCTGCCGGGGACATCATGCAGGCCAGCCAACTGGCACGCGCCATGGTGATGCGCTGGGGTATGTCGGACAAGGTCGGCAATATCGACTATGCCGAGGCGCATGAGGGATACCAGGGCAATACTGCCGGGTTCTCGGTATCGGCTCATACCAAGGAACTGATTGAAGAAGAGGTAAAGCGTCTGATCCAGCAAGGCTATGAACAGGCGCACAAGATTCTGACCGATCAGAACGAGGAATGGGAGCGTCTGGCCCAAGGGCTGCTGGAATACGAAACACTGACCGGTGACGAAATCAAACGCGTCATGAACGGGGAGTCGCCCGGCGACAGTGATGACCGGAACGACAAGTCGGACGAGGGCAGTGCGCCCAGCGTGACAGCCATCCCCAAGACCAAGGCAAAGAAATCACCGCCTGAGGGCGGGATGGAACCTGAACCGACAGCATAACCAGCAAGAACCCGGGCTCTGACCCGGGTTTTTCTCTTTCCATCAGAGCGTTACTGAGCATTATGCGCTGGCAGACACCAATGGGAAGGGAAGCGCGTATGCCGTTTTTGCGGGAAACCGAATTTGCAGCCGAAGTTCTTTGGCTGGGCCTTGTTCCTGCCGGCGGATCGCTTCGTGCCAAGCCCGTTGAGTTGCTGGATCTTGGGTTTGAGGGCGTGAAAGGCGAGCGGCACGAAGGTCTGAACCGTGCGTCCTGTGTTCGGGTCTCGAACCTCTATCCCAAGGGCACTGAAATCCGCAATGTTCGTCAACTGTCGGTGCTGTCCTTGGAAGAGTTGCAGCAGATCGCGCAGAACATGGGGCTGGACCAGCTTGACCCGTCTTATCTGGGTGCATCCATAGTGCTGAAAGGTATTCCGGATTTCTCGCACATTCCGCCGTCCTCGCGTCTTCAGGCGGTCAACGGGCTGACGATCACTGTGGATATGGAAAACGCACCTTGCGTATTGCCCGGTCGCGAAATCGAAGCGGATCATCAGGGGTATGGTGCAGGGTTTAAACCTGCTGCCGTCGGACGCCGGGGTGTCACGGGCTGGGTCGAACGTCCCGGGCGCATTCAACTGGGCGATCACCTCAAGCTCTTTGTTCCGGACCAGCCTGCCTGGAGCCCTGAAAATATGCAGGTTTCCGATTAGTTCCCGATGAAGTGACCTGACGACGCTTCGCGACGCCAGAATGTCGGAATCCATGGCTAATCAGATTGTACACAAGGGTATGGAATGCGTAGCGCCGACGTTAGACGTCGGTTTTGCACGGTATTCAATCAAGGACCCCGGCCAATGAGCTATAAATCCGACATCGAAATTGCGCGTGAAGCGAATAAGAAGCCGATCCAGGAGATCGGCGCGAAGCTTGGAATATCCAGTG
>NZ_JBQFMI010000007.1:0-135923 GCF_056531755.1 Ruegeria sp. L11
TCAAGTCAGATATCAAACACTTAGCGCCCCAAGGGGCGCTTTCTGCGTTCAGGGCCACTGCACAACTCAAAGCACTCTGGAAGCAACAGGGACGCAATTCACCCTGTGATGAATGCGCAACAGAGGCTGAACGAGCACCTGGGGCGGCACGAAAACAGGACACGTCCATTCCGACAGACAGGATATGTTGTTCCCCCAAGCATGCTTTGGAAACGCTTGATCCATCGCAAAGTCCCCAATCCTGCCAGGCACTAGACTGACCGTCGCATTCAACGATCTGGCAAAAGCTATGAAGAAGAGTTCGCCCATCTTTTTTGCTCTGGTAGTCATCGTGGTTGCTGGCGCGGTTGTTTACTCCGTCATCTCCCAAGACGGCGATCAATTGCCGAGTGGCTTCGTACAGGGTAATGGAAGGATTGAGGCAGAGCAGGTTGAAATTGCGCCAACGATCGCCGGGCGTGTTGCCAAAGTTCTGGCACCTGAAGGCGGCATGGTCGCCGCCGGTGATGTACTTGCCAGGATGGATATAGACGAATTGTCTGCAGCGCTGGACCGGGCAAAAGCCGAGGTCGCCTTGGCGCGCCAGACAAAAGCAGAAGCTGAAGCCTTGGTTCTGCAACGCCAAAGTGAGCAACGTCGGGCGGCGCAGGAACTTGAACGTGCTACAGCGCTACTGACCGGGAACAATATCTCTAAGACAGTTTTTGAGGAACGTGAAACCATCCACCAAGTTGCGTCTGCTGTGTTGGGTGCCGCCAAAGCCCGAGTTGCAACCGCAGAAAGCCGGATTGCCGCTGCAGAAGCCGAGGTGCGCAGGATTGAGGCGCAAATCGAAGACAGTTCCTTGCTGGCACCAATGCCGGGTCGCGTTCTTTATCGATTGGCCGAGCCGGGCGAGGTCGTCGGAGCGGGTGAACCGATCCTGACCCTTCTCAGTCTCGAGAACGTGTATATGGAAGTTTTCCTTCCTGCGCGGGAAGCCGGGCTGTTGCCGATTGGAGCCGAAGCTCGCATCGTGCTTGATGCTTTACCCGAATACGCCACACCTGCATATGTCAGCTTTGTTTCTCCCGAGGCGCAATTCACGCCCAAACAAGTCGAGACTCTGGATGAACGCGAGCAACTGGTCTTTCGTGTCCGCGTTCGTATCCCCCAGGACCTGGTTGAAAGCCGGATTGAACACGTAAAAACGGGCCTGCGCGGCATTGCCGTGATACGGATCGATCCCACCAGCGCATGGCCCGAGGCGCTTGAACAGCCCATCCCGCAAGAGCTGTTCGAATGAATGCCACAGTCGCCTCGTCAGAGTTTCGAATTGCCGGTGTTACACACAGGTATCGAAAACACATCGCGTTGAACTCTGTAACCTTGGACCTTCCAACCGGACAGCTTGTCGGCTTCATTGGCCCAGACGGGGTGGGCAAGTCCACATTGCTTGGGTTGATCACCGGTGCAAAAAAGCTTCAATCCGGATCAATCGACGTTCTGGGCGGAGCGATTGATGAGCCCACTCATCGTAGACGAATATGCCCTGCGATCGCATTCATGCCGCAAGGTTTGGGTCGGAATCTCTATTCAGAACTGTCGGTACGCGAAAATTTGGAGTTCTTCTCGGGCCTTTTCGGACAGGGACACGACGAGCGTGACGCCCGGATCACCGCATTGCTGACAGCGACCGCGCTTGCACCATTTGAGGATCGCCTGATGGGCAGGCTTTCTGGTGGAATGAAACAGAAGCTTGGCCTGTGCTGTGCGTTGATTCATGACCCCAAACTCCTGGTTCTGGATGAGCCAACAACCGGGGTTGATCCGTTGTCGCGTCGACAGTTTTGGGCATTGATCGACGCTATCCGAACGGAAAACCCCAAGCTCTCTGTCCTTGTGTCTACAGCCTATATGGAGGAGGCCGAAGGCTTTGACTGGATCGTCGCGATGGACGCAGGTCGCGTCATCTTTCAGGGTAAACCCGCCGAATTGAAGCGTGCCGATAAGGACTTCGAAACTGCGTACCGACGCTTGCGGGCAGACGAGGCATCTGGTTCAGCGCCGGGTCAATCAATCGTTCGACAGATCAAATCGGATCCCGTGATTACTGCACGCGGGCTGACACGGCGCTTTGGCGATTTCATCGCCGTGAATAACGTTGATTTCTCGATCAATCGCGGAGAGATTTTCGGGTTTCTGGGATCAAACGGATGCGGAAAATCCACGACGATGAAAATGCTGACCGGTTTGCTGCCTGCAAGCTCAGGCGAGGCATTGTTATTCGGCAAACCCGTTGACGCCAGGGATCGAAAGGTGCGCCGCGAGATTGGGTACATGAGTCAGGCGTTTTCATTGTACGGTGAATTGTCAGTGTATCAGAACCTTCAGTTGCACGCCCGGATTTTCGCAATCCCTGACCGCGACGCGCGCATTTCGGAACTGACGGAACGATTCGGACTCGGCACGCATCGTGATACCCTTGCGGCCGCCCTGCCCCTTGGGATCAAACAGCGCCTGTCGCTGGCGGTTGCGATCATCCATCGCCCGCGTGTGCTGATATTGGATGAGCCGACATCCGGAGTGGACCCAGAGGCGCGAGATACGTTTTGGGCCTTGCTCGTCGAGTTGTCCCGACAAGACGCGGTAACGATCTTTGTCTCCACCCATTTCATGGCAGAAGCAGAACGATGTGACCGTGTTTCGTTTATGCACGCAGGCCAGGTCTTGGCAGAAGGCACACCAGCCGAATTGATCGCCGCTGAAAGCGCCGACAGCCTTGAGGCTGCGTTCATCTCAATTCTGGAGGCGGCAGAAAGACCGGCGCCGGTTGAAGCACCGAGAGTTGATTTGGCCACCAATTCCAAACACGTCGGTGGCAGTGTCGGGCGCGCACTGGCCTATACGCGACGCGAGGCCGTCGAGGTGGCGCGCGATCCTGTGCGCCTTGCCTTTGCGTTTCTTGGGTCAGCCATTTTGATGTTGGTTTTCTGCTTTGGCATCACGCTTGACATTGATGAACTGGACTTTGCCGTTCTAGACCTTTCTCAGGGTCCTGAGAGCCGTGCCTATGCAACTGAGTTCGCGGGGTCGTCCTATTTCAAACCCACGCCGCCATTGGAAAGCGCTATGGAAGGCCACAACCGGCTCCAGGCAGGAGACGTTTCACTGGTCTTAGAGTTGCCACCGAACTTCGGTCGTAAGCTGCGCACAGGCGAGCCAACACAGGTCCTCGCGACAGTCGATGGTGCCATTCCGTTCAAAGGCGAGACCGTTGAAGGATATGTCGCGGGACTGCATCAGTCCTTTCTGGACGAACACGCCCGAAAGACGGGGCAACGGGACTTCGAGATTGCCCGGATAGAACCGCGATTTCGCTACAATCAGAGTTTTGAAAGCATTGCAGCAATGGCCCCGGCCATGCCGGCGATTTTGCTTATCATGTTGCCGGCCGTCTTGACGGCGGTCAGTGTCGCGCGTGAGCGTGAGCTGGGATCTGTGGTGAATTTCTACGTAACACCGACAACCCGGCTCGAATTCCTGATTGGTAAGCAAATTCCCTATATTGCAATTGCTTTTGCAAACTTTCTGTTGCTGGCAGCGATGACCATTCTCGTCTTCGGTGTGCCGCTCAAAGGCGATCCCATTCCGCTAGCGGTTGGTGCGTTTTTGTATATCTGGGCAACGACGTCCTATGGATTGCTGATTGCCACAATGACATCCAGCCAGGTGGCAGCGACATTTGCGACAGCCATCGCCTCGGTTGTGCCGACCATCCAGTTCTCGGGCCTGTTGCAGCCCGTTTCCACTTTGGAAGGGGGGGCTCAGTTCATCGGCTCGCTCTGGCCATCTTCCTATTTTCTGCACCTGAACGTCGGCGCGTTCACCAAGGGCTTGGGGTGGGAATCACTTGCCCCGGACATTCTTGCGCTTGCCTGTTTCGGTCCAGTGCTGACACTCGCCGCTGCCCTTTGCCTGCGCGCGCAGGAGAAGTGAATGCAGCGCCTTTTTTGCATATTCTGGCTGGGGTTGAAGGAAATGATGAGCCTGCGCCGCGATTGGGTGATGATGGCCTTGCTGGTCTGGTCATTCACGCTGGCTCCGATCATGGAAGCAACAGGCGTTGCAAGCTCGGTGAATAACGCCTCAATCGCATTTGCAGATGAGGATAACTCTCCATTATCCCGCACCCTTGCCACTGCGTTTTTCCCACCGGAGTTTCAACCGGTCGTGCAAATTGAACCGGGGACCGGCCCAGCGCACATGGATGCCGGGCGGTTTATCTTCATCGTTGCCATTCCTCCAGGTTTTGAAAAAGACCTGCGTGCCAGAAGCACACCAGAGATACAGGTTCTGATAGACGCCACGGCTATGGAGCAGGCAGGTATCGGCGCCAATTACATCACCAATATATTGAGCGCTGAAATCCATCGCTTTGCAGTTGGTGTCGACCTCGTAGATCCTCCCGCAATCAATGTCATTCTGAGAAGTGCCTTCAACCCAAACAGAGATACGGTGCGTTTTGCGGGCATCGTTGCGCTGATCGGTCAGATCATGTGGCTCACGACCATCCTGACCGGCGCTGCCATGATCCGGGAGAGAGAGCATGGAACAATTGAGCATCTGCTCGCCATGCCGCTAACTCCGCTCGACATTGCGATGGCCAAAATCTGGGCCAATGCGGCCGTTGTTCTGATCGCCGCGGGGTTATCGCTGACTTTTGTCATGCAGGGTTCGTTGGACATTCGTATTGCCGGATCAAAGACACTGTTCCTATTTGGAACCGCACTTTTTCTGTTTACAGCCACGGCGCTTGGGGTATTTCTGGCGACGATTGCGCGCTCAATGGCGCAATTTGCACTTCTGGTCATGCTGATTGTCCTGCCAATGCTGATGCTGTCCGGAGGGGAAACACCCGTCGAAGGGCAACCAGGCTGGTTGCAAGCCGGAACGCTGTTTCTGCCATCGCGCCACTATATGTCAGCCAGCCAAGCAATTGTTTTCAAAGGTGCTGGAATCGAAACGGTCTGGCCGGAATTCGTTTGGATGGCTGTGTTGGGTCTGGCCCTGTTGATGACAAGTCTGGTTATGTTCAGACGGTCAGTCGCCCAGATGAGTTGATATCAACCGACCGTGTATGTTGTGGACGGGCGTATTGTGAAACGACGGCGCGAATTACCCAGTGAATTTGATCTCGGTTAATGTGAGTGCACCTCTGGGTGTGGTAAAATAAATCACCGTCTTCTTTTCCAGGGAGAGTTCAAATGCCCACAAAATCAGCCGAAATCGAGACACAGGAAGCCCTTACCGACGTGTTGAAATCCATGCAGGGCATGATGTCCATGAACTCCGCGGTGACGCCGCAGATCGAGCAGTTTTGGAAAGCGCAGGACCACCTGCTGAGCGAGGCGGAGGAATACTCCCGCCTCTGGTTCAAGCGCCGCCATGAGGCTGCACGCACCGCGCTGCAAACTGCCCGGGAAGCTAAGTTTGGCGACAACCCAGATCCAAGCAAAACGATGCAAGCCGTCGCCGAATGGCAACGCCATTCCATGGAACGAATGGTGGAAGACGCACGTGAATGGTTCGAAATGGTGTCGCGCTGTGCAAAATACGTAAGCGAAACAGAAGCAGACATCATCGGCGAAAACATGGAAGCTGCCTCCAAGGTCGCAGGCAAAGCCAAAAGCTGAGACCGACTAAACCCGTTTGACGCAGCCTTTCTTCGACGGGCGCGGTGCGCTGTGACCCTCCACGTGTCGCTGGCCAAACCGAGTGGCCACGATTGCGGAAGCGCTCTGACAGTTTTTCGTGTGTGTCCAAACATGACTGAACATGCAAAGTTGGGACCAAGCGTTCGAGTTTGACGAAAATAAGTGCCCGGTGTTTCGGGCAATCTTTCGCCCCCCTTTCAGTTCCCACCTATCCCGCGCTGGGGTCTGGGAAAATTTGGGTCAACGGGACAAACAAGCGATAATCTGGTCCGTTTCCGGTCTCCTGCGGGTTCGTTGTGGCATTTGGATAACCAGAGATCGGTCGGTGCGGAACAATTTGGTGTGCGCAGCTGTCAGCTCGCCTGTGGCCAAGGCGTCTTCGATCAGGCACAGGTGTCCCATCAGTATTCCTGCGCCCGCCTTCGCCTCCTCTACGGCCAGACTGTAGAGGGAGAATTGAGCACCGCCCTTGGCACTATGCAGGTCATAGCCAGAGTGTTGGGCCCATTTGGTCCAATCTTCGTTCCACACCAGATCGTGCAGCAACGGTACGCCCAGAAAACCGTTTGCGCGGCAAACTTGGTCCTTAAGCGCCGGGGCGCAAACCGGCACGATCTCGTCCGGGCAAACGACCACCTGATTGGCCGTGTCGTCCGGTGGAGCGAAGAAGATTGACAGGTCGAACAGTTCGCGCCCCAGGCTCGGCGGCGCTTCCAGCGCAGTGACTGAAAAACTGATGTCAGGAAATTGAGATCGGATCTGGCGCAGCCTTTTGGGAAGCCAGAGCTGAGCAATGGCCGGTAAAGCAGCGATATGAAAATCTGCATTGGGTTTAAGGTTGCGCAGCGCACGGGCCGCGTCGGCCAATTGGTCAAAACCCCTGGTAAATTCAGCGACAAGCGACTGCCCCTCGGGCGTGAGTTCTACGCCTTGCGCGTTGCGCCGGAAAAGTGCTGCACCGGCCCAGCCTTCCAGCGTTTTGACGTGTTGCGAGATTGCACCCGGTGTGACGTTCAACTCTTCTGCCGCTGCGACAAAGCTGATGTGGCGCGCCGCCGCCTCGAAAGCGCGCATTGCGTTCAGTGGGGGCCCTTTGGGGCGCTTTGGGGAAACGCTCATCACCATAGCCTTAGTTTTTCTACGCCAAGAAATAACAAATCTGCTTTGCGAAGTCACGCAGCAGCAGTCACAGTGGAAGAAACAGGAGGATGTCAGATGACACTTGCACATAGAGACTGGGTGCCCGCCGCAAGCGAAACGCTGGTTCAGAATATCGCAACAAAGACAGCATCGGCCTCGTCTGGCGACTTATTGGGCCTGATCGCGCATCTGGCAGAGGAAAACCGCCGCATTCACGAGAAAGAATGTTTCAACCTCAACCCCGCGACTAATGTCATGAACCCCAAGGCCGAGGCGCTTTTGTCGTCGGGCATCGGGTCGCGGCCTTCGCTGGGCTATCCCGGTGACAAATATGAAATGGGGCTGGAAGCAATCGAAGAAATCGAAGTTATCGCGGCCGAGCTTTGTGCAGAGGTCTTTGATGCCCGATTTGCAGAGGTTCGCGTGCCGTCGGGCGCAATTGCAAATCTTTATGGCTTCATGGCGACCTGTAAGCCGGGGGATACAATCATTGCTCCGCCCGCAACGATCGGCGGCCACGTGACCCATCATACCGCGGGCTGTGCGGGACTGTTCGGCCTGCGCACGATCGAAGCCCCGGTTAACACAAATGGTTACACAGTCGATCTGGACCAGCTGCGCGATCTGGCGCGGGCTGAGCGCCCCAAGCTGATCACGATCGGTGGAAGTCTGAACCTTTTTGAACACCCTGTTGCCGAGGTGCGGGCCATTGCGGACGAAGTTGGTGCGAAAGTCATGTTCGATGCCGCGCATCAGTGCGGGATAATCGCGGGGCGTGCCTGGTCGAACCCGTTGAACGAGGGCGCGCATTTCATGACCATGAGCACCTATAAAAGCCTTGGTGGACCAGCAGGTGGATTGATCGTGTCGAATGATGTCGACATTGCCAAATCATTGGATGCTATTGCTTTTCCCGGGATGACAGCCAATTTCGATGCCGCCAAAACGGCCGCTCTTGCGGTTACCATGCTGGATTGGAAAGACTTTGGTCAGGCGTACGCGAACGAGATGATCGCACTGTCAAAAGCACTGGCCGCAGCGTTGGATGCGCAGGGTGTTCGCGTCTTTGAGGGTGCGGAAGGCTTCACCAATTCGCATCAGTTCGCGGTTCTGGCAGAGCCCTATGGCGGAGGGCAGGCGGCATCGAAGAAGCTTCGCGAAAGCGGGTTTCTTGCATGCGGCATCGGATTGCCTGTCAAGCCGGTTGAAGGGGACTTGAATGGGTTGCGGATTGGCACTCCTGAATTGGTTCGCTGGGGCATGACCTCTCGAGATGCTGATCGCCTCGCCGATTTGATCACGCGAGGACTGGACGACGCGCCTGTCGCTTCGGAAGTCTCTGCCTGGCGCAGTGAATTCGACACGCTGCATTTCGTGAACTAGGCGCAAGCGGCCACCACATCCGCCCGGTCTGGTGGCTGCTCTTAACTGTTTTCCTGAATTATCGCGTCAATCCTGGCCAATGTAGCAGTGTTGACGGCGACACCTTTTTGACCTGCGGCAAGGCGACATGCACGGCGCCCATCTCCGGGCAGGTGCGCGCCGTCCTGATCTCTGATCGACACGACCAGATCCGATATTGCGGTTGAAAACAGTCCATTTGACGAAACCGCAGGGTCAATAGCGATGAAGAACTGCCCGGTTTTCGGTGGACCCCCGACCGTTCCCGAGAACGGAGAGGCATGCAGCCCAAGAGTAGATCCTGTCAAAGCGGCCGCCATGATTTCAGTCAGCAAAGCGATACCCACACCTTTGTACCCGCCGGATGGGGCCATGCTTCCTTTCAGACCGACATTCGGGTCTGTTGTCGGGTTTCCGTCCGGGTCCAGTGCCCAGCCGACCGGGATGGCCTTGCCTTCTCTGGCGTGTTTCATCACTTCGCTTTTGGCGATGGTGCTGGCGCTCTGGTCAATCAGCAACGCGGGTTGCCCGTCTGGACCCGGTACCGCAACAGAGAACGGGTTGGTGCCGACAACGGGCTTCGATCCACCCGAAGGTGCAATGGATGCTGGTGCATTGGTGAATCCAAGACCAACCAGACCCGCCTGCGCCAGTCGATACGTGTGATAACCCAACACACCGCAATTGTAGCTGTTGGTGATCGCAAGGGCCGCGATGCCCTGTTCACGAGCCGCCGGGATCAATGCATCAAAGCCCATTTCAATGGCTGCATGTGCGAACCCGGTCGCAGCGTCTACGCGGATAAGGCCGGGGCGCGGCGTTTCCAGCGTCGGTACTGCCTGACCGTCAACCTTCCCGCATTGTACGTGTTCACAGTAGATCGGGATATAAGCCAGACCATGACTGGCCACCCCATCCGCTTCGGTTGCCGCAGTGGCCACGGCCAGAGGGCGCGCGCTTTCTTCACTTGTGCCAGCGGCAACCAACGCGGTGAAGGACAGCTTTTCGATTTCGGCAAGCGACAGGGTTTGGGTCTCGGTCATCTGATGATCCTTCAGTCATTGTCCGACAGGCCGGAACCAGCGCCAAGCAGTCGGGATTCTTCAGTTGCAGGGGCATATGTACGGTGCGCCATGGAGTTGAGGATCTGCCACGCCTCTGCATTTGGGGCGGCACGGCTTAGCAGGGGGCGACCGTATTGAATGTGGTCGCCCTCGGTTATCTCAACATGATCAGCGCGGTCCAAATTGCTGTCTGCACAGCTTAGATGAACACCATCAGTTGTCGCAAAATACCCGTCGAAGGTGACTTTTACTGTCTTTCCCAGCTTTTTGGCCCCCGCAGCGACAAAGGGCAGCAACAGCAGCGGTGCTGCGAGATTTGAAATCGCAATGGTGCCTTGGGACAGGACGGTCGGGGAATCCGATATCACAGCTCCGGTCATCAGGGGGCACAGGTCTTGTTCGCCAACCCATACTCCGTTCGGAAGCACAGGAATGTGGCGTTCCAGACAGGGCGCATATTCACGTTTGAGCAGTTGGGCCAGAATAGCGGGCCCGTCGAACCCTTGGGCGCTTAGCCAACGGGTGGCCTTCGCAGCCTCTTCCGCCACGCCCCAGGCATATCCGGCCCCGCGGGTTGCGCGTTTGGCGGTTGCTTCGACTTCGTTCAATGAAAAAGTCATTGTGCAACCTCCGGATAAACCCACAAATCTGCGTTGGCGGTATTTAGCTCATCAGGGTAGGGGGCGCCGGCATACATGCAGATGCGGACCCAGCGATCTGAACGAGGGTCGAAATGCGTCGCGCCAAAGAAGGACAGTTTTGCGCGCAACATATCGATGGGCATCACGTTCGCGCTGATTGTGTTGTCATGGATCTCACCATATGGCGCGACACGGCTGATTTGGGCGCGGCGCACGGTGTGGCGATGCTCGGGGTGGCGCAAAAGAAACTCTGCTATCGGCGCATCATCCGGCCACTCTTGCAGAGCCTTGAAAGCCATCGCCGCATCACGCGCGGGCGCGAGCGGTTGTTCATAGTCTGCAATTGGTTCTTCAAACCGTTCACCCAGTCGGGGCTCCAGCTTTTCTTCGGATACATACCACGCCCGCGCGCAGTTTTCTGGATCATTCCAATCAAGATCCAGCGCCCAGTCAAAACTGTTCCGGATCAAGGCACGCACGCCTGATACCGGCATTGTTCCATCAATAACCTGTGCAGCCGTGTTGGTGTCCGCCATGCAGTTGGACAGCCCATCCACGACATCTCCGTAAGGCTCAAGGATCAGAGAGGCCAGCAACTCCTGGCCTTCTTCGCTGAGCGCAGTTTCCGACCATCGGATTATGCGATCCCACGGATGGTCTTGTGTCAGGTCGTCCGTAGCCAGAAATGCGCCGATCGAATTCAGGTCGTCCTTTAGCGCAGCGAGTTTTTCAACCTGTATCGGATGTTCAGATTGCCACCACGCGATTGACTGTCTGCTGCGCGCGAAAACGTCGCGAAAGACACGCGCGTCTTTTTCGGTTGCTGTCTCAATTGACCGCACGCGCGAGATGGCCTCTTCCCGCGCCATGATCCAGTTGTTGAACAGAACGGGATGGTTCACGATGAACGGCGCCATTCCCAGTCCTGTGGAATTACCGATGCCCAGCCAGCGTGCGATTTCAGGATCAAGCGCGGAGGTCTGATCCCCGCCTTTCACCTGCGCCATATATTGCACCAGATCGCGTACAAAAACCCGGGTCAGATAGACTGACAGCATTTCGATCTGGAAGGGACCACTGACCTCATCCCGGTCCGCCGTTTTCTCACGATCCGCAGCGCCGAATTTGCCCGACCCATAAACGGCCGTGGTCCTCATCAGATAGCCGACCTGATAAATCTGTTCCAGGTCCGGTTGCTGGCCCGCAGCCAGACGATCCACCACATGAGTCCAGAGTCGCACGGACCGGTTGGCGCGTGACAGTGACAATTCGGTTTCGCTGACACGCCCTGCCTCTTGCAGCGGCACGTTCTGCGACAGGCGATCAATGTCTTCTGGCGTGGGGATGCCATCGAACAGTGCAAAGGTGGCGTCCCACGCTTCGGCGATAACCCGGTCTGACCGTTGATCGGCAGGCAGGTCATGGGCAAAGGCGACCAGCGAGTAGGCGCGATCGGGGCCTTGCGCGGTATAGACCGCATGGCCGACACCTTTGTCGTCAATTTCAAATGCAGGGCGCGAAAAGCTCCAGTTTTCATCGGCCATGCGGCGTGTCAGTTGCCGCATAAAGCTGAGCCGGCATTGATGCAGTGATCCCAGCCGTGACAACCGCATTACCGTTGCGGGGTCACGTCTGGCGATCTCTGTCTGCGCGTGTGGTTCCATTTGGTTACCTTTGTGGGACGAAGTTCTCGGCAAAGAACCGATACCAGTTCCTGCCCATGATCCCGGCCACTTCGTCATCGTTCAGGCCGGTCGCGCGTAACCCTTGTTCGATGTTTCCAAAGTCTCGGTTGTCCTGAAACCAGCCCGGCATTGGTGGAAACCCCGGGGCAGAGGCCGAGCCTTCGCCATAGTCGATTTCTTTTGTCCACCGCCCCACACGCATCCATTCAACGATGCTGTCAGGCTGATCCTGGCACAGGTCAGTGCCGATCCCCAGATGATCGGCCCCATATTTGTCCGCAGAGCGGGCGATCATCTCGCAAAAGCTTTCCAGCGTGCAATCTGACTTGTCCTTCAAGTGATGAGGGTAGACCGAAAAACCCAGCATCCCACCGTTTTCCGTCACGGCGCGGATAACATCATCTCGTTTGTTGCGCAGGGCCGGGGACCATTCGTGCGGATTGGCATGTGTGATTGCGATGGGCCGGTCTGAAATCTCAGCCGCCTCGATTGTGGACCGGTCAGCCGAATGGCTCATGTCCACCACAAGGCCGACGCGGTTCATCTCTTTGATCACCTGCTTGCCCATTCGGGTGATGCCGGTGTCTTCGGCCTCATAACAACCGGTCGCCAGCAGGGATTGGTTGTTGTAGGTCAGTTGCATGAACCGCGCGCCCAAATCGTGCAGGATTTCAACCAGCCCGATATCGTCTTCGATGGGCGAGGGGTTCTGGAACCCGAAGAACACGGCCGTCCGCCCGGTTTCGCGCGCGGTATCGATGTCGTTGGCCCACCGGCCCTTCATGATCAGATCAGGATATTGCTCGAACCAACGGTTCCATTTCTCGAAATTCAGAACCGTTTCGCGGAAATTCTCATGATAGGAGATGGTGACATGGATCGCGTCCACGCCCCCTTCGCGCAATTGGCGGAAGATCTTTTCCGACCAGTTGGCATATTGCAGGCCGTCGATCCGCATCAGACCGGGCCTGCGCTGATATAGGCGGTTTTGACCGTCGTATAGAATTCAGCCGCTGCCTTACCCTGTTCGCGTGGACCATACGAGCTGTCGCCCCGGCCACCGAATGGTACGTGGTAATCGGTGCCAGCGGTGGGCAGGTTGACCGTCACAACGCCGGTGCGCGCGTTGCGGCGGAAATGGGTGGCGCGGGCCAGCGATTTGGTCACGATGCCCGAGGTCAGGCCGAAATTGGTGTCGTTCACAACGCTCAGCGCCTCGTCATAGCTGCCGACCTTGATGACGGATGTCAGAGGCGCGAACATTTCTTCACGGTTGATGCGCATGTCGTTGGTGGTGTTCAGGAACACGCCCGGCGACATGTAGAAACCGTCATGAGGCATCTCCAGGCGCTGACCGCCACAGGCCAGTTCCGCCCCTTCGGATTTGCCCAGGTCGACATAGGCGAGGTTTTCACTCAACTGCTGCTGGCTGACGACGGGGCCCATCTGCACGCCTGCTTCCAGCGCGTGACCCACTTTCATTGCCTGCGCACCGGCAACCAGTTTCTCGACAAAGGCATCGTGGATGCCCGCGTGAACCACCAGACGCGACGAGGCGGTGCATTTTTGACCGGTGCCGCCAAAGGCCCCGCCCAGTGCCAGCGTCACTGCCAGATCCAGATCGGCGTCGTCCATCACCGCCAGCGCGTTTTTGGATCCCATTTCCATCTGAACCTTGGTCAGGTTCTGGATTGCTGCGGCGGCGATGCCTTTGCCCACGGGCACCGACCCGGTGAAGGAAATCGCATTGACCTTGGGGCTTTCCACCAGACGTTGCCCGACCGAACGGCCCGAGCCCATCACAAGGCTGAACAGACCTTTCGGAATATCCTGCCGTTCGATGATTTCAGTCAGGGCCACAGCCGAGGCGGGGGTGATGTTGGCGGGTTTCCACACAACCGCGTTGCCATAACACAGCGCCGGGGCAATCTTCCACGAGGCGGTTGCAGTGGGGAAGTTCCACGGGCTGATGATTGCGACAACGCCAACAGCTTCGCGGCGCACATCCACTTCGATATCGGGGCGCACGGAATCGGCGTTCTCACCGATCTGGCGCAGGCACTCGGCGGCGTAATATGTGAAGAACTGACCGGCCCGGTAAACCTCACCCTTGCCTTCGGCCAGCGGCTTGCCTTCTTCGCGGCTCAGCAATGTACCCAGCTCTTCGGCGCGGGCCATCAACTCGTTGCCGATGGCGTTCAGGGCGGCCTGTTTCCGCTCCAGCCCGTAGGCAGCCCATTCGGCCTGCGCGACGCGCGCCTGATCCAGCGTCGCCTCAAGCTGATCGGCGCTGGCCTGTGTGAACATGCCAACCAGATCGCTTAGATCCGAAGGATTGCGGTTTTCAATTTCGCTTTCGCCCGCCAGCCATTCGCCGGCAATCAGGTTCAGTTTGGTCACGTCAGGCCCCAAATTCGCAAATTTCGATTTGGGTCAGGATGGAACTTTCGGCTAACATCAGTCAAACTCAAATAACTTTAGGAAACTTCAGAAAGTTTGAAGTATGGCGATGAAAGTCGAGATGCTGCGGTGTTTTTGTACCGTGGCCCAAACCGGAAACCTTGCCGAGGCTGCCAGCCGTCTGGGTCGGACACAATCCGCCGTCTCAATGATGCTGAAGCAGTTTGAAGATCATCTGGGCAAGAAACTGTTTGAAGGTGAACGGAAAAATCACCTGTCGCCGCTGGGTCAGCAGGTTCTGGACCTTGCTCTCAAACAGGTGCGCGATTTTGATCAAACTGTTCAGAACATAGAAATGGCGGCGCAGGCGGAACATGGGTTGATCCGTATCGTATCCGTGCCGTCGGTGGGGGCCTTGGTCTTTCCCGCCTTGCTGGGACATATGACATCACGCTTTCCGGGGTTGAAGATCGAGTTGCGAGACGGGGATTCGCAACAGGTTCTGGACGCCGTCGCCGGGGACAAGGCGGATATCGGCATTGCATCTGGCCATCATCCCCTGAATGGGGTCAGTGCCGAGCCGCTTTTTCAGGATCGTTTTGGACTGGTTGCAGCATCCGATCATCCGCTTATGACACGGGCCAAACCGCCCGAAATCTGTGACCTGATGGCGGCACCCTTCGTGCGAAACGCCTTGTGCGACATTATTGAATCCTCCTCGTTCAAAAAGATTCTGGACCGGGCCGAGGTCACCATTCACAACACGCACTCGCTGATCACAACGGTCAGGGCAGGCGAGTGGATCACGGTCCTGCCGCAGACCGTCGCGCAATTCATCCCGGATGCGGTCGCCTTTCGCCCGATTTCAGATTTGCCAGACAAGCGAGAGGTATATCTTTACCGTCGGGAAAGAGCCCGCTTCCGCGAGATCACCCAGACGTGCTGTTCGTATATCCTGACGAGCGGTTTTGGAGATGCTGGCTTGGTGCAAGAACGAGTACCGGATTAACCCTGCTCAAAATCACAAATTAATTTGGTTTTAGCAGACTCGAAGCGGTGCACATGCTAGGTTCCAGGATGAAGCGGGGGACTTCAGAGGGGCAACATGTCTCAGGACCTGAGGGGCTGGCTGAGCGCAATTGGATTAAACGAGTACGCGCAGGCCTTCGCAGACAACAAAATCGATTTCTCCATCCTGCCTGATTTGACGGCCGAGGATTTGATCGAAATCGGGGTGTCGGCCGTCGGTGATCGGCGGCGGCTACTGCGCGCCATTGAACAGATTGATGCCAGCCAAACATCAGTAGAGCCTGAACCTGCCGCGCAGCTCGAGCCCGCGCGCCGACAGGTTACAGTGATGTTTGCCGATCTGACCGCATTCACGAAACTATCCAGCGAATTGGATGCAGAAGATCTGCATGCGCTGCTGAATCAATTCTTCAGCAAAGTGGACAATGTCGTCGAAAAGTATGGTGGTCGTATAGACAAGCATATCGGTGATGCGGTCATGGCCGTTTTCGGAGCGCCGATTTCACATACCAATGACACCGAAAGGGCGGCGCGTGCTGCTGCCGAGATACATGCAGTTCTACCGACCTTGTCGCCGCCGCTTTCCTGCCACATCGGTATTGCGTCAGGTCAGGTCATTGCCAGTACGACCGGAAGTCAGTCGCATACGGAATACACCGTTACAGGGGATGGGGTGAATCTGGCGTCCCGCCTTACGGATATTTCCGCTGGGGGTGAGACACTGGTTTCACATGACATTCAGCGCTCATTGGGGCCGCTTTTCGTGGGCGAATCCATTGGTGTGAAGGCCATCAAAGGGCTGAATGATCCCGTCGAAGTTTGGCGTCTGGATCGATTGGCCCGGAACATTCGCACACGGCGTCACAAATTCATCGGGCGCGAGCGGGAGCTGTCGGTGTTCTCGGCCACATTCGACCGATGCAAACGCCACGGCAAGGGTGAAGTCCATGTGATTCTGGGTGAGCCCGGGATCGGGAAAACCCATTTGTCCGAGCAGGTTGCTGAACTGGCATCCGGCGAGTCCTACACGATCCACAACGGCGTCGTGATGGATTTCGGCGCGCGCGAAGGGCATTCGGCCATTCAGATGGTCGCCCGCAGCATTCTGGGTCTTGGCCCGTCAGACGGCGCGGAAACGGGTGCCGCAGCGGCCAGGGAGACAATCGCCAGGGGCTGGGTCAGCCCTCCGAACGCCGCGCACCTCAATGCGCTGCTTGAACTGGAGCAGGATTCGGGACTGGCCGAGGTGTTTGCGGTGATGGACAACAAGACCCGCCTGCGCGGACGGCGGCAGGTCATTGAAGAGTTGCTGTCGGCCTGCAGCCAGGAAGCCCCCCTGCTGATCCAGATCGAGGACATCCACTGGGCTTCGCCCGAGACCCTGATGACCTGCTCTCATATTGCAGCGGCAACGCGGGATATCCCTTGCGTGTTGATGATGACCAGCCGGGCCGAAGGCGACCCGATTGACCGGGATTGGCAAATGGCAACCGATGGCGCGCTGGTATCCAAGATGGAACTGGCGCCGATGGGGGAAGAACAGGCCAGACTGTTGGTCGAAGAATTCACGGCCATCGACCCCGAGTTGCTAGACACCTGCGTCAAACGCGCCGGGGGCAATCCGCTGTTTCTTGAGCAGTTGTTGCGCAATACGGATGTGCTTACACAGCAAAGCGTGCCTGGCAGTATTCAGGGGATCGTTCAGTCCCGACTGGATGCACTGGATCGAACCAGCCGCTCCGCCATTCAGGCAGCATCGGTACTGGGGCAACGGTTCTCTGCAGAAGTGCTGAACTTTATTTTGGGTGAAGGGCATCTGGATACGACCAGCCTGATCCGATCCGCGCTGGTCCGAGAGGCGGGGCCTGACCTCATGTTTGCCCACGCGCTGATCAGGGATGGATCCTATGCAACGTTGGTCAAATCCGAGCGTGCGCGCCTGCATAGGCAGGCCGCCAAGTGGTTCGAGGATCGCGATGCGACCTTGTGCGCACAACATTTGGATCGGGCCGGGGCGAATAACGCTGCACAGGCGTATCTGGAAGCGGCGGACAAACTGATCCAGGCCTTCAGGTTCGACGATGCCAGCCCATTGATCGAACGTGCCCTGGAACTGCCGTCCCCTGCAGGTGTCCGGTTCGATCTGCTTTGCGCACGGGCTGAAACGCACAGGCTTCAGGGTCTGTCCGGCGACGCACTGCGTGAATTTCGGGAAGCTGCCCGTGTTGCCGAAACTGATGAGCAAATCAGCCGTGCGCATATCGGGCTGGCGCAGGCTGCGCGGCAAGCCAGCCTGTATCAGGACGCGCTGGAGGCGCTCGATCTGGCTGAATCCGCCGCCGAGCGTTGCGGGTCAGAGCGGGATGTCGCTCAGATCAACTACGTGCGCGGAAATGTCTATTTCCCTCTGGGCCGGGACAAGGAAGCGCAGAGCGCCAATGAACGCGCCCTGACGCTTGCCCGCAAACTTGGCTCTGCCCGCCTTGAGGTAGGGGCGCTAAGCGGATTTGGTGATGCAAACTTCATGAAAGCCACCATGAAGACAGCGACAGGCTTTTATACGCAGGCTGTTGAGCGGGCGCGCGAAAAAGGGCTGGTCCGCGATCTGGCTGCCAATCTGCACAATCTCAGCGTCGCGCGCAGTTACACCGGGGACGTCGCACAGGGCAAGGCGGACGCCATTGAGGCTATTGAAGTCTCGCAAAAGTACTTTGCCTTTGTTCCGGAATGCGTTGCACAGACGTGCTTGGGCGTGGCCGAGACCTTTCTGGGCGACCTTGATCAGGCGCTGGACGCGTTCAGTGTTTCAGCCGAAATTGCGGAACGCGTCGGGGCAAAACGTCTTGAGGCGCAGGCCCTTGAACACCTGGCGCGAACGCAGGTTTATGCCGGACAGTCAGACCGCGCGCGTACGACCGGGCGTCGCGCGGTTGAAATCGCGCTTGAACATGGGCGGAACTTTGTAGGGCCCAAAGCTCTGTCGGCTCTGGCAATGGCCGAGACCAACCCTGATGAGCAAACGCGCTTGTTGAACCTGGGGTCTGAAATCATTGCCGAGGGATGTGTGGGGCACAGTCACCTGCACTTTTACTCGGATGCCAGCGCCGTCATGCTGGCGCGCGGCGATTGGGACGCAGCAATTGAATATGCAGATGGGCTTGCAGCCTTCACCACCACCGAGCCTTTGCCGATGGTCGATCTGTCCATTCGCCAAACACAACTGCTGGCTGAAAGCGGACAGCAGAACACTCTGCCCAAACAGCACGCGGAATATGCTGACCTGAAAACGCAATTTGCAACGATGGGCATCACGCAATCCCTTCTGGGTTCAGTGGGGTTTCTGGCTGATTAGGTGACACGGCAGGAGGCTGAATGAGCGTTGAAAGAAAGGTGTGGCTGATTTCTGGCTTGTTGACCCTTGGGCTTGGGGGTCTCTTGCTCAAACTTTGGATCGAACTGAATCATTTTGAGGGTGATCCCACTCAACTTCCGGATCAGGCATCAGTGGACGCATATCTGGAAAAACTGGATGCCGTGCCGGATTACCGCGTTAAAACGGGGATCTTCTTAAAATCATTCAGCTTTCTTGGTGCCAGCGACGTGCAGGTCACCGGTTACGTCTGGCAGCGCTACATCACAGGTGTTCATGATGAGATCCGTCCGGCCGAGGGTGAGATCGGTTTTCTTCTGCCGGAAGCGGTCGATACAGCAAACGGCCTGATCGAAGAGGCCTATCGGCTACCGCAAAAGGATGGCCTGCTGATCGGGTGGTATTTTGAACAAACCCTTCGGCAGAGTTTTGACTACACCCGCTACCCCTTTGATCACAAAACGGTCTGGGTGCGCTTCTGGCCCGCATCTTTTGCCATCAATGTTGCGCTGGTTCCTGACTTTGAGGCTTATTCCGCGACCGGCCCGGATGATATTTTCGGCATCGACAGTCAGATCGTGATGGGCACGTGGGAACGCGAGAACACCTATTTCGACTATAAGTTGTCAAGCCTGGATACGACGTTGGGCATCGCTCAGAACGCCTATCAAACCAACATGCCCGAGCTGCATTATAACTTTGTCATCAAACGCAATTTCGCAAACGCGTTCATCGTGCACATGGTCCCGCTGCTTGTCGTGACAATGCTGCTGTTTGGGGCGCTGATGACCGTCACGCGCCGCGAGGGGCTGGCCGATCGGCATGACTTCAGCACGTCCAGTGTAATCGGAACCTGCTCGGTTCTGTTTTTCGTGATCCTGTTGGCCCATGTGCAGCTGCGTGAAGGGTTCGCAGGTTCTCCTGTGATCTATATGGAGTCGTTCTTTTTCCTGATGTACTTCATGCTGCTGGCAGTTTCGGTCAATACATACCTGTTTGCGTCCGACGTTGAGACGTCGTTGCGGATCATCCACTATCGGGACAACCTTATTCCCAAGGCCGGGTTCTGGCCGTTCGTGCTGCTTTGTATGGTGGTGATCACGGCCTATAATCTCAGTTCCAAGGAAAGCCCGAAACCTCCACCAGTCAGCACAGCGGAAAACTAGATAGCCGGCTCGAATCCGGGCTTGGGTTCACCCTGCGCCATATCCAGTGTGTAGTCGCTGATGACATCTGATTTTCCGTCACGCCAGTTTTGCATGTACTTTTCAGGATCGGCGATCACATAGGCGTAGGCGGGTTTCATCACCCCATCCAAGATCACGTTGATCTTCTTGCGGATATAGACGTTCTTGGACGAGCCCGGACCATGATAACCTTCCAGCTTGTCCAGCTCGTGCAGGCCCGATTCCGTCACCCGGTAAACCTCTCCGCTTACTTGTTTGCCCATGCCCTGCTGATCGACAAGGGTCGCCATTCGGTGCAGGAAGCCACAGTTCGGATTGTCGCAGTACGGTTCATTTGGAACGATCAGGGGCATTGGTTGCCGCGTGCGGGCAGGCCCGACGAAGTCATTCAAGACCCGGCTGTGTGCCTCATGGTTCGGGAACCCCTGTTTCAGGGAGCCGTATGTGAAATACAGATAGGTGGGTTCCTGGATGGCAACAAAGGTTTCGTCACGGCCCTGTTCCGCGTCTTTAATCTTAAGGTTGTGGTCCTGCGCCCAAGCATCCAGCATGCTTCGGATCTCGGGCGGGATATCCATGCCCTGAACAAATTCAATGCACGAGGTTGCATCCATGCCTTTGGCGCGCAACAGGATGTCGACCATCCTTGGGGCTTTGTTCATCACAGCCACATGCAATGCGGTGAAACCGTGATCGTTGACGATATTGACGTCGATATCGCGGTCGATCAAATCCTGCGCCGCTTCATAGTCGGGCTTGCCCAGATCGTGACCACCTTCGTTCAATTCGCCTTCGCCACCGGCCGCATAATGCAGCAATGAATCGCCGTGGGCTTCGTCCACGATATTGATGCCCACGACACCTTCATCGATGGCGCGGAACACACGTTTCCATTCATTGATATCGTCAGCGGCGGCAGCCTCTCGGGCCCATTTGCACACGCGGTATTTTTGGTCGTCCAGTTCTTCGAATGCCTCGCCCAGTGCCTCCATGATCTGGTCGGGAGTGGCCATCATTCCAATCCCCATCCGACCGTTTGACAGCCGGCCTTCCCGGGGACCTATGAAATCAATGCCCAGCGTCTTCAGTCTTGCGACATTGTTCTGGGTGGTGATGTTGTTCCACATATTCGTGTTACAGGCCGGGCAAAGGATCACGGGCTTCTTCTGGTACTGCCACGCCACAAAGACTGAGGTCAGAAGGTTATCGGCGATCCCGTTTGCCACTTTGCCCATGGTGTTGCAGGTGATAGGAGCGACGATCACGCAATCGGCCCAGTCGCATAGCGCCAGATGAGACGCTCGCACCGGCATGTCGAATTCCATGTAACGGAAGTTCCATTCATCATCGTCGCGGTAGTAGTCGTTATGGGTGATCTTGGCGTCGATCCGTTCAGCGCCGAAGTCCCGAAAGAACTTTTCGGCCGAAGTGGAAGGGATCAGTTTGACATTGTGTCCGGCGTCGACGATGCGCTCAACCAGTTCGGGGATCTTGTCTGCCGCTGATGATCCGCAGGCACAAAGCAGCACGTTGCGTTTGCCGCTGCTTACCTGGTTCATCACACCTTTGGGATAGCCGAACATGTTCTTGTTCAGGCTGGGCGTCTCTTCAAGCTTGGAAACGGGAAGACCCGCTTCGATCATGCGGTCCTGAAGGTGACCCGCCTTGATCATGTCCACAATGTCTTCCAGCTTTTCGCCTTTGCTGATGCATTGGCCTTGGAAAAACAGGTAGGGAACTTTGGGTTTTTCACCTAAAGATATCAGCTGACGTCGCATCTTTATCGCGTTGGGGTCGCGACCGCCCACATCTACCTGCTTTACGCTGGTCGCACCGATGTTCGAAAGAACACTTCTGAGCATGTAGGACCATGGGTCTTCATCTTCATAAAACAGAACCATGGGGTTGTTCCGGATAATGCTGGTGACATCTCCGGGGTCTTCGGGCGGCTCAACCGTTTCGATCACCAGCAACGCCGGGTTTTCCAGATCGCGCAGCCCGCGGAAGATGTTGCCGCGAGGGGCTTGCCAGACCTGTGACGTTGCGGGGCTCATGTCGACGATCGTCACAAGGTCGGTTGCTTCATCATATGCGATACACAGGCACCAGAATTCTTCGAGCAACGCGGTTTCCCGGTAAACGTTTACCGGTGGGCGGATGGCTTCGATCCCGGTTACCCGATTAAAGTCGATATTGATCATCAGGTGACGGTCCGTAATGGCGTCCAGGCCCTGAAGTTGCATCTTGAACCAGTCTTCGGGTGTATCGATCGATGTATCCTCGCGCGTTCCGAAACTGCGAAGTGAACTGCTCAGGTGCACGTTTTCGGACCCGTTCAGGTATTTCTGGGCCATGTCGTGCATGTCCGCGGCCGTGGCCACCCGTGAGACAACATCCGTGAAAGAGGCTTCGGTGGCCCGCAGCAGCTCGTCTTCGTCCACCTTGTCGTCGCCGTGAATGGCGAGGCTTTCCACCAAAACACCCAAGGAGTTCATGTTCGGAGTGGCGCGGCGGAACAGGTTGCGCCGTTTCTTGGGGTCTTTCGCCAGATAGAGTGTGCTGTCGACATAGTTGCATCGTTGCTTGAATGTCTTCAGATGCGTTTTGACTGCGGCACGCGCCGAGAAGCGTAAAATACCACGCGACCGCATCGAGGTTCCATCACGGTCCGACATCGCCTTCCAAAGCCGGTCTGCGGTTGTAACCCAAAGCTTGCCGTATTTCTCAGGATGTACGTCCATCATGTGCACCAGCCCAGTGCTTGGGTTGCACTTGGCGATGACGGCAAAATGCCCGCCCGGCATATTCGCTTTGCCATGGGCGACGCCGACCTGAAAATTCGCAACCAGAATATCGTTGTCACCACCCAGCCGGTTGGATTCGTCAATCGCATCCAGCAACAGCTGCACGTTTGTCGTGTCCTCGTCCATGAAATAGGCCTGAACCTGAACACTGTCCCGCAAGCCCTGCGAATGAATGTAGGTACAGGCGACGTCAAACAGCTCACCCAGTGAGATACCGTCATTGACGACGAAAGACGAAGGCAGCGCGCATTCACGGAAAATGTCGTTCACTTCGCAACTGAAGCCCAACGCGGACATGCTGAGGGCGGCAGCCGTTACGCTGCAACAATTGATCGGCTGCTGGAAGTTCTGCAATTGAACACTGACCAGATCGCCGAACATCGTGGCGAAGCAGGGTTGCCGGATTTCCTCTGGTATCTGACGCCAGTTCTCGCTGGACAGAAAAGCCAGCCGCGATCCGTCCAGCGCAAGCGCTTCGAGGCTGACGGGAATGTCTGATATCTGAAGGTGCTCTTCATAGAAATAGTCACCGACATCCGCGCTGGCCAAAGGGTTTCCATTCTGCCGCAGCTGAACCACACCGCGCAGAACTACATACATGCCGCTTGCCGGCAGAACCGTGTTGTCGGTCACCTCGATACATTCGAAATGAGGGTTAATGACAGATGGGTCGGCAATCTTGGCCTCGCCCGGCAGAACCTTGTATATCAGGTTCCAGTCTGCGTCGTTTGGGATATATGATCTGGACGTTTCAATTTGATCTATTAGCACAACTGTTCCCCCCGAAGTTGCGTTTCAAATGTCTAAGTGCGGCCAGCCGGGGCTTTCGGGTTTTGCGATGTGCAGATACCCGTCATTCTGAATAAAGGGCGGGTCTGTTTTTGCCTGTCACTGGCCAGGGCCGGCCTGCCAAAGAAAAAGTATAAGCAAATTGGCCCAATTGGCTGCACAGTATCCGATTTTTGAATAAAAATCACGATGGCAGTGATGTTGGGTTTAGGCCGTCCGCTCCGGCAGGCAAATATGCGGTGCACCCTATGCACCGAAGGGGGCCGGAAAGCTGTCGGATTTCTGGCTGATCTTCCGTTTAATCGGCGAACAGGTAGTCCAGCCGCATCACCGCGCTGGCCTTTTCTTCGTCCACCCCTAGAAATTCGGATATGACAGCTACGTTTTCGGCGCGCTGGGCGGTTTCCCGCAGTCGCAGGTAATTGTCCAAACCGGCGGCGCGGATTTGTTGGGACTCGTAACTCAGATCGTTGCGAAGTGTCGGCAGCAGATGGGAAACAGTCTCGACCGGGCTGTTGTCCCCCGCCAAGCCGACGCGGCGCGCATGTCCGATCAGGTATTCGTCCGAATATTCGCATTCGATCTCAAGCACATGGGTTTTGGCCTGATCACCGCTGAAATCCTGAACTACGTCCAGATTGGCCGGGTCGAGGCACAGAACCAACTGGTTTGATCCGAAACTTTCGAAAAGCATTCGTACAACGGCCCGCCGATGGCGCGAGCGCTTGGTCAGCGTCGTTTCAATACCGCCCAGATCAGGCAGTTGAGTTTCCTCTTCGTTAAACAGGTATTCGACGCAGGGGATATCTGTTTCAGACGCGATCTGATCGACCAGCCTTTTGGCGACATGCCACTTCTTGCACACGATCACAAACAGCTCTCGGTCGGGGCCCAGAACACTTCCGGCCTCCCAGAAACGTTGCCCGAACCGGCGCCCGATGCGCCCCCGGCCGGCCAGAAACGCATACAGACTGCGCCCCTCGTTCGAGATGGAAAAATCGATGCCCTCACTCGCGTAAAGTGAGCCGAGACGCTCTTTCAGCTCATGCGCCTCTGGGCTGATCTTGCGGGCAAACAAATAGTCCTGACCCAGAAGCATGTCATAGTGATCGTTGTAGAACGTGACGGGCATTCCATAATCCGAAAACATCAGAAATGTCGGTGTACGGTTTTCGATTTCGCCCTTCGGGATCAGGTGGCGTACCAGCGTTTGAAAGAAGGTTTCATCGGGTATCCAGGTGGTCGCAAAAAACCGGATCACGTCCCTGCGCTGTCGCAGGAAGTCCAGAATCATCTCGACCGTTCGGCGGCGCAGACACCACCACTGGCTGCCGATCATAACCTGAAGGTCTTCGGGAATTTGCCGCGTCAGCCCGAAACGCTTCTGCGTTTCATAGGCGGCGTAGAACAGTTTCGGCTGGGTGCGTTCATTGAAATAATGGCGATAGATCAACCGGTCTTCTTTCATGCCGGTCTTGATCCAGTCGCTTTCGAAAAAGTCGTGGCTTTCGATGAAATCCTTGTCGTGATCATCCAGAAACCGATGGGTGTATTCTGCCGTTTTGATCGCCATGCAATCACCGGACAGCATGTAAAAATGCGTGGCGCGGGGGAAGGTTTCGACGGCGGCCTGCAAGGCGTTCAGCGTGGCCTGCACCAGCGACCATTCTCCCCAGCCGCATTTGATACGCCTTTTGGCAAAGGTCACGTTCGAATTTTGACCCAGCGCGGAACGAATGCGCCCGTAGGCTTCGGCGCTGGCACGGGCGTCAAAGTGGATAGCCATGCAATCGCCCGCAGCGGTCAGCTGTTCAGCCTGTGCAATGATTGCATCAGGGTCCTTATGGCACAACAATATATAGGCAATCTTCGCCATCGAGGTTAGGTAATTTCCGTTTCTGCCCGGTTTCAACCGTGATACTGAGGATGAGCGATTGAATAAACAGAATAATTTTGGTTCCTTGTTATCAAAAGCTGGCATATCGGTTTGAGACCAGACCAGCGTAGGAGGCACAGCAGATGGGTTTTCCCGGTACCTGGATGACCGAGAGCGAAAGCATGGTGTACCGCGTCGTGCCCAAATGCGCCTGCTCGACCATTGGGCAGATCATGTATTATTCGGATCACGGCCAGTTCTTTGACGGTGACATCCATGACGCCAAGGATGGTATGCACAAATGGGCCTTTGATCAGAGCCAGGATCTGATTTCCAAAAATGTGCGCGATCATGCCTCGTATTCCTTTACCTGTGTGCGCAACCCATACACGCGTATTCTGAGCTCGTTTTTCGACAAGATCTGCGGGATTCAGCGCAACGGCAAACGGTATCGTGGCAATCTGGTGCCGACGCTGATCTACAATTACGGGATCGAGGTGGGCGGTGACGATGGCAAGGGAGAGTTTGACCAGATCGCCAGCTTTCGCCGGTTCCTGCTGTTTGCGCGGGATACCATCCGCTGGCGACGGCCGATGGACCCGGATATTCACTGGTCAGCCATGTCTGGTCACGTGTCGACCTTCATCGTGAATGGTGGTCGTTATGATCGGATCTTCTGGACCGAAGCGTTCAACGACGGGATGCAGGGGGTTCTGGATAATACCAAGCTGAAGCATTCAGTTTCGCTGTCCGAAATACCCCGGTTCAACGAATCCGAAGGCCATGGCCCCAAGCGCGCACATCCGGTTGAGGACTATTTCGACGACCTGTCGATGCATCTGGTCTATGAGATCTACAAGCAGGATTTCGAGTTGTTCAAATACGATTTCGAAAACCCGGCCAACAAGATGCCGATCGGCGAAATCGATCTGGACGAAATTCACGCCAAGCTGGGCGATTGATCTTAAGGCTGGATGCCTCGTCCTCTGTCAACGTTTCTTGCGAAACATCTGCTCTGGTTGGCCCGAGAGCGCCTGTGCATGATCGGCTTACCGGTCGGCCGCGTCAGCAGACCGGTAATGTGTCAGTTTAGACTTGGCGTACGGCACCTTTTGCCGCGCTGGTGGTCAGCTTGGCATAGGCCTTCAGCGCAGTAGACACCTTGCGTTTGCGCGGCGCAGCAGGCACCCAGCCTTTTACGTCCTGTGCTTCGCGCCGGGCGGCGAGCTCTTCATCTGAGACGGCCAGATGGATCGAGCGGTTGGGGATGTCGATTTCAATTGTGTCGCCATTCTGGACCAAACCAATCTCACCGCCTTCGGCCGCCTCGGGCGAGACATGGCCGATCGACAGGCCGGACGTGCCACCCGAAAACCGCCCGTCGGTCAGCAGGGCGCAGGCTTTGCCAAGCCCCTTCGATTTCAGGTAGGATGTCGGGTACAGCATTTCCTGCATCCCCGGACCGCCACGCGGGCCTTCATAGCGGATCACCACAACATCACCCTCTTTCACTTTGCCGGTCAGGATGTCGCTGACCGCCTGATCCTGGCTTTCGCATACATAGGCCGAGCCGGTGAATTGCAGGATATTGGCATCCACACCAGCGGTTTTCACGATACAGCCGTCGCGGGCGATGTTGCCGAACAGAACCGCCAGACCACCGTCCTGACTGAACGCGTGTTCCTTGGACCGGATCACGCCGCCCTTGCGATCGGTGTCGAGTTCCTTGAACCGGTTCGACTGGCTGAACGCCTGTGTGGTGCGCACACCGCCGGGGGCGGCCTTGAACAGCTCCTGTGCCTTGGGGTTGTTGGCAATGGTGATGTCCCAGTTGGCAATCGCCTCACCCATCGTGGCCGAATGCACCGTGCTGCATTCGTTGTGCAGCAGGCCCGCGCGGCTGAGCTCACCCAGGATCGAGAAGATACCACCGGCACGGTGGACGTCTTCCATATGCACATTCTCGGTGTTCGGTGCGACTTTGCAGAGGCAGGGAACGCGACGGCTGAGGCGGTCCATATCGGCCATGGTGAAGTCAACCTCGCCCTCATGTGCGATGGCCAGCAGGTGCAGCACCGTGTTGGTTGATCCACCCATGGCGATATCGAGGCTCATGGCATTTTCGAACGCATCAAAGGTGGCAATCTCACGGGGCAGAAAGCCTTTTTCGTCCAGATCGTAATGGCGCTTGGTAATCTCGACGATCCTGCGGCCGGCTTCAAGGAACAGTTCTTTGCGGTCTGCGTGCGTCGCCAGAGTCGAGCCGTTACCCGGCAGGGCCAGACCCAGCGCCTCGGCCAGACAATTCATCGAATTCGCGGTGAACATGCCCGAACATGAACCACATGTGGGGCAGGCGTTTTCTTCGATGTGCTGAACCTGTTCGTCGGTGAACTTGTCGTTCGCAGCGGCCACCATAGCGTCCACAAGGTCAATCTTCTTGGCTTCCAGATCGGCGATGTCGATCTTGCCCGCTTCCATCGGACCGCCTGAGACGAAAATGGCCGGGATGTTCAGACGCATGGCGGCCATCAGCATGCCGGGAGTGATCTTGTCGCAGTTCGAAATGCAGACCATAGCGTCCGCACAATGGGCGTTGACCATATATTCGACCGAATCCGCGATCACTTCGCGTGAGGGCAGCGAATACAGCATCCCGTCATGGCCCATGGCGATACCGTCATCCACGGCGATCGTGTTGAACTCTTTCGCCACGCCACCTGCGGCTTCGACCTCGCGCGCGACCATCTGGCCCAGGTCCTTCAGATGCACGTGACCCGGCACAAACTGGGTGAATGAGTTGACGATGGCGATGATCGGTTTGCCGAAATCGTCGTCACCCATACCTGTGGCCCGCCAAAGGCCACGTGCGCCAGCCATGTTGCGGCCATGGGTAGAGGTTCTGGATCGGTACATTGGCATGATGCTGTTTTCCCTGTTGCCTCGGGTTGCATAATTCGGGGTTCGTACGTTATAGCGCACGTAGCACATGTGCGTTATAACGTACAAGGTAAATCGCAGGGCGCGGGTATGGCTATGGACGACATTACGCTGAAATTACGGGATGTGCGGACAGCTTCGGGGTTGAGCCTGTCCAAAGTCGCCGAGATGACCGGGGTCAGCAAAGCCATGCTTGGCCAGATTGAGCGCGGCGAATCGAGCCCAACGATCGCCACGCTTTGGAAAATCGCCAAAGGCTTTCAGATACCGCTCAGCGGGTTGATCGACACAACGCTGGGCGATCCATCGGTCTTTCAGACTGTAACCTTTCCCGGCAGTATCGAGGTCAAGATCGTCTTTCCCTTCGATCCCGCACTGGGAGCCGAGACTTTTCACGTGAACCTTGCCGCGAACCAAAGCCACGAATCCCCGGCTCATGCCGCCGGGGTGACCGAGGAAGTATTTGTCCTCAGCGGTACTTTGGAAATTCTGCGTGGCGAGGAATGGGTGCCCTTACAGGCCGGGCAGGGGTTGCGCTTTGCTGCGGACCTGCCGCACGGGTATCGCGCCGGTTCGCAAGGAGCCGCGTTTCTAAACATGCATCACTATGCGCAACACACTGAATCTCCTGAAAATGGCACGGCCCAGATATGACGGCTATCTTTGACACACTTACCATCGTGGATGCCATCGGCTCATTCGGGGCGCTGATCGTGGTGGCGGCGTATTTCGCGACGCAGATGCGGATGATGAATTCCGATGACCTGGCCTTTCCGGTGATCAACCTGCTGGGGTCTGTCCTGATCGTCTTTTCGCTGCTTGAGAATTTCAATCTGGCCTCGATGCTGATCGAAGGGTTTTGGATTGTGATCAGTGTCATCGGCATCATCCAGCATTTCCGCCTGCGCAAGGCGCGATAATTCCTGAGGTCAACAAGCGCTAGCGCTATCCAGCCTTGAACGCCCATGCCACGGGGTATAGGGAAACCCCAAGCTCGCTTAGGGGAGGCTTTGATGCAGGACGATCCAAAAACCCTCGTATCCACCGAATGGCTGGCCGCGCATATGAAAGACCCGGATCTGCGGATTCTGGACGGGTCGTGGTATTTGCCCGCGCAAAACCGTGATGCCAAGGCCGAATATGATGCCGGGCATATCCCCGGAGCACGGTTCTTCGATATTGATGAGATATCAGATCACCGTTCCGACTTGCCTCATATGGCGCCACCGGTCGAAAAATTCATGTCACGCCTGCGGGCCATGGGTGTCGGTGATGGTCATCAGGTTGTGGTTTATGATGGTGCCGGGCTGATGTCCGCAGCGCGCGTTTGGTGGCTGTTCCGTCTTATGGGGCAGGAAAACATCGCGGTTCTGGATGGGGGTTTGCCAAAATGGCAGGCCGAGGGGCGCGAGATCGAGGATCTGCCTCCGGTCATTCGCGACCGCCACATGACCGTTCGCGTGCAAAACCAGCTTGTCCGGGACGTCACGCAAGTTTCCGCCGCCGCCAAGCTGGCGGATCACGAAATCATCGATGCCCGCTCGGCCGACCGATTTGCCGGAACCGCACCCGAGCCGCGCGAAGGGCTGCGTTCGGGCCATATTCCGGGCTCGCGCAATGTGCCCTTTGGGCAGTTGTTGAACGCCAACGGAACAATGAAGTCGCCCGAGGACTGCCGCGCCATATTCGAGGCTGCAGGCGTCGATCTGTCTAAGCCGGCGATCACCTCTTGCGGTTCGGGTGTCACGGCCGCCATTCTCAGCCTTGCGTTGGAACGCATGGGCAAGAAAGACCACTCGCTTTATGACGGCTCCTGGGCTGAATGGGGTGCCTTCCCGACCCTGCCCGTCGCAACCGGAGAGAACTGATGTTCGAGAACCTGAAACCGCAGCCCGCCGACAAGATTCTGGCGCTGATGCAGATGTACCGCGAAGACCCGCGTGATCAGAAGATCGATCTGGGTGTTGGTGTTTACAAGAATGCCGAAGGCGTGACGCCGGTGATGCGCGCGGTGAAAGCCGCCGAACAGCGCATCTGGGAAGAACAGGAAACCAAGGCCTATACCGGTCTGGCCGGTGATCCGGCCTATGCGGATGCGATGATCGGATTGATTTTGGGTACTTCGGTGCCGCGTGGCAACATCGCCGCAGTGGCGACACCCGGAGGCACCGGCGCCTGCCGTCAGGCGTTCGAGTTGATCCGGATGGCGAACCCTTCGGCACGTGTGTTTGTGTCGAACCCGACCTGGCCCAACCATCTGTCGATCCTGAATTACCTGGGGATGGAAACCGTTCAGTATCGTTACTTCGATGAAGAGACCCGGGGCGTCGATTTCGATGGGATGATCGCAGACCTGAAATCCGCCAAAGCGGGTGACGTGGTTTTGCTGCATGGCTGCTGCCACAATCCGACCGGTGCCAATCTGAACATGGTGCAATGGCAGGAGGTTGTGAACCTGATCAATGCGCTGGGCCTCGTTGCGATGATCGACATTGCCTATCAGGGTTTCGGTGACGGTCTGGAAGAGGATGCGCAAGGCGTGCGGCTGGTGGCCTCATCGGTAAAGGAATGTCTGATTGCGGCGTCATGTTCCAAAAACTTCGGCGTTTATCGCGAGCGCACCGGGTTGCTGATGGCCGTCAGTGACAACGCGGCTGAAACGGCGTTGAATCAGGCCACGCTGGCGTTTTTGAATCGCCAGAACTATTCCTTCCCGCCTGACCACGGCGCGCGCGTGGTGACGACCATTCTTATGGATGAGGCGTTGCGGGCAGACTGGGCAACTGAACTGGAAGAGGTTCGGCTGTCCATGCTGGGCCTGCGCCAGCAATTGGCTGACGAGTTGCAGCGTCTGGCCGGATCCGACCGGTTTGGGTTCATCGCCCAGCACCGCGGAATGTTCTCGCGTCTTGGGGCGGCACCGGAACTGGTCGAGAAACTGCGCGTTGAACACGGTATCTACATGGTCGGCGACAGTCGCCTGAACATTGCCGGGCTGAACGCAGCGACTGTGCCGATTTTGGCCAAAGCAATAGTGGATGTCGGGGTGTAGACGCAGACGCGACATTTGAAACGAAAACCCGGGCGCGAACGCCCGGGTTTTTTGTCAGGTGAAGGCAAGGCTTAGCCTTTCGAGAATTCGGGGTATGCTTCCATTCCCAGTTCAGCCATGTCGAGGCCGTTGATCTCATCCTCTTCGCTGACACGGATGCCGACGGTGGATTTCAGGATCGCCCACAGGATCAGTGCGCCGACAAAGGTGAAAACGCCGTATGCGACGATGCCCAGTAGCTGCGCGCCCAGGCTTGCGTCACCGTAGAAGACGACGGCGATGGTGCCCCAGATGCCACAGAACAGGTGGACCGGGATGGCACCGACAACATCATCGATCTTGAACTTGTCCAGCATCGGGACCGCGAAGACCACGATAATACCACCCACGGCACCGATCCACAGGGCACCGAACAGGGTTGGGGCCAGCGGTTCGGCCGTGATCGAGACCAGACCCGCCAGCGCGCCGTTCAGCACCATCGTCAGGTCGGGCTTCCTGTACAGAACCTGAGTCAGGATCAGCGCTGCAACCGAGCCCGAAGCAGCCGCCATGTTGGTGTTGGCAAAGATGCGTGACACGTCCGATACATCACCCACTGTTCCCATCGCCAGCTGCGAGCCGCCGTTGAATCCGAACCAACCCAGCCACAGGATGAACGTTCCCAGGGTCGCCAGCGCCAGGTTAGAGCCGGGCATCGGGTGAACTTTGCCATCTTTGTACTTGCCGATCCGCGGACCTAGGATAAGGGCCCCTGCCAGCGCAGCCCAGCCACCGACCGAGTGTACGATGGTCGAACCGGCAAAGTCCGAGAAGCCCTTGGCATCCAGCCAGCCGCCGCCCCATTTCCATGAACCGGAAATCGGGTACATGATGCCTGTCAGCACGATGACGAAGATCAGGAAGGGCCAAAGCTTGATCCGTTCCGCCACGGCGCCGGAAACGATGGATGCGGTCGCGGCCACGAACACAAGCTGGAAGAAGAAGTCTGAACCGACCGAAGCATAGTCCAGTGCCGCATCCGCCGGCGCAACACCAACCGCATCAAGCGTTGTGGTCGAGAAGAACGGGCCAAGCCAGCCCGTGATGGACCAGCCGTCGCCGGGATACATCAGGTTGAACCCGATCAGCCAGTACATGATTGCGGCAAATGAAAACAATGCCACGTTCTTGATCATCTGCATGGCAACGTTCTTGGATCGTACCAGACCGCCTTCCAGCATGGCGAAACCTGCGGCCATGAAGAAAACAAGAAAGCCCGCCATCAGAAACAGCAGCGTGGTAAAGATATACTGGGTGTGCAGTGCCGCTTCGCCGGTTGCGGCGGCCTCTTGCGCAAGACCCATCTGCGGCAGCGCAACAATGGCGGCGGCAGGGATGAGAGATTTCATCAGGTTCATTGTCAGTCCTCGAATGATTGTGAGTGGGCGCACTTACAGCGCGTCCTCGTTGGTTTCCCCGGTACGCACACGCATCGCCTGTTCGACATCGAGGACAAAAATCTTGCCGTCACCGATCTTGCCGGTTTTGGCGGTTTTGGTGATGGTCTCGACGATCTGGTCGGCCATTGTCGCAGGCACCACGATCTCAAGCTTGATCTTGGGCACGAAGTTCACCGCATATTCGGCACCACGATAGATTTCGGTGTGACCGGACTGTGAGCCGAAGCCCTTGATCTCGGTTACCATCATGCCGCGCACGCCAGCCTCGGTCAGTGCTTCGCGCACCTCCTCCAGCTTGAACGGCTTGATTGTCGCAATGATCAGTTTCACGTCTTTCCCCTCTGATTGTCCGGTGGGACCGGCTTGTTTGCACCTGCAGAAAAAAAGCGCGCCGCGGCGCAGTAAGAAACGCTTTCGGGGCCAAAACCTGTCGGAAAATAATGCGAAGTTGCACAATTTTTGCACAACACAGCCGTTGCGACTAATAATTGAGCACTATAGAGAGGGGAAATTCCGGAAATTCGGACCTCTACATACTGCGGTTGTCGAGGTATGGTGACCAAAAAGTATAACCGGGCAGAGTTTGAGCATGACTGAGTCCAAGCGCCGCAAGCCGACATTGGTCGCGGATAGACGGTACCCTTCAAAGGGCCGAAAACCGGCGGCGACCAAAAGCGCGGCGGGCAAGAAATCGACGGCGCGAAAAACGGCCACGCGCAAAACCACACGCAGGAAAACCCGCAAGTCATCAGGGGGCAAAGGCGGTGGTATCTTTCGCCGTTTGTTCCGGTGGATCTGGCGGCTGATCTGGGGCCTGACCTGGCGTGTCGGTGCGATTTCGGCCATGCTGCTCGCGCTGGCGGTGGGTATCGTCTACGCCACGTTGCCGGATGTGGATGCCTTGCTGGATGGGCGTGCGCGGGGGTCCGTGACCTTGCTGGATCGTGACGGCAAGGTCTTTGCCTGGCGTGGTGATCAGTTTGGTGGCGTGATCACGGCCGATACCGTGTCTCCGCATCTGAAAAACGCGGTTGTCGCAACCGAAGACAAACGATTTTACCGGCATTTCGGGGTCAGCCCGCGTGGTGTCGCCAGCGCGGTCAGCATCAACCTGAAAGAAGGCCGCGGGCCTTTGTCCGGGCATGGCGGATCGACGATCACGCAACAGACCGCGAAACTGCTGTGTCTGGGTGTTCCCTATGATCCCAGCGATTGGGATTCCGAGGCCGCGTATGAGGCCGACTGCCGTCAGGGTTCCTTGTGGCGCAAGGCCAAGGAGGCTGTCTATGCGCTGGCAATGGAGGTGAAATACTCCAAGGACGAGGTCCTGACGATCTACCTGAACCGCGCCTTTCTTGGCGCAGGCGCGCGTGGGTTCGAAGCCGCAAGCCAGCGCTACTTTGGAAAATCTGCCGCCGAGGTTTCGCCCGCAGAGGCCGCGATGCTGGCTGGTCTGCTGGTTGCGCCTACACGCTATGCGCCGACCAACAACCTGCAACGGTCTCAGGATCGGGCGCGGCTGGTTATCGGTCTGATGGAGGATCAGGGATATCTGACCGCCGCACAAGCCAGCGAAGCGCGTACGCGCCCGGCGCAACTGTCTGAAGCGGCTGCAGCCCGAGCGGGCGGCTATTTCGCAGATTGGGTTGTTTCGGAACTTCCCAGTTATTTTGGTGATAACACAACCGAAGATGTTGTGATCCAGACGACTTTGGATCAGCGGATTCAGCGATCGGCGGAAGAGGCTTTGCAATTCATCTTTCAGGAAAAGGTGCGCGAAGGCTCCAAGGCGCAGGCGGCCATCGTGGTCATGTCCGCGGACGGGGCGGTGAGAGCCATGGTCGGCGGCCGAGAAACACGGGTTGCCGGGGTGTTTAACCGGGCCACCATCGCCAAGCGCCAAACTGGTTCGTCCTTCAAACCTTTTGTCTACGCTACCGCGCTGGAACTCGGCTATTCGCCGCTGGATACGGTAATGGATGAACCTTACTGCGTGGACATTCCCGGGTCCGGTCAATGGTGCCCCAAGAACTATACCAACAAGTATTACGGGCGCGTGTCACTGGCGGATGCGCTGAAGAACTCGCTGAATATTCCGGCGGTGAAAGTTGCCGAGATTTCAGGCTTGGATAACGTCCGCACCGTGGCCAGTGGTTTTGGCATTGCCAGCGATCTGGCGCAAGGTCCGGCCTTGGCGCTGGGTGCGTCGGAAAGCACGCTGATTGAGATGACGGGGGCTTATGCAGGTATTCTGAACGGCGGCTCTGCCGTTGAACCTTATGGCCTGACCGAGCTGAAGCTGCTGGGGGATGAAGCACCTGTCATGGTTACGACAACCGGTATTGGTGAGAGGGTCGTTAATGAGACGGCAG
This sequence comes from Ruegeria sp. L11, assembly GCF_056531755.1. Lineage (NCBI taxonomy): Bacteria > Pseudomonadati > Pseudomonadota > Alphaproteobacteria > Rhodobacterales > Roseobacteraceae > Ruegeria > Ruegeria sp. L11. The sequence goes on from NZ_JBQFMI010000007.1 coordinate 34,886, forward strand.
CCAAACAGTTGACCTGGATGATGGAACGTGTGGTGTCCGAAGGCACAGGTGGACGGGCCAAGTTGCCCGGCTGGCAGGTGGCGGGCAAAACGGGCACAACCCAGGCGGCGCGGGATGCATGGTTCATCGGGTTTACTGCGGATTACGTAACCGGCGTTTGGATGGGCTACGACGACAACACGCCCCTATCTGGTGTGACCGGTGGAGGTTTGCCCGCGGAAATCTGGAGAGAAACCATGCTGCGAGTCACCGAAGGGATGACACCGACACCCTTGCCGATGATGGCACCAGCGCCGCCGGTTCAGGTCGCACAGCCACAACCGCGCCGAAAGCGCGGAGGCTTTGCCGATGATATCAACAATCTTCTGAAGAATATTTTCGGTGGAAACTAGAGCCTTCTCTGAGGGAAAAAACGAAAAAAGGCGGTGCATCGGGCACCGCCTTTTGTCATTTCGCTGTTTCGTGTTTCAGACGCTGGCATCCAAGGCCGCAAGGATCGCGTCGCCCATTTCAGTGGTTGATACGGGCTGAACGCCCTCATCTGCAAGCAGGTCGCCGGTGCGTACACCATCGGCCAGTACTTTCTCGATCGCGGCCTCCAGACGATCCGCTTCTTCGCCCTGATCAAAGCTGTAGCGCAGGGCCATAGCAAAGCTGAGGATACAGGCGATCGGGTTGGCTTTGCCCTGACCGGCGATATCCGGGGCCGAGCCATGGACGGGTTCATACATTGCCTTGGGCCGACCATTAGCCATCGGCGCGCCCAGAGAGGCCGAAGGCAACATGCCCAGCGACCCGGTCAGCATCGCGGCGCAGTCGGACAGGATGTCACCGAACAGGTTGTCGGTCAGGATCACATCAAACTGTTTCGGTGCGCGCACAAGCTGCATCGCGCCGTTGTCAGCGTACATATGGCTCAGCTCAACTTCGGGGTAGTCCGCTGCGACGCGGGTGACGACTTCGCGCCACAGGATGCCCGATTCCATGACGTTGGCTTTTTCCATCGAGCACAGCTTTTTGTTGCGGCGCATTGCCAGTTCAAAAGCCGAGCGCGCGGCGCGTTCGATCTCGGATTCGGTGTAACGCTGGGTGTTGATGCCGACGCGTTCGTTGCCTTCCTCGAAGATGCCTCGCGGCTCACCGAAATAGACGCCCGACGTCAGTTCGCGCACGATCATGATGTCGAGACCGGCAACGATGTCTTTCTTCAGCGAAGAGAAATCGGCAAGCGCGTCAAAACACTGCGCGGGGCGCAGGTTCGAATACAGGTCCATTTCCTTGCGCAGGCGCAGCAGGCCACGCTCGGGTTTCAGGCTGAAATCCAGATCGTCGTATTTCGGACCGCCGACGGCGCCCAGCAGAACCGCGTCAACCTCTTGCGCCTTTGCCATGGTCTCATCGGAAAGAGGCTTGCCGTGGGCGTCATAAGCGGCACCGCCCACCAGGTCCTCGCTCACGTCAAATTGAAGACCACGATTGGCACCGAACCAATCGATGATTCTGCGCACTTCGGCCATAACTTCTGGGCCAATTCCGTCTCCGGGCAGGATGAGGAGCGAGGGGTTGGGCATGAAGGGTCTCCTTGCGTTTTGTTGCACAGGCCCTAGCGTCTGCGCAGCATCGGGTCAATGAGACAGACCTGTCAAAACACAAGGAAAACACATGCTGACACCCGGAAATCTGGTTCCTGCGCTGAAAATTGAAACTGTCGCCCATGGCAGTTTCGACCTCGAGACCAACAAGGGCGAAAACGGAACGCTGGTGATTCAATATCGCGGATTGCATTGCCCGATCTGCATCAGGCAGATGACCGAGGCCGAGGCGGCGCTGGACGATTTCGCGGCGCTGGGTGTCGAGGTTATCATGATCACCACCGATACCGCCGAACGTGCCGCTGAAACCGCAGCAAAAGCCAATGTTTCCCGCCTGCGTGTAGGCCACAGCCTGCCCCTGTCTGAGGCACGGGAGGGTTGGGGGCTGAACATCTCGACCAGGCGCGAAGGCAGTGCCGAACCAGACCTGTTCGCAGAGCCCGGACATTTTTACATCGCACCTGACCGGACGCTTTATTTTGGGTGGCAGCAGACCACGCCTTTTGGACGTCCGTCGATGTCGGATATCGCAGGTGGTCTGAAGTTCACTTTGGGCAATAACTACCCGGCGCGCGGAACGTATACGGGCCCTCTTTGATCCTCAGAGGCTGGCCTTGAGCCCTTCTGCCAGCAAATCCCAGACCCTGCGGATACGTGGGGTCTGGCGCATGGCCTGCGGCGCAGCCAACCACACGGGCAGAACCGGGATTTCAACATCCAGCGGCAAGATTTCGACATCCGGGTCGGCTTCGGCCATCTGGACCTGACTGAAGCCAATGCCGCATCCCGCGCGGATCAGTTCCCAATAGGCGCTTTGCAGATCGCAGCGGGTCGCAAAACTGTTGCGGCTTGCGGGCCATCCTTTTTCGCGCATGGCCTTGATGATTTCCTGATTGGCGTCAAACCCCACAAGGTCGTGGGAAAAAAGTTCCTCGGGTGTCTTGGGGCGTCCCTTACGGTCGAGATAGGACCTGGCCGCGCAAAAGCATAACGGCACCTCACCCAGATAACGCGAAATGATATCCATTTGCGCGGGGCGATACATGCGAACGGCAATATCTGCCTCGCGGTACAACAGGTTTTCCGTGGTGTCGGTGGCGACCAGCTCAAGTTGAATGGCGGGTTCCTGCCTTCGGATATTCGCCAGAATCGGAGGCAGCAGATGATGCGAAGCGAAGACCGAAGCGGTGATGCGGACCGAGCCTTCAAGCTGCTGCGACTGCCCTGCGGCGGCAAGGCTGAAGGCAGTCATGGCGCTGTGCATTTGCTGCGCCATCGGCAAGAGCTGGGAACCTGCCACGCTTAGTTTCAGGCCGCGCGCGTGGCGGTCGAACAAGGATACGCCCAGTTCGGTCTCAAGGCTTTGTACTTGCCGCCCCAATGTGGGTTGGCTGCGATCAAGGTGCCGTGCAGCGGCAGACAGGGATCCTGTTTCGGCCACGGCCAGAAAGCTTTGGATCAGAGACCAATCCGCATGTGTCAGTGCTTTATCCATTCATAATTGAATACACATTCTACATTTCCCGGCAATTCCATACGTGCATTGAATGGGTAGATTGGTCTGAAACAGGAGGCATCAATGACACAAACTGCTCTGATACTCGGCGCGTCGGGCCGGTTTGGGCGTAATGCTGCAAAGGCGTTTCGGAATGCGGGTTGGACCGTGCAGACATTCCGTCGCGGGTCCGATTCTCTTTCCCAGGCGGCAAAAGGGGTGGATGTCATCGTAAACGGGTGGAACCCGCTCTATCCTGATTGGTCGCGTGAAATGCCCGACCTGACCAGACGTGTGATAGACGCCGCGTCCGAGACCGGAGCCACCGTACTGGTTCCCGGAAACGTCTATGTGTTTGGAGCGGACACGCAAGGCCCATGGTCCGGCCTTACACCGCACTTGGCCACCAATCCGCTTGGCCGTATCCGGATTGAAATGGAGGAGGCGTATCGCGCTTCAACCGTCAGAACGATCCTTCTGCGAGCAGGCGATTTCATTGACACTGAGGCATCTGGAAACTGGTTCGATCAGGTCATGATCAAGCATCTGTCGCGCAATCAATTCGTGTATCCCGGAGATCCGGAGGCCCCGCACGCCTGGGCCTATCTGCCTGATCTGGCCCAAGCTGCCGTCGCGCTATGTGAAATCCGAAAGGATCTGCCGCGGTTCTGCGATGTTCCTTTTGCTGGCTACACCCTGACCGGAGCTGAGATCGCGCAGTCTCTGAGGAGAGTGACCGGACGGGACATATCCGTGAAGCCTATGCAATGGTGGCCATTGCAGCTGGCGCGACCATTCTGGCGCATGTCTTCACACCTGATTGAAATGCGGTATCTGTGGCAGGTGCCACACCAGTTGGACGGATCGTACCTGACCGAGTTACTGGGTTCTGAGCATCAGACCGATCTGGATGATGCATTGCGTTCTGCAATCTCACCTAACCTGGTGACTTTGTCCTATGCGACCCCAGAGTCGATCATGCCTTAAGGCAGGGTGACGTCAACCCAGACCAATCGGTGCCTGCTGGCACGTAGGGCAGATTCGTAAAGCTTGTTGCCTTTTTCCGGCCACGTCACACCGGCATCCGAAATGCGCAGGTCGGCCGACGGCAACACATAATCCACGCGCATTTCACCCGTGGCCTTCCACGCGACCGTTGAGGTCGAACCTGACGGGTCTTTCGGCAGCGGGTCTTGCAAACGCGGATGGGCCAGAAGGGACTGAATGGCCTGTTTACGGCCCTCTCCACGCGTTGGGTCAAGGTTGGCATCGCCGGCGATTACGAAGGGACCTTCGGGAACTGGCCCCAGTTCACCGTTCAGTAAAACGGACCAGAGCCGGATCTCATCCTGGTTGCGCAATCCGTTTCGATCCTCGGGCCCATCGAAAACGGGTGGCGCCGCATGAAAGGTCATGAGATTGAGCCGCCCATAAGGGGTTTCGATCGGTACAACCCAATGTGCGGTCGAAGACAGGCGTTGTATCTGATGTGCCGCGTCAGACGGGAAGGGGTGCCCGTTTACGCCGGGCAGGGTGGCGCCCGGTAAACTCCGCCACAACAGCTCGGAATAATCCTGAACCTCAGCGGTGATGATTTCGTATCGCGACAACACCGCCAGCCCACCTTGACCTGTGAACTGCCCCCAGCCTTGGGCGTCGCCGGGGCCTTGGGTCTTGCCATCACCGTCCAGATCAAGCGAGGTTTCCAGCCCGGCATTGGGTTGTGCGGCAAGGTAATATCCGTAATCAAGCCCCGCGTTGCGCAGTTTCCTGGTCAGGGCGATTACAGCAGTATTGTTTAGGTCCCAGTCGATACCCTGAAGGGCGATTATGTCAGGGCGTGCCGATGCAATAACGTCAACAACGGCCAGAACCTGCGCGTCATCGCGTTGAATGTCGCGAAGCAGTAGGCCAGGACCTTTTTCGCTGAGCCCGGTATTATAGGTGGCGATACGCACGACCTCTGCCTGTGCCGCAAAGGGCAGCAATAGCAGACATAGGGTGCGGATCATGCGGCCTGTGTTGACTCGCTGGTCGAATAAGCGCGGCGTTTTTCCATGATCAAGCCCGCGATCCTAAGGGTCGCCATGCCGCGCATGATCATGCTGGCGGGCAGGAAGGCCCATGCGCTCATGGTCCAGATCAAGGTCTGTGGGTTCCCGAGAGAGATCGGGGCGATCACACTGCTCATCAACTTGATTATCGCCGGAATGAGGAATGGCAGCAGAATGCCGATACAGATGTTCAGGCGGCCATCCCGTTGAAGGCGCGTAACGACATCGCCCCCTTTGGTCGGGTCAAACAGCGGCAGGTTTGTCCAAACATTGAAGGCGCCATTTCCGGTTGGCCAACCCCGAACCCTGACCGCATAGGCAAAGCTGACAATCGTGACCAATGCCGCGACATAAGCTACGCTGGCCGTGATGCGGACAAGTTCAATCAAGGCGTGGCTGGCATCCGGGGGCAACATCAACACGATGAGGCGCACCGGAGAATAGGGGAAGTCCACCACATTTGCGACAGCCAAACCAACCGAATAAGAGAATGTGGTCAACTGCGTTGGTTCAAAGGCGTTTTTGCAGATCAGCGTCAGAAAGGTGACCATCGACATCAGGCCGACAAACCGAAGGCGATTGACCGGGGGCGCGTCGCGGAATTCGATAAAGCTGGGAAAGGCAGAATTGTATTCGGCAAAGGTCAGGATAAACGCGAGGATCGCGAGAAAGACCAGTATCTCGGTCCCGTTCGTAGATGAGACAGGCAGGTACAACGCAGGTGTCAGCACCATAAGTGCAACAAGTATACCGCGTATCGCCGCCCCTGTTGTGCGCGCAATCACTATCCGAACCCTTTTTCAAACCGGATCAGCCGATCTTTGTCGACTTGTTTCCAACTTGTGCCCGTCGCTTCGTCTGACGTTGACGGATGCCTCTTCAGCGTCAACATGAACGATAAGCGGCATTTTGCTCAAGCCGAGGTGCAGAAAACACGGGATTTCGGGCAAAAAGATGGCGCAACTGGTGCGGTATTGCATCATTTTCGACGCAAATCCGACGTGTATCTCAAATTGATATCCACATGTTGTGGTTTTCGAAAAATCAACCCCAAGAATGCGAGCGGGGCCGCCTTGGCGACCCCGTCAGGTTGAGTATCCACAGATTCGTCCCCAGAATCACACCCAGGGGCGGGCCTGACTGGCGTGATCCTCGAACTTGTCGATGTGATGATCTTTTTCCATCGTCAGCCCGATATCATCCAGACCATTCAGCAGGCAGTGCTTGCGGTGAGGATCGATTTCGAAATCGATCACGACGCCGTCCGATGTGGTGATCTGCTGGTCTTCCAGATGTACGGTCATGCGGGCGTTTTCGCCTTTATGCGCATCATCCATCAGGATCGCGTGGTGTTCTGCCCCGACAACAATCGGCAGAATGCCGTTCTTGAAACAGTTGTTGAAGAAGATGTCGGCAAAACTGGTCGAGATCACGACCTTGATGCCGAAATCCTTGATCGCCCAGGGCGCGTGTTCGCGTGAGGACCCACAGCCGAAGTTGTCGCCAGCAACCAGAATCTCGGCCTCGCGATAGGCGGGCTTGTTCAGGACGAATTCTTCATTCTCCTGACCGTCATCGTGATAACGCATCTCGTCGAACAGAACGACACCCAGGCCCGACCGTTTGATGGTTTTCAGGTGCACTTTAGGGATGATCATATCGGTGTCGATATTGATCAGCGGCATTGGGGCGGCCACCCCGTGGACTTTTTCAAACTTATCCATGTTCACACTCCTGCGGGAGAGGGCCGCGCCCAGACCCCGCGTTAAGCTTGTTTCGTTTCTTTTGGTGCGTCCTTGACGAAGAACGCCATGAAGACAAGGCCGAGCCCGTTAAAGATCATCTCGATCCCCAGCAGGATGCCCAGCAATTGCAGCAGCACTGAAGGGTCCATTGCAGCAAAGCGCCAGATCAGGATTGCAAGAACAATCGACATGATGCCCGAGACCAGCGTCGCCCAGAAATACTGTGTTCCACGCATCTGGAACGACAGGATCACGCGGGCAATGCCGCCAGCCATGAACAGGATCAGGCAGACGGTTGCCAGTGTCAGCGTTCCTTGCAGTGGGTGATCCAGAAAGGACCAGCCCAGAAACAGCATCACGACACCCATGATAAGTGACAGTATCTTGTTGCCGGTCCCTTCGACTGTGAAGCCGCCAACAACCTGCAATGCGCCCGAAATCAACAGCAATACACCTGTGAACACCGTCACGGTAATTGATGCCACGACCGGTGCGCCCAGCACAAAGATGCCGAACACGATGGACAGAAGTCCAAGCAATAGCCATTTTGTCCAGTCACTCATGTCTTCAATCCCTCAAATATCCAGTTATGAGGGTAGCTTACATCATTTCACGAACGTCTGTCAGCCGTCCTGTGATTGCCGCTGCGGCGGCCATTGCCGGGCTCAGCAGGTGGGTACGCCCGCCCCGGCCCTGACGGCCTTCGAAGTTGCGGTTTGAAGTCGCGGCGCAGCGTTCACCCGGTTGCAACTGGTCGGGATTCATCGCCAGACACATCGAACATCCTGCCAGACGCCACTCGAAACCGGCTTCTTTGAAGATATCCGCCAGACCTTCTTCTTCGGCCTGCGCGCGGACGAGGCCCGAGCCCGGAACGACCATGGCGCGCATGCCGTCCTTGATCTTTTTGCCTTTCAGAATCTCGGCGGCGGCTCGCAGGTCCTCGATCCTGCCGTTGGTGCACGAGCCGATAAAGACGGTGTCGATCTCAACTTCGCTCAGCTTCTGGCCGACTTTCAGTCCCATATACTCTATGGAGCGGCGGGCTGCATCGACTTTGCCGCCTTCGAAATCCTCGGGGTTCGGGACGGTTGCGGTGATCGGCAGAACGTCCTCGGGGCTGGTGCCCCAGGTCACGACCGGCGCGATGTCTTCGCCGCGCAGAGTGATGACCTTGTCGAAATGCGCGTCTTCGTCGGTGTAAAGCGTTTTCCACCATGTCAGAGCCGCTTCCCACTGCGCCCCTTTCGGCGCGTGCGGGCGGCCTTTGACATAGTCGAACGTTGTTTCATCCGGCGCGATCAGGCCGGCACGAGCCCCGCCTTCAATCGCCATGTTGCAGACGGTCATGCGACCTTCCATCGACAGATCACGGATCGCATCGCCGCAATACTCGATGACATAGCCGGTACCGCCAGCAGTGCCGGTCTCACCGATCACAGCCAGAGTGATGTCCTTGGCGGTCACGCCCGGTTGCAACTTGCCGGTGATTTCCACCTTCATGTTCTTGGACTTCTTCTGGATCAGCGTTTGCGTGGCCAGAACATGCTCAACCTCGGACGTACCGATGCCGTGGGCCAGCGCGCCGAATGCACCGTGGGTCGCTGTGTGGCTGTCGCCGCAGACAACGGTCATACCCGGCAGGGTCCAACCCTGTTCCGGGCCAACGATGTGGACAATGCCCTGGCGCACGTCATTCACCGGGTAGTAGTGAATGCCGAAATCCTTGGCGTTCTTGTCCAGCGCCTCGACCTGAATGCGTGATTCCGGGTTTTCGATCCCATTCACGCGGTCCGGTGTGGTCGGCACGTTGTGGTCCGGTACAGCGATGGTTTTTTCCGGCGCGCGCACTTTACGGCCTGCCATGCGCAGCCCTTCAAATGCCTGCGGGCTGGTGACTTCGTGCACCAAATGGCGGTCGATATAAAGCAGGCAGGTTCCATCATCGGCTTCGTGCGCGACATGGGCATCCCAGATCTTGTCATAGAGTGTCTTGGGGGACATCGGTCCTCTCCCGTATGTAATGAGAAATAGCTGGCGAGTTGGCTCAGGCGACGGATAGGCGCGCCAGAACCGTGCGGGCAGCGCCAAAGAACCGTTCACGCAAGCGCGCGCGATCTTCCAGATTCTGAAGTTGGGCCACATTGAGTCTCATGCGGTTCAGATATACCGCGCCCTTCCGGCAATCAAGGTTCAAAACCAGTGTCAGGCTTGCATCGCCCTGCATTGCTGTCCAAGCTGGCCCCGCAGGAGACGTGCATGAACCAAGACCTGATCCCAAGTACGCTGACCGACCTCTATAACAACATGGTTGCGGCTTTTTCCGCGCAATTCGAGAGGCTGCTTGATCTGATCGTCACGCCGGGCTGGCGACAATATCAATTGCTCATCATCCTGTTGCTGTGGGCGCTGGCTTTGCTGCTGAAATTCCTGACCCAGTCTAGATGGGATGCCTGGGCTCGTTCGCGCACGGGATGGCCGAAATGGCGGCTGCGGGTTCTGGTACAGCTGATGCGGCGGTTGGCGCTGGTCTACTTCATCCTGCTTTCGTGGGCATTGTATCTGACCATGCAGCAGCTCACCTGGCCATCGCGCAGCTATATTATCGGGGTGATAGCTACGTTGGCGGCGGCGTGGCTGGCGATAGCACTGGTCGCGAGACTGGTCCAAAACCGCACGCTTCGCCGGATTTTCAAGTGGGCAATGTGGATCTACGCAACGCTTGTCGCGCTGAATCTGACGGATGATGTCGCGGGTTTTCTTGACGGTGTCGCGATTTCCATTGGGGACCTGCATATTTCGGCTCTTGGGATTCTCAAGGCAACTTTGCTGATTGGCATCCTGCTGACACTGGCCCGTATCGGCACGCGCGCAGCCGAACGCGCATTGCAAAGCAATGACGACATAACCCCGTCCATGCAGGTGCTGCTGTCAAAAGGCATACAGGTTCTGCTTTACGGGGCAGTCTTTATAGCTGCGATCCGAACGTTGGGGTTCGATCTGACCGGCATCGCGCTTTTGTCTGGCGCCATCGGCGTGGGTATCGGGTTCGGTTTGCAAAAAGTGGTGTCGAACCTGATATCGGGGATCATCATCCTGATGGACCGCTCGATCAAGCCGGGCGATGTGATCTCGTTGGGGGATACGTTCGGTTGGATCAATGCGCTTGGCGCGCGATACGTGTCTGTCGTAACGCGGGACGGGCGCGAGTACCTGATACCAAACGAAGATCTGATTACCAACCAGGTGGTGAACTGGTCGCATTCCGACCGGTTCGTGAGATTGGATCTGGATTTTGGTACCAGCTATGACGACGATCCGCATAAAGTGCGCGCAACCGCAATCAGGGCGGTGAAGGCGGTTTCCCGGGTCCTGAGCGGCGGCAAACATGAACCGGTTTGCCACATCACCGGGTTTGGTGACAGCAGCGTGGACTATGTGCTGAGGTTCTGGATCAGCGACCCGACAAAGGGGCTGACCAATATCCGGGGCAATGTCTATCTGGCGCTTTGGGACGCATTCAAGGAAGATGGTATCTCGATCCCCTTCCCACAGCGCGAAATCCGGTTGCTGCCGGACGGCGCAACTGCGCAACAGATCATCACAGAGTAAGCGCCTGTGTGCGCCCTGCAGCGTGCATTCATTGAAATGTTGCATTCCCCTTGCTACCTTATTAGTACCCCGGCGCCGGGGTTTCGCGGCGCGCAGCAAAGGAGGACTATGTCCTGTCTCTACATACACAGGCGGGTTTGCCTGCCGATGATGGGGTCAACATAATGGCCCACTCTCAGTCAATCAGCGACAAGCTGCTTGAGCGTATCCTTTCCTCACTTTCCGATGACAAGGCCGAAGACGTCGTGCAGATCAACCTGCAGGGCAAATCATCGGTTGCGGATCACATGGTGATTGCCTCGGGTCGGTCGACCCGTCAGGTTTCCGCCATGGCGGAAAAGCTGACGGATCGCATCAAGCAGGAATTCGGTTTCACCTCGAAGGTCGAAGGCAAGGACACCGGCGACTGGGTGCTGATCGATACGGGCGACGTGATCGTCCATATCTTCCGCCCCGAAGTGCGTGAATTCTATCAGCTGGAAAAGATGTGGCTGCCTCAGGGCGGCAGCGCCTCAGCGAACTGAGGCGCCATCCCGGCCTGCATTAACAGGCCGGAGGCGAGAGAGATATGCGTATCAGCATAGTTGCGGTCGGGCGATTGCGCGCCGGACCCGAGAAGACACTGCTTGACGATTACCTGACCCGATTTGACCGGACCGGCCGTGCGCTGGGCCTTGGGCCTGCGCAGGTGATCGAGGTTGAAGACAAAAAAAACGCAGGGATGGCAGCTGAGGCCACGGTGCTGCGTAAGGCCCTGCCCAAAGGGGCAGTGTTGTGCACGCTGGATGAACGGGGGCGGGTCATGTCCTCGCCCAATTTCGCGAAGAAGCTGGGTGATTGGCGCGATGCCGGTCGGCAGGACCTGGCGTTTGTGATCGGTGGTGCGGACGGAATTGACCCAGTTCTGCGGACCGAGGCGGATTTTTCCATTTCATTCGGGTCGATGGTCTGGCCCCATATGCTGGTCCGTGTGATGCTGGCCGAGCAACTTTACCGGGCCGCGACAATTCTGTCAGGTGGCCCCTACCACCGGGTCTGACATGGCGCAGCTTCTGATCGTTTACCACTCGCGCACAGGCGGTGCCCGGCAGATGGCCGAAGCGGCGGCCGAAGCGGCGCGAGGTGAGGCTGACACAAAGCTTATGCCTGCCGATCAAGCCGGGCCGGAAGATCTGTTGGCTGCCGATGGCTACATCTTTTGCGCGCCTGAAAATCTGGCGGCAATTTCGGGTCTGATGAAGGAATTCTTCGACCGCTGCTACTACCCGGTGCTGGGAAAAATAGAAGGCCGACCCTATGCGCAGATGATTTGCGCAGGATCGGATGGCGAGAATGCCGCCCGTCAGATCGCACGAATAGCCACTGGTTGGCGATTGAAAGCTGTTCAGCCTCCGCTGATCATCTGTACTCATGCGCAAACGCCCGAGGCCATTTTGGCCGAAAAGACAATCCCGCAAGACCAGCTGGATCAATGCCGCGAGACAGGAGCCGCTTTGAGTGCCGGTCTGGCCATGGGAATTTTCTGAGGGTCAATCCAGTTTGACCACTGTGGTGCCTTCATTCCATCCATCGACGATGCACCGTGCCTGAATTTGCACCTGTGTCATGCCATCAGGAATGACCACCCCGCCCAGAGAGCGGGTAAAGGGTTGTTCGGTTTCGTGAGGATGGAGCAGGATGCGCATTCCCAACTCGTTTCCATCCATATCCAGAACACGCCAGCCGTCGGCGTAATGGTCCCAACCCGTATCGGGATGCCGGATCGTCACATCGAACCGCCATGTATCACCGTTTGCACTGGTGCGGACCTGTTCGATTGTTGGCGGGTCGGCAAGGGCGGGGCTCGCCAACATGGCGCAGAGAATCAAGTATCGCATCGCACCAGTGTAACCAGTGGGATAGCGCATCGGTATCACGTATCCGTGCTGGCGGCTCGGGCCATGAGTATTTCCCGGGAGTGTGAGGCGAACTCGCGCCGATACAAGACGCCAAACGTGACCGCTGTACCCAAAATGAGCGCGACAGGTCCAAGAAACCATGCCAACGACGCCAGTGCAAAATAAGTGGCGCGCAGACCACGGTTGAAGCTGCGCGCGGCGGTGACACAGATCTCAGCCGCCTGACCGGCGCGGGGATAGGTTTGCGGGTCTTCGGGGTCATTGGGAACTGCAGCCATCAACACGGCGCAATACCCGAAAAGGCGGTGCGCCCAGACATATTTCAGAAATGCGTTGGCCAGCAGCAATACGACGAAAAGGATTTTGATCTCCCAGACCATTGCCGGAGCACTGCCGATGGCGAGGTCGATTGCGACGCCTGCCAGTCTTTCGGTGTTGCCCAGCAGGGCCAGCCCACCCCCGATGGCAATCATCGTGGTCGACGCAAAAAATGTACTGCCCTGCCGCATGGCCGCCACGACCTGTGCGTCAAACATGCGCGGTTGGCGGGTCACCATCTCGCGCATCCAGTCGCGCCGATAATCGTCCATCATAAGGGCTACGGATTGCCTCTGCGGTGACGGATGTTCAATTTTCCTCCCGATCCACAGCCAAGCAACCAGCAGCAGAAGCAGCGATGCATAGTCCAGAGGGGCAAAAAGAGCGGCACGTTCGATCCAGGTCATGACCGCGACAGTAAGGCCGGGCATGGGAACTTGCCAGCGCGATAAATTGGTAATATTATTTTACCAAAAGGAGGAGCGCCATGGAGATGCCAAAGCCAAGTCCGGATGTTCTGAGCCGGAAATCTGCGCTTGTTGCGCGGCTGTCGCGGGTTCTGCCCGAAGAGGCGATCATCCACGACCCCGCCGAAACCCGCGCTTACGAGTGTGACGCCTTGACGGCTTATAGATGCCCGCCAATGCTGGCCGTGCTGCCGTCAAGCACACAGCAGGTTTCGGATGTTCTGCGCATTTGTCATGACGAAAACGTGCCTGTGGTGCCGCGCGGGGCGGGTACTTCGCTGGCCGGTGGAGCCTTGCCGACGGCCGATTGCGTCATTCTGGGCGTCGCACGTATGAATGAAGTGCTGGAAATCGATTATGACAACCGCTTCATCAGAGTACAGACGGGTCGCACCAATCTAAGCGTTACCGGCGCGGTCGAAGAAGAGGATTTCTTCTACGCCCCCGATCCGTCTTCGCAGCTGGCTTGTGCCATCGCGGGCAATATCGCGATGAATTCGGGCGGTGCGCATTGCCTTAAATATGGGGTGACAACAAACAACCTGTTGGGCGTGACCATGGTCATGATGGATGGCAGCGTTGTCGAAATTGGTGGTGCGCATCTGGATGCACCAGGTCTGGACCTGTTGGGTGTCATCTGTGGGTCTGAAGGCCAGCTGGGTGTGGTGACCGAGGCCACGTTGCGTATTCTTCGCAAGCCCGAGGGCGCGCGACCGGTCCTGATGGGTTTCAATGACAATGAGGTTGCAGGGCAGTGTGTCTCGGACATCATCAAATCGGGCATATTGCCGGTTGCGATCGAGTTCATGGATACATTGTGCATCAGGGCCTGCGAAAACTTTGCCCATGCCGGGTATCCCGATTGCAACGCGCTGCTGATCGTCGAAGTGGAGGGGGCTGACGCTGAAATAGATTTTCAGCTTTCGAAAATCATCGAGATAGCAAAACGCCATGACCCGGTTGAATTGCGCGAAAGCCAGTCGGCTGAGGAAAGCGCCAAGATCTGGTTGGGTCGGAAATCTGCATTCGGTGCCATGGGACAATTGAACGATTATATGTGTCTGGATGGCACGATCCCGGTGTCAGCCCTACCAACCGTTCTGCGTCGTATCGGAGAATTGAGCGAGGAGTTTGGGTTGCCGGTCGGAAATGTGTTCCACGCGGGCGACGGAAATATGCATCCGCTGATCTTGTTCGATGCCAACAAACCCGGCGATCTGGAAAAATGCGAAGCTTTTGGGGCAGAGATTCTGAAGCTGTGTGTTGACGAGGGCGGCTGTCTGACTGGGGAACATGGTGTGGGGATCGAAAAGCGGGATCTGATGTCTCATCAATATTCACCTGCCGACCTTGAGGCGCAGATGGCGGTTAAGGACGTTTTCGATCCCAAATGGCTGCTGAACGCGGCCAAAGTGTTTCCGCTCGACGTGTCGGAGCCGCGGCGTATGGCTGCAGAATAAGGGGGCGCTGCCCCCTTGCCCCCGGAGTATTTTGGAAAAGATGAAGCCAATGAGACCTGAGACTGAGGACGATCTGGCAAAGCTGGTGGCCGGGTTAGAAAAACCTGTACGCATTGTCGGAGGCGGGACGCGTGGAATTGCCAGCCCGTATGCGGAAATCGAAACCGGAGCTTTGCGCGGTATTACGCTATACGAACCCGGGGCGCTGACCCTTGTTGCACGGGCGGGGACGCCCTTGGCCGAGATCACGGCGACGCTGGAAGCAGAGGGCCAGCACCTCGCGTTTGAGCCGATGGATCATCGCGGATTGCTGGGGACACAAGGTGAACCGACCATTGGCGGCGTCGTCGCGGCCAATATTTCGGGCCCGCGACGGATTCAGGCCGGGGCCTGCCGGGATTTTCTGCTGGGGGTACGCTATGTCGATGGGCGCGGGCAGGTGATCAAGAACGGTGGCCGCGTCATGAAGAACGTCACCGGGTACGATCTGGTCAAATTGATGGGCGGGTCCTGGGGTACTTTAGGAGTTTTGACCGAAGTTTCGCTGAAGGTGCTTCCAAAACCGGAACGGGTGGCAACATTATCTGTTGGGGTCCGGGAAGCTGGAACTGCGGTTCGGGTTCTGTCCGCTGCGCTGAGATCGCCGTTCGAAGTAACGGGGGCCGCGTATGATCCCGACGCCGGGAAAGCCCTGCTTAGGGTCGAAGGCTTCACGGACGCGGTCGCATATCGCACAGGCAAGTTGGCGGCTGAACTGTCCCGGTTTGGAGAGATTTCAGAGGAAGCGGATGCAGACACGCTGTGGGCTGGTATCCGCGATGCTCATCCGTTTCAGGGGCAGGACGGGGATGTCTGGCGGCTTTCAGTAAAACCCGGAGATGCGGCCGAAGTTTCAGCGCGTGCCGAAGCGGATCAGTTGCTTTTCGACTGGGGCGGTGGGCTTGTCTGGCTGCGCGTCCCGAAAGGTACGGATCTGCGCGCGCGTCTAGGTGTGTTTTCTGGCCACGCGACACTTGTACGAGCGGATGCAGAAACAGTCGCGCGACTGGGGCGTTTTCAACCGGAAAACGTGGCCGTCTCGAGCCTGACAAAGGGGTTGCGCGCTAAGTTTGACCCACGTGAATTGTTTAATCCGGGGCTGATGGGATAGGTTTATGCAGACATCATTCTCAGAACGGCAGCTGCAAGACCCGGCAACCAAGCGCTCGAACGAAATTCTGCGCAATTGCGTCCATTGCGGATTCTGCACGGCGACTTGTCCGACCTATCAGGTTCTTGGCGACGAGTTGGACAGTCCGCGCGGGCGCATCTATCTGATCAAGGATATGCTCGAAAACGAGCGGCAGCCCGATGAAAAGACGGTCAAACATATCGATCGGTGCCTGTCCTGTCTGGCTTGCATGACCACTTGCCCATCAGGTGTGCACTATATGCATCTGGTCGATCACGCGCGGGAATATATCGAGGCGAATTACAAACGCCCTTTGGCGGATCGTATTTTGCGTTGGGTTCTGGCACAGATCCTGCCCTATCCGATGCGCTTTCGCTGGGCGCTGATCGGGGCGAAACTGGGTCGCCCGTTCCGGTTTTTGATGCCAGATGCCCGTTTGCGTGCCATGCTGGACATGGCGCCCAAGAACATTCCGCCGGTCAGCCGTAACGATGACCCTCAAAGCTTTGCGCCCGAAGGCGAGCGGAAAATGCGGGTGGCGCTGATGACGGGCTGCGCACAGAAAGCGCTGAATACTGACATTAATGACGCCACGATCCGTCTGCTGACCCGGCTGGGATGTGAGGTTGTGGTGGCTGAGGGTGCAGGATGTTGTGGAGCGCTGACCCATCACATGGGCAAGGTGAAAGACAGCCACGCAGCCGCAATCGCCAATATCAGGGCCTGGATTCGCGAGATGGACGGCGGCGGATTGGACGCCATCGTGATCAATACCTCAGGCTGTGGGACGACGGTCAAGGATTACGGGCATATGTTCCGGAACGACGCGCTCTCGGTCGATGCTGCGCGGGTCTCGGGTATCGCGATGGATATCAGTGAGCTGGTTATGAAGCTGAGTCTACCCGAAGGGCGTGATCAGGACCTCACAGTTGCGTATCACGCAGCGTGTTCGCTGCAGCATGGGCAGAAGATCAAGACCTATCCCAAAGACCTGCTGAAACGTGCCGGGTTCCAAGTGGTCGAGCCCGCCGACAGCCATTTGTGTTGCGGCAGCGCGGGGACTTACAACCTGATGCAGCCGGAAATCTCGGGTCAGTTGAAGCAGCGCAAAATCAAAACACTTGAGGCGAAGAAGCCCGATATCATCGCCGCAGGCAATATCGGTTGCATGATGCAAATCGGGTCCGGCACCCAAGTGCCAGTCGTTCATACGGTCGAGTTGCTGGATTGGGCAACAGGGGGGCCGAAACCACCCGCGTTGCAACGGGCAGGAGATTCTGTTCCTATTTTGCGATAAGCCACTCTGATGCCGCCCCGCATCATTTCCTCAGGAAATTCACCTGGACTCCGATCGCCCTATTTTTGCCCAACGTGACACGTAGGACAAAAGCCTCAGAGTGAGTCCCCGGAGACCCGAGTGCGCAACTGGATTAAGGCGATTGTTCTTTGTGCTTTGCCGATGACGGCTACAGCACAGGACACCAGGCTGGAAAGCCTGGAGACCTCGGATTCCGGGCGCGAATGGATGGCTGTCGGTCGTCTGGATATTGCCGGAAAAGGGTTCTGCACCGGAACGCTTGTGTCGCCGACCCTTGTGCTGACAGCGGCGCACTGCCTGTTCGACAAGGTGTCCGGGCAGCGGGTGAACCCGTCCGATATCGAATTTCTGGCCGGGTGGCGGCTGGGGCGTGCTTTGGCTTATCGAACGGCAAGACAAGCTGTAATTCACCCGGATTATCAATTCAGTGCTGAGTCGTCGACGGACCGTGTCGGCGCAGATGTCGCCCTGATCGAGCTTTGGCAGCCGATCCGCAACACATCGGTCATTCCGTTTGAATCAGGAGATCAGCCGCGCCGGGGTGCGGAAGTGGGCGTAGTGTCATATGCACATGACCGGTCAGAAGCGCCATCGTTGCAACAGGTTTGTTCGGTCATGAACCGGCAGGCAGGCGTTATGATCATGTCCTGCGACGTCGACTTCGGATCTTCAGGAGCACCGGTTTTTTCCTTTACAGGCGCGCGCCCTCAGATCGTGTCGGTTGTGGCGGCAAAGGCCAGCATGGATGGCCAGAGCGTTGCGATTGGAACTGCGGTTGAACATTCGCTGCAATTGCTGCGCGACGAGCTGTCTGCCGGGCACGGATTTGGATTGTCGACCTCCGGTTCAGGGACGGGCAAGAACGTCGGTGCAAGGTTTATCCGGCCATGACCAAGGTCTTTCTAAGTCTGCTTTTGGGCCTGAGTGTTCTGGCGACCGCATCCCACGCGCAAGCCAACAAACGCAAGCTGACAGACCGGGACGACCTTTATGGTTGGGAAGCAATCGGGCGGCTGGATGTGCGCGAAGAGTCCTATTGCACAGGTACTCTGATCGCGCAGGACATGGTGCTGACCGCTGCCCATTGTGCTGTCGACCGCCGTACCGGGGAAACATACGCGCCCGAAGACATCACGTTTCGTGCGGGTCTGAGCAACGGCAGCGCGTTGGCCGAGCGTCAGATTACGCAAATTGCCGTTCTGCCCGGCTACGCTTCAAATAACCCGCTTTCGCACGAAGGCGTTCGGATGGATGTCGCCCTGATGCGGCTGAATGAGCCCATCCCGTATTCGATTGCCGATCCTTTCGTGTTGCACAGCGGGCGAGTTTCGGGAAACGAGATCAGCATAGCCTCGTATGGGCGCGGACGATCCGAGGCGATCACGCGGGAAAGGTCGTGCCGCGTATTGGATCGCAGGCAGGGCCTGATCACTTTTGATTGCGACGTCACCTTCGGGTCTTCCGGATCCGCCATTCTGGCAAAAAACGGCTCGCGCTGGCAGGTTTTGTCCGTGGTTTCAGCGGTAGGCACGAACGGTCGCAGAAAGGTGGGGTTCGGCATGGAGCTTGACGAGGTCGTGGCCGAGCTCAAGTCCATCATGCGGCGCGATGCGCCAAAACCAACGGCTACGATCCGCCGGTTACAGGCTGGGTCCGGTGCGTCCGGGTCTGGCGCGAAATTCATCAGCTCCGGCGGGGGTTGAACTCGGTCAAATCGCTTCCCATGTCACTGATATCGGATCGCCATAACGGGGTCCGTTATCAACATTGGTCCGTCCAGCCGGAGGGCCAGATCGTGAATCGCTCAAGACTGAGGATATGACACATGCGTACATTTGATTTTGCACCGCTGCACCGCGCCACCATTGGCTTTGACCAGATCGCCGACATGATGGATCGCGTTCTGACCAATGATGTGGCACAGCCAAGCTATCCGCCTTACAACATCGAAAAAACCGATGTCGACACCTACCGTATCTCGGTGGCCGTTGCCGGTTTTTCGGAAAGCGACCTGTCCGTTGAAGTGAAAGAAAACTCGCTGGTTGTTGCCGGTAAGAAGGCATCCGAGGACAAGAGCCGCAGCTATTTGCATCGCGGCATCGCAACCCGCGCGTTCGAGCGTCGTTTTGCCCTGGCTGATCACGTCCGTGTCACCGGCGCAAGCCATGAAAACGGAATGCTGAACATCGACCTGAAGCGAGAAGTGCCCGAGGCCCTGAAACCGCGCCGGGTCGAAATTACCTCGGCCAAATCCATCGAAAAAGATGTGGTTGACGCCAAGGCCGTGAACTGAGGCTTTGAAAGCCTAGCGGCAGTCTCCTCCTCCCGGACTGCCGCAACACCCGCGCCCCGCGTTCCTCCAGACGCGGGGCGTTGTTCTTTGATGAAAGCGCCTTTTCACATCAAAGCGTCGGCCCGGTAAACTCGGCTACACTCGTCGTGAACCTGTGCTAGAACTTGCAGATGTCGACAGCATACACGCAGACCAGACCAGCTATTCCCCAATCGCTTGCGGTTGTTGGCGTACTTTTCGCATCAGTCTGTTTCGGGCTTGTTCCCTATTTCAGCAGGGGATTGACCGAGCAGGGCGTCGCACCTTTCGCCGTCGCATTCTACCGCTACATCGTTCCGGCGGTTTTGTTACTGCCAGTTCTCGTCGTACATCGAACAGCCTGGCGCGAGATTTGTTGGGGTCTTGCGGTCGGAGTGGTGATGGGGCTTGGCTGGATCGGATATGTCACAGCCCTAAAGACACTGCCCGCATCGACGGTGGGCGTGCTCTATATGACATATCCGGTTTTCACGTTGATCATTGCGTGGGTCTTGTTCGCCGATACTCCCACAAGGCGCGCGTTTCTTGCGTCTGGTCTCATCATTCTGGCTGCCATCATAGCAGGCTCGCCAGCATCCGTTCCGGTCGAGCACATTCCTACGCTTCTAATCTCTCTGGCGGCGCCATTTGGTTTTGGCTTCGGGATTTCTGTTCTGGTCCACAGGTTGTCACGAATTGCGCCACTTGCCCGTATCGCCTCGGTGTCTCTGGGATCGGTTCTTGGGCTTTTGCCTTTGATGATGAATGCAGAGGTTTCCACGCTGTTCCCTGAAGGTCAGTCCGATTGGGTTCTGATCATTGGAATTGGATTGGTCACGGCGCTTGTGCCGCAGCTTGTTTACACGATCTGTTCGCCGCTGATCGGAGCTTCTCAAACTGCGGTTGTCGGAAGCATTGAATTGCCCACGATGTTTGCAGTCGGGTTCTTCGCGTTTGGAGAAGCGATCACAACTGCGCAAGCCATAGCCTGTGCCTTGGTCATAGGGGCGATTGCAATCACCAGAAGTCGGGTGCCGCGCACCGTAACGACCGTGATAGCGAAAGACGAAATGACCTAAGTTTGGGATCGGATCGGGCCCTATACGAAAACTCCCCGCGAAGCTTGCCCGCAGGGAATTCATGCTTGGTGAAATAAGGTCATTGCCCAGCCGTCACCGGCCCGTTTGACCGGAACAACGCCTCGCCTGTGGGCAGAATGGCCACCGCCCCAAGGCGATGGCCGCCAAATCAGACCGACATGCAGACGTATTTCATCTCAAGATAGTCTTCCATGCCGTGGTGGCTGCCTTCGCGACCCAGACCGGATTGCTTGACGCCGCCGAACGGGCCTAGCTCAGTCGAGATGATGCCGGTGTTCACGCCGACAATGCCATATTCCAGCGCCTCGGCCACTTTGTAGACGCGGCTCAGGTCCTTTGCATAGAAATACGAGGCCAGTCCAAAGATCGTGTCATTCGCCATGGCGATCACGTCATCTTCATTCTCGAACTTGAACAGCGGTGCCAGCGGGCCAAAGGTTTCATCCTGCGCCACCATCATGTCCTGAGTCACGCCGGTCACAATGGTCGGCTGAAAGAACGTACCGCCCAGATCGTGAGGCAATCCGCCGGTCAGAACGGCGCCGCCCTTGTCCGTGACATCCTTGATATGCTCTTCCACCTTGGCGACCGCATCGGCATTGATCAGCGGGCCGGTTGTGGTGCCCTCGGTCAGACCGTCGCCGATTTTCAGGGCTTCAACTGCCGCTTTCAGTTTGGCAGCGAACGCGTCGTAAACACCGGCCTGTACATAGATGCGGTTGGCGCAGACACAGGTCTGGCCGTTATTGCGGAATTTGCACAGCATCGCGCCTTCGACGGCCGCATCCAGATCGGCGTCATCAAACACGATAAAGGGTGCATTGCCGCCCAGTTCCATCGAGCATTTCATGACCTGATCAGCAGCTTGCCGCAGCAGGATGCGCCCCACCTCGGTCGAGCCGGTAAAGGTCAGCTTGCGTACACCGGGGTTTTCGCAGAACTCCTTGCCGATCTCGCTGGCCTGGGAAGAAGGCACCACGTTGAACACACCAGCTGGCACGCCGGCTTGTTCCGCTAGAAGCGCCAGAACCAGCGCGGACAGTGGCGTTTCTGCCGCCGGGCGGGCAACAAAAGCACACCCCGCCGCCAGCGCAGGTCCTGCCTTGCGAGTGATCATGGCGTTGGGAAAGTTCCAGGGTGTGATCGAAGCCGCCACACCAATGGGCTGTTTCAGTACCATGATCCGTTTGTCGCGCTGATGCCCGGGGATGGTCTCGCCATACACCCGCTTGGCCTCTTCCCCGAAAAATTCGATGAAGGAGGCACCATAGCCGATTTCTCCGATGGCCTCAGCCAGTGGTTTGCCCTGCTCCGCGGTCAGGATCTTGCCCAAATCTTCGGCGTTCTCCATCATCAGGTCGAACCAGCGCCGCAGGATCACCGCTCGTTCCTTGCCGGTCAACTTGGCCCATTCCTTTTGCGCGGCTTCGGCCTGTGCAATTGCTCCGGCGACTTGCGCTCGGCTGACATCGGCCACTTTGGCCACCACATCGCCCCGGGCCGGGTTGGTCACGTCGAAAGTTCCGTTGTCACCGTCCACCCACTGACCACCGATATAGGCTTTGGTTACAAGCAAGTCAGGATTCTTCAGAATTGATTTCAGATCGGTCGTTGCGTCCAGCATGTCATTCTCCGCGCAGAAGTTGAGTTGCCGCACCCAATCAGGTGTTGAGGGCTTTGTCTATGTCCACCGATGCGGGTCGATCAGCCCAGATTTGATCAAATTATTTTCAGACCCAATCGTTGCAGCATAGTCGCAGCGTTGAGTTCTACGTCAGGTTGCGATCACGTGGCTTTCCTTTCCACCCCAAGTTTGCCAGAGTTTGCGTGATTTTTGGACTCAAGGGGATGTAAATGACCGTAACATTCCCTATCTTATTGGGTAATTAAAGAAAAAAAGGACAGCAGAGATGTCGAACCAGCAATTCGAAGCGCTTATCAAAGAAACGCAAACGAAAGTGCGCGAAAGCCAGTCGCAGATTGAGGGGCTGACCTCGCGGATCGAAGCGGCGCGGGCCAAGATTGGAACGGCCGAGGCCGATATCGACATCGAAAATGCCACGCTTGAGGATGTTCACGCCCATACTGAGGTGATGAACGCCAACATCGCCGAGCTGATCATGGGTCTGGACGATGTTACCAACGCGTTTTCCAAGGATTTCGACGAGATGCGCTCGAAAACCGGGTGGGAGTCGTTTGTCGGCATCTTTTCCAAGGGAAAATCCGAGTCGCTCCGGCAAGAGCGGATGCGAACGGCCAATATCGACGACAAATTGCAGGACCTGATCGCCAAATCCGATGTGATCGTGAAGCTGTTGCAAGGGCAGCTGACTGTGCTGGAAGAGCAACGCGTAAAGGTCGAGGATAACCTGACAGGCACGCTGGACGATCGCGAGGCAACCGTGGCCGAACTGGAAGCACTGCGGGCCGAGATCCAGGGCATGGACCCGGCGATTATCACGCTGGAAAACAAGATCAGTGTCGAACAGGACGCCGCCGCGCGCACCCAGCTGGAAACTCAGCTGGCCGAGCTGAACAAGCAATACAACGCCAAGGTTCAGGAAGAGCAGGTCAAGTTGGCCAAGTCTCAGACGCTGGAGCGTTATATCGAAAAGGGTAAGACCTGGGTCGATTCACTGCAGAACCAGGCGGCGACGCAGATGGTGCTGATCAACAAGCTGCAGACAGACACGCAGCAGCGCGTGGTGCTGTATGACGCCCTGACCAAATCGCTGAAAACAGCGCAGCAGCAGGACGTGGCCCACCGCATAAACGAGATCGGCGTGCAGACCGACCAGGAGGCGCAGACGGCAATGGCCGCCATCGGCACCGCGACCAACCAGAAAATGGCCGACATGCTTGAGGCGCATGAGGATCACATGGTCTTTGCCCGCGACGTGCTGGAGAAAAAGGCCAAGGCGGATGAACGCTTTGCCCGTCGGTTCGCCTCGATTGTCGAGAAGCATGATAAGAATTTGTATGGGGGTTAACCCCTGATGTGGAGCTGGAAAGTTTTTCGCAGATTTGGCCTTTTAGGCTTTCTGATCACGATTGCAGGGGGACTGGTCTCTTTTCTTTCTGCCAATGGTACTAACCTTGCGGAAATTGGTGCCGGCGCGCCCGTTCAAATTGTCAGTCAGGACAAATTAAATGGAATTTTGTTCTCGGGACTCTTTCTAGCGCTCCTTTTTACTTTGACGGGGTGTTTCGGAAATCTCGCCAGAGCGCTCTTTTCGATTACTGCTCACACCATCCGGTACCGCGAACCTCAGTTCTTCAATGCGCGCCAATCGGAGTCCAACATGGTCTTTAGTTTTCTTGAGCTTGACGCGTTTGGAAGAGTGCCTTCCGTAAAGGATAGAGACCATTGATTTCTGAAACTGAAATGCTGCCGAGAGCCGCGAAATGACTAACCCCACCCAAGACCATGTCGGCCTGACCGACACCTTCGCCTCGCGCCGCTATTTCCGCAAGTTCGAGGTGATCACCGTCCACCTGTTGCGCGTGGCGGCGACGATGGAGGCCGAGGGCGCGATCAGCAAGCAAGAGGTGCGGATCGTGTCGCGCTACCTTTCGGGGCTGCTCTACACCTTTCGCGCGCTCTCCATGAAATACCTGCTGGTCGGGCGCGATACGGGGCGGTTCTTTGGCAGTCTCGCCATGGACAAGCGCGACAGCGGGTTTCCGGTGGCGGCTGAGCTGTTGACCATGGCCAATGACGCGCAGCAGGCGCAGGTGCATCTGGCGAATATGCCCTCGGAAGATGACCTGAAAACCGACATGGTCCGCACGATCATTGGCGACCGGGAAATTCCAACCAAGCTGCAATTTGCGCTGTCGCAAAGGCTCTATTACGAGGAATTGTTGAAAGGTCAGCTGTTCTGGGCGCGCAACGATCCCGAATGTCACTGGATCGGGAATGAGGGCGAGCGGCGCAAGTTCATGATCCACTGGGCGGTCTATGACAGTCAGGTCAACCTGCCCGTCATCTATCTGATGCAGCTGGAGGACACAGGCAAAACCGCCCTGCCCAAGGACCAACGCCGCTGGCCCGAAGTGCAGGCACATCTGATGGCGCAATCCTTGGGTGGGCTGAAACTGGTGACGATCGCCAAGGGCTTTGATCAGGATTTCGACGACCTGCACCCCAAACACCTGCGTCGCATCCATGTGGGTCCGATGTATTCCTCGGCGTTTACCGAACAATCCGGCCCCTTGCGGCAAGTGCTGGAAGATGCGCAATCGCCTCAAGGACAGGATTGGGCGCTGGCCTGGACCACCGAAGAGCTGCACAGCGAAGAGGTCATCGAGGAGCGCGCGGGCTGGTTTTCAACTGTCGAGCGCGAGGTCTTTGCGCTGGATCCTTTCGGCGGGCAGGGGGCCGAGACCGGGGCCACCCGCATCCAACGCTCGATCATCCTGCCGCAGCGCCCGTTTCAGGTGCTGGCCGAACGTAACCCGCCGGGCTTTGCAGATGTGCGCAAGTTCGTCGTCAGCAATGCCGGGCAGGTATTGAGGTACTAATTTTCGCCTTCGGCGAGAGTATTTTTGAAAAGATGAAGCAAGGGCGGTTTTTTAGATGAGTTTGACGTCAGATCAGATGGAATTGCGCGAAGACGATATTCGCAAGCATTATCCGGCAGCGACCGCTTTGCTGAACGGGTTCGAACACGCGCCGCGGATCGCCAAAGCCGTGGAATCTACCGTTGAACGCTCACCAGGTGTTTCGACTGGTCGGCGGTTTCGCTCGACGACACCGGGGTTGGTGACACGCCGGACCGTGCGCGCAGACGGGGTGCATCTGGTTGAGAGGATCGAAGCCTCGGACGATGGTGACGCCTTGGTTTCGCCGCCGCAGGCAACTGCACAACAGGCGATCCGCCGCGCCATCGCAATCGCTTTGGCCGTGGCCGACACTTATGCGGAACAGACCCCGCTTGCGGATCTGAAACGCGCAAACCTTGCCGGGGATCTGCCCGCCGCGCGGAAGACCGAGTTTTCGGAGGTTCTGACAGCCGAAGCGCTGATCACGATGCACACGTTCGGCAATGCGCTGGCCTATCTGTTGTCCTCGCATCTGGGTGAGACCACGGTTGATATTGGTGAGATCGAAGAGGTCCTGACAGACAACGGCCAACTTGCCCTGCACGGCGCGTTGTGGGAACTGGACCAGACGCTGGCCAAATACGCCTCGGACGATGCCCACCTGATCGCCGCCACCAGTGCCTATGCCGAGCAACTGATGGAGAAGTCAGCCCTGCGCGCAGGATCCGCAGGTTACCTGGCCCCGTTCCAGAACGCAGCCTGGCATGTAGAAGCCGACGATCTGACGATCCGGGGGTTCGAGCCGGCCTCCAAGGCCAAATCCACCACCTTGACCATGACGTTCAAGAAGCCGAACGAAGTGGTCGGCAACCATATCGCCAAATATCAGGCGATGAAGCTTGCCAAGATGGTGATGGCCTATGATTTCGACCGCCGCCTGAACCCGTTTGCGGAACTTGGCGGGTTCATCTTTACCTTCATGGGTGACGGAAAGCCGGGCACCGGTAAGACCACGCTGATCCAGATGATGGCCGGGCTGATCAACGAGTATTGCCAGAACGCAGGCTATCCGTTCCGCTATCAGAACCTGAGCACCGACAATATCGACAGCTATCAGGGCAAATCCGGCCAGAACGCCAAGGCGTTTATCAACACGATCATCGACCCCTCGGTCATCGGCTTTGGCACCATCGACGATATCGACCAGCTGGCGGGTAAGCGCGGTGACCGGCAGTCGTCAGCCGGGCAGTTGGAGATCACCGCCGTTCTGATGGAGAGCTTTGCCGGTGCCAACACCGTCGTGCGCGGCAACTGCACCTTTGGTATGTTTTCGAACTACCCCGAGAATGTGGACGACGCCCTGCGCCAGCGGGCGGGCGCGCGGTTTCTGGTGGACGGGCCGCAAACGCGCGAGGATTACATCGACATCCTGCACCTGCTGATGGGTCGCAACCACGACATCCCGCTGGGCGAACACGAGGCTTACGCCGCGCAGGAAATCAAAAAGGCCGTCGCCGCCAGTTTCGAAAGCCATTCCCGCCCGCATGAGGACGCTTTGCTGCAGGTCTATGACCGGGTGTCTGGCAAGATCGGCGAAATGGACACGATCGCCAAGCTGGGCACATACCTCAAGGCGATCCAGCAGGCGGATGAGCGGTTCACCGGCCGCGCGATCAAGAACATCACCGACGCGGTCAAGGTCCGCGCGATGGATTTCGAACTGCCCGACGAATGGATGGAGAACCCCGACCTGTTCCTGTTCCGCGACTACGACACCAAGAAGGCCATGATCGAGGATCTGCGCCAGCCGATCACGGTCGAGATGGTTATGCAGGAAATCAACCGCTACGCCGACAGCGAGTTCCGCTATGCCGACAAGAGCGATGAGGTCGCAATCGAAAACGCCGTCCGCGAGATGGGCCGGATGGAAGAGGCCAAGCGGCGGTATCTGGAGGGGAAGGTGTGACCGGCGGTCTGGAAGTTTTTATGTTCGTCGTTTCCAGCATGGTGGTGTCCTGCCTTGTTGGCTGGTGGACAGGAAAAACAGGTTCAGAAAAACTAAATCGACTTAGGCTTCGCGCAGTATTGATTACTGTGGCTTTGTTTTTCACAATCATCCCTTTTGTCCCAGTAGTGGTATCAATCGTTTTGACGGGAGGTGTAGAGAGCTTAGACTACTTTCTAAGCATGTGGGCAGTTTCCATATTCATTGTTCTTGTTTCTATTATGTCCGGAATTGTTGGAGTGTGGGCAATACTGGTCTTGAGTCTCTTGTTTTGTCTGGCAACGCTTTCGATCAGCCGTCGACGTTCCGGCAATAGTGACATGTTTTCGAAACATAATTTGGTCCGAATGGCTCAACAGGAAGAATTTCTCTGGAACATCGAAGAAACGATTACCCAACAGAAAGAGCGCCAATGATCCGCCTTATCGAAAAAGGCCTGATGTTCGGCAACCTCGTCCACATCTCCAGCCCGGCCTTAGTCGAGCGGTATAACCGCGCGCTGCAGCATCTGGCGGGCAAGACCACACAGCTTTCGGATTTCCATGTCGATATCTCGGGTTATTCGCCGGAGGTGGGGATTGAGCTGGAGGACGAGCTCTACCTTAACCCCAACGGGGTCAACCGGCAGTTTATCCTGCTGACGACCGAGCAGAAACGCGCACCGTTGCTGAACGTCAAATTCTCGACCTCGCGCGATATCCTGCGCGAGTTTATCGAGATGAACGAGGCGCAGCTGTTTGCCCTGACCGCCACCGATGCCGTGGCCGGAGAGCTGGTGAATTCGGTCTTCAAGCTCAGCAGTCCCCGCGATCTGTTCAATCTGCGCAAGATCGAGATCGAGGCCGACACCGCAGGCGGCACCTTGCGCAAGGCGCAGCAATTGGCGGGTATGGTCGAACGCTTCAAAACCGCCGAGGACGCCTGGTTCGACGATGTGCTGATCGCCAGGATGATCGAGACCGCCAAAGAAACCGGCGACGTTACGCGCAACCCCGTCCATCTGCGCCACACGGATTTTGAGCAACGCAATTTCTGGACGGCGCATTTCGGCGGGCTGTACCTGTTCCCGGATCTGGACCACCCGGCGGCGATCTGCATGGGTGACAAGCCTGACGATTTGCCGATCAAATACGTTTTTGACCCGTCGCAGCGGAACCAGGTTGCAAAGTTTCTGGATTACAATGATCTGGTCGAACCCATCGTCAAGGCGCGCGGTGTAGACGCCGCCGCAATCCTGCAGCAGAAGATGGATTTCCTGACTGTCGATGCGGCGGCGGATGCGGATGTCGACCTGACCGGGCTGGACCGAAGCGATATGCGGCGGTTGGCGCGCAATCACTCGGATGGCTTGCCCGAAGCCTATCACGGCCTTGCGCAACTGTTGCGCTGGGCAAGCGACGGGGGGCCGTGGCCGCGTATCACGTCGGATCATCCGGCTTATTTCTACACTTTGCGCGCCGCTGACACGCCGAACCGTGATCTGGTGAACATGCTGCTGGCCGAACTGGCCCCGCTGGACCCGCGCCAGATGTTCATTTGCCACAAAGAGCTGTTCTATAGCACCTATTCCAGATGGCCCGAGAGCAAGAAAGCCTATGTTGCCGACTTCCTCGCGCGCGAGTATCAGGTGGACAAGCAAGGGGCCCGTGCCGCGCTGTTCGGCCATGAGCCGGATATGAGCGGAGAAGATCGGGTCAGCGATGACATAATCGCGCGGGTCGGTCCGTGGGGTTCGGTAAGGAAAGGCTGAAATGTTCGGGTTATTGCGCCTTTTGCTGATCTTGTTGGTGATCCAGACGATCGCCTATGCCGCGCTGTCTTTCTACTCGCGCGGGATACGCCGTCGCAAACTGGAAAGCTGGTGGGATGAGAAGGGCAAGACGGGCAACAAGGACGCTTTTGTCGAACGCGGATTGCATGTGTATGACAATTCGTTCCGGCGCAAACTGATCCTGGGTGTCTATATTGTGCCATGGGTGGCGATTGGCGCGCTGATCTACATCGTGAATTACATGTGAGGGTTTAGGCATGGCCTATGTGAAATGGGCGTTCATCATCATCTTCTGGGGAACGATCGCGGCGGTCCTGCAATACTCGCTGCCGCAACATGATGTTGTGCGTATCGTAAACACCTACGAAGAGCGGCAGGATCTGAACGACTGGACACGGATTTTCTGGTCCGAACCCGAAGACCAATCCACCAGCCTGTCCAACCGGGATGTGCAATTCATTCAGGCCGTGCGCGAAAATGGCAAGCCGATCGTGTACCGAAACGAAGACACCGGGTGGGGGTGGCCACCCTACTTCAAGTTCGACACGGCGAACCTTTACACCGAAGCCAATGATGCGAAATCGACCAAGGAAAACCCGAAATGGGTGGTCGTGACCCATTACGGATGGCGAAACGAGTTCATGTCGATCTTTCCCAACGCCATTTTCATCAAACATGTGGAAGGGCCGGATGTGCAGGTCATTCCCTGGTTCAACATCATTTTCCTGACAATTTTCGCCGCGCTGGTCTGGGCGGTTTGGGTGCGCTGGCGCAGGTTCCGAAAGGCCCGAATTGATCCGATGATCGAGAATGTGGAAGACGGCTTTTATGCGGCCGGTGACGCGATTGAAGAACGCCGAAACAGATTTCAGCGCTGGCTGGACAGCTGGAAATCGAAATAGGCCTTAACGTCACGGGCGTGTTTGTGGCACGCCCGTAGGACCAAAGATATCGGCTACCTGACAACAAATTCTGCGTGCAAGGCGCCCGCCGCTTTGATGGTTTTCAAGATATCGATCATATCCTGGGGCGATACCCCCAGCGCATTCAGGCCTGCGACAACCTCGGACAGGGTCGTAGCTTCGGGGATTTCGGCAAGGCCGGTTCCTTCTTCCTCTTCGATCCCTGCAATAGTGCGCGGAACGACCACTGTTTCGCCCCTGGCAAACGGATTGGGTTGCACGGCAATCGGTGCTTCCTGAACTGTCAGGGTCAGATTACCCTGAGAGACAGCCACACGCGATATCCGGACTTCCTGCCCCATTACGATGGTGCCAGAGCGCTGATCGACCACCACACGCGCCTTTGCTTCCGGCTCGACCAGAATATTCTCGATACGCCCAATGGCATGGGCCGTCGACACTGCCTGAGTTGCAGCAATGTTGAGTTCAACCGTGCCTGAATCGCGCATGATTGCCACAGCTCTGTTGAACTCGGTGTTTATGGCGAATTCGATACGCGCGGCCGTGGTGAAATCGGGTTCTCTCAACGCAAGGCGCATTTGGGTTAAAGTTGACAAGTCGAACTCAATTTCACGCTCAACACGCGCGCCGGACGGGATCACACCCGAGGTTGGTACCCCACGCACGATCGACGCAGCCTCTCCTTCAGCGGAAACGCCACCTGCAAGGATTGTGCCTTGTGCAACCGCATAGATTTGCCCGTCTGCTGCGTTTAGCGGGGTCATAACCAGTGTCCCACCCAACAGACTGTTTGAATCGCCTATCGCCGAAACCGTTACATCAATTTGGCCGCCGACTCTGGCGAAAGGCGGCAGACTGGCTGTCACCAAAACCGCTGCCACATTCTTGGGCCGGAAATCCTCGCCCGTTACGTTGACACCCAAACGCTCCAGGATGTTGGACATGATCTCTTCGGTGAAAGGAGAGTTGCGCAATCCGTCGCCGGTTCCGTTCAAACCGACAACCAGGCCATAACCCACAAGATCATTACCCCGTACACCGTCGAAATCGACAAGGTCCTTGAGGCGGATTGCCCCCGCCCAGGCTATACCGGGAACAAGAATCAGGAGAAGTATCAGCGCCCTCATCTCAGGAAATTCACCAGCGAAAGGTTCGCATTGCGAACGGTTACCGAATAGAGGCTTTCCAACTGAAATTGCACCGTTTGCAATTTCGCCGCTGTTTCATAAGGATCTGCTGCGATCAGCTCGTTCCGGCTGAATTCCAGACTGGTTCGGGCCATCGAATTTCGCGTGGCGGCCTGTTCGATGCGGCCCTCGGCGCTGCCGACCTGGGCCCGCAAGTTTACTGTGGCATCCTGTGCGTTCGCCAGATCGACACCCAGCTGGGTGAACAGGGCGGTGCGCTGGTCGGAAGAAAGAGCCAACGTATTGTCGGTGGCTAATGCCGCTGTTGCAACATCCCTTAGGGCCGCCTTGAATGCCGGGTCGGTTGCCGTGAGTGGCAGCGTAACGCTTTCATTTTCCGAGATCTGCATAGGAGAGAGTGTGGTGCTCGCACCCTGATAAATCATGGCGTCAAACCCGGCAGGGCTATTGAACCATGTGTCGGCAGCCAAGCGTATGTCGGCGACGGTCACAGCCCCCGTCAGTTGTGTCTTCAACGCAGCCAACAGCGTGTCAGTCGAGGGCAGTGGCGAGACATCCGTGGCTGTACCCGAAAACAGACTGCGCCCACCAACTCGCGTGTTGAGCGCCGATACCATCGTGTCGAGCTCATTCCTGGCATGATCTGACGCCTGCGCATGATTTACCGGCTGATTGGCCGTTCCGTAGGCCAACAGAGACGCGGTCATTTCGCCAACCGAATCTCCAAATGTCTTCAGGCTCAACTGCATGGCATCCGTGAACAGGGCCGCTTCGGCTGTGGCGATGCCAAAGGCGTCGAGCCTGGCAAGCGAGCGATCCAGATCCAGGATCTGAGAGTAATCTCCGCCAAGCCGACCAGATATATCCTGCACTTTGCCGGTGGACATCTCGTAAGAGAGGGTTTCAATCTGTGTTTTGATTTCAGTGGCGCGGGTGCGAAGGGTCATACCGCGCGCCAGATCGCCGATAGCAGTCAAGTTCATGCTCATAACCTCAGAAGCGTTTCCATAAGCTCATCGACGACCGAAATGACACGCGCGTTTGCTGCGTATGTCTGTTCGATCTGCATGAGGCGCTGTAATTCCTGATCCGTATCGACGCCTTGTTCGGCCTCAATCTGTGACATTTGTTGTTGGCTGTTGCTGGCAAAAACCTTCCGCTGCTCTGCAGCGTGGGATTGCGCCCCGGCTTTCGACATAAGCGCCTCGGTCAACTCGGCGGCGCGCATGTTTCCAGTGCCAAACAGCCCGCCAGGTACGGTGCGCGCATCATTCAGAATGGCACCGAAAGCACGCAGTTGCGACGCTTGTCCGGGATCGCCCGGCGTTGCGGCACCCAGCCCGGCGCGGAGCTTCCAGCTGTTCCCGCCGTTGTCGGGGTCCGCAACCGAATTCATCGAAATGCGCGATGACAGCCCGACAAAGGTTGTCGGGTCGAACCGATTTCCGTTGTCTGTGAACAGACCGGGATCTGTCGCAAGTGCCGTGGGATCCAAGCCCGGCGTTTCAAATCGTTCGATAAGATCGCGGGCAACGGTATCAAGCTGCAGCTGCGCCTCAACCGCCAATTCATCGCGAATTGAAAACTGGGCCATCAACGCGCCGCCACGGATTTGCGCAGTGTCCCCGCTGGTGCGTACCGGGTTGCCGTTCATAGCCAATCCGGACAGGAGACCATTTGCAACCGTCATGTGGGGTTTCGTCTCACCGGTCGTGGAAAAGGTGAACTCGGACGCCTTACCTTCAAGAAGTATCAACCCGCCGTCTGAATAGAGCGATACCTGATCGTTGGCACGTGGCACAACGTTGACCGGGATCAAAGTATTGACCTGATCGATCAGGACTTGCCGTTGATCCAGCAAGGCCCCGATATCGCCGCCGGAATTTTGAATGGCCGGAATCTTTGCGTTCAGAACTTCGATGTCTTTCAGAACCAGGTTCAGGCTTTCGATCTGATCGCCTATCTTGCGGTCCGCGTCCGAGCGTGCCTGTCGCACACCCTCAGAAGCCGCGTTAAGCTCTGCCGTAAGGTCGCGCGCCGCGCGCGCCACTTGATCAAGTCTTTCGATCGAGTCGGGTAGACTGGCTGCGGTGATGAAGCTGTTTTCCAAGGCAGACATACGGCTGGCAAGGGATGGCGTGCTGTCTGCTGTTCCTACAAGGTTTTCGAACCGTGAGCGGAAATCCGAAATGGAGGATTGAAAGGCAAGCTCGGCGTCTGACGACCGTCTGTTGGCCGTCAGAACCGGGTCCTGATGCCGGATTACCCCAACCGCACGCACGCCATTGCCAGATATGGGACTTGTCGCCAGTTCAAGGGACCTGCGCGCATAGCCCGGTGTCAGGGCATTCGCGATATTCCCCGAGACCACAGCCGCCCCGCGACTGGCCGCTGTCAGCCCACCCAATGCGTTATTGAGTGCCGTCGACATATTCATGAGGCCGCTCCTTTCCTTTGGTCAGCGCCTGGATCAGCGCTTCAAGTTGGTCGTTTCCTGAAGCATCTCGTCCACCGTCTGGATCACCGTGGCACTGGATGAATAGGCGCGTTGTGTCTGGATCAGAGATGTCAGCTCGGTTGCCACATCCGTGGTGGATTCTTCGCGTGCGAAGGAAACGATATCACCGGTTGGGCCTTCGCCCGCGTTCCACAGAAAGAACGTGCCGCTTTCGCGGGAAGGCGCGTAGGTTTGACTGTCCAGCGCTGTCAGGCCGTTGAGATTGGGAACATCGGCCAGCGGGATCTGGAACATTCGGCGGCTGACACCGGTATCGTAGAATGCATAGACATAGCCACTTTCATCGACCTGAACGCTGGTCATCGTACCAACGGCAGATCCATCGCGCGTGATTGAAACCGGAGCAAATGTATCGGATAGCTGAGTAATGCCATCGGAATCGCCGATCAGTCCGATATTGACCTCCATCGGGCCGCCAGCGACATTGACCATGACACTGCCGGTTGCCGGATCGTAAGCGCCACCGGATACAGGAGTGACGCTGGCCAGCGTACCACCAGCCGTTCGATTATCGGTAAAGGTCAAAGTGTACTCCCCGATAATCGCGCCGCCAGATGCCGAGTCGCGCAGAACCATGGTCCATTCATTGCTGCTGCCGGTTGCCGGAACGGTCGGGATCATTTGGATATCAATACTTTCGGATTTTCCGAGATTGTCGAAATACTCGACCGACAAAGGCTGTGTGTCACCTGGCGCACCCGCATCTGTTGCCGTCGCGGGAAGGTTCATACGCAGGTTCATCTTTGTCGTCGGGGCACCGGACAACTGATTGACGCTCAACTGAATTGGTTCAAGCGCAGCTGGCGTGTCGCGTGGAACGGGCGGGATGGACCCGTCTGCCGCAGCACGCCATCCCAATAGAACAAGGCCGGATTCAGTCACCAGGTATCCTTCGTCATTGGTCCGGAAGGACCCCGTGGTCGTCAGCAACATCTCGTTGGAATTTGCGCCGACCTGCGAGCTGGAGCGCACCGGCAACATGCCGCGTCCGCGCACTGCCAAATCGGTAGAGTTGCTGGTGGTCACCAGTGATCCGCGCTGGTCAATCATGCGCTGGCTGGTCGTGCGCACGCCCCCTGCCGAATAACTGCCACCCTGACCAGACGTGACCATCGAATGAAAGTCAGTTTCCACTCGTTTGTATCCGTAGGTCGAAGAGTTTGCGATGTTGTCGGAAATCGTGGCCAGCCTGTTGGCGTTGGCCTTCAACGCCGCCACACCGGCATTCAGCGAAGAGGAAATGGTCATTGGCGCGCCCTTCTGTTGCGTCAAGCTTCGATGCAACAGGTAACGCGCTGCCCCTTAACAGCGCGCTAACAGGTAAAATGCGTTCTATCCTTTAGGGTCGACGCAGAAATATCACTTCGGTTCTGTTGTTCCGAACCGCCATCGGATTGTCGGTGAAGAGTTTTCGGTCAGCATGACCTGTGATGCGATTCATACGGCTTGCTGCCACGCCTTTGTCCTGTAACAGCTGGCGGACTGATTGCGCCCGGGCAGTGGACAGATCCCATGCGGTATTGCGAACCTGCACAACAGGAGATGCGCTGACATGGCCTGTGACGGCAATCGGGTTGGTCACCAGATCCGAAGAACGCGCAATGATCAAAGCAAGCGCCCGCATGATCCCGGTTGGTTTCTCGGAACCGGACTCGAACAGTGGCTGGGTGTCCGTATCGAATAGCTCAACAACGAATCCTTCGTCGGTGACGCGTGTCACGATATGCCTGAGAAGCTTATCCGACACCTCGCTTTCACCGGTTCGCCCCAAAAGCTGAGATTCAAGCGTCGAGAAGTCTTCGGTGTCACCTTTGTCACCACCGTTGGCGTTCACACCGGTTGATCCGCGCGCCTGACGGGATTCAGTTGCGTGTTTGGTGCTTGCCCCGGCACCATCCCGCAGCAACGTCTTTTCCGACAACATACTGTCGCCGCCAAAGGCACCGTCTCCACCGCCAGATTCGGGGCTCAGAGGGATTGTCGGGGCGAAGTAATCCGCCAGCCCTTTGCGTTGCTGTTCAGTTGTCGCGTTCAGCAGCCACATCAACATGAAGAAGGCCATCATGGCCGTGACAAAGTCGGCATATGCAACTTTCCACGCCCCGCCGTGGTGACCATCACCACCCGATACACGCTTCTTCTTGATGATGATTGGCGCCGCATTGGTCTGCGCACCCATCTCCACCACCTATATTATCACCCTACTATCTGCCTAGCAGAGCAGGTCTTAAGGTGGCCTTAATACTTAAAACTGTTCAGAGTTCCGCCTAGCGTGGCAAGCTGATCGATGCACGGCGCAGAATCAATGACAGGCGATCAAAACTGTTTTCGATTCCCTCAGACTCTGGTTTGGCAAAAAAGGCGTCCAGTTCCTCATGGATGCGAACGGCCTGATCCAGCAGCGGGTCAGACCCTTC
Source organism: Ruegeria sp. L11 (assembly GCF_056531755.1). Classification (NCBI taxonomy): domain Bacteria; kingdom Pseudomonadati; phylum Pseudomonadota; class Alphaproteobacteria; order Rhodobacterales; family Roseobacteraceae; genus Ruegeria; species Ruegeria sp. L11. The sequence continues at coordinate 70,754 of NZ_JBQFMI010000007.1, forward strand.
GGCATACAGCCCGGCCTTGATCATCACTTCGGATTGCTCGTAACTGCCCACGAGCTTTCGGGTTTCGGTGATCATCTGGTTCTCGGCCTCGGATGCGGCTCCCGGCAGGCTCCGCGACACAGATCTGCTGACGTCAATGGCCGGGAAACGCCCCCGTTCGGCGATGTCGCGGCTGAGTACAATGTGCCCGTCCAAAACGCCGCGCAGAATGTCAGCGATGGGTTCATCCATGTCCGAACCGGCCACCAAAACGCTGAATACCGCAGTAATATCCCCCTGTTCCTGCGTTCCGGGACCTGCGCGTTCGCAAAGACTGGCGATCAGGGGGGTGACAGAGGGTGGATATCCCCGCAAAGACGGGGATTCCCCCATAGAAACAGCGATTTCACGATGCGCCTCGGCGAAGCGGGTCACGGAATCAGCCAGAAAGAGAACGTTCAGACCCAGATCCCGCAGATACTCGGCTGTCGACATGGCCGACCAGGCACACCGCCTGCGCGCCAATGCCGACTGGTCAGAGGTGGCGGCGACCACGATTGTGCGTTTCATGGCTTCGGGGCCAATGGCCTGCGCGACAAATTCATTCACCTCGCGTCCGCGCTCGCCAATCAGAGCGACTACGACGACATCGGACTGCATGGACCGGGCCAGTGTGGAAAGCAGGGTCGATTTACCGACACCCGACCCGGCAAACAACCCCACTCGCTGCCCGCGTACGACGGGCAACACAGTGTTGAGAACCGACAAGCCGGTGGCCATCCTCTGCCCCAATGGTTTGCGTGCCACGGCTGGTGGAGGGGCCTGCATGATATCGCGCGTCTGCGATCCGCTCAGCAACGGTTTTCCATCCAAGGGCCTGCCAAAGGGGTCGATTACCCGTCCAAGCCAGTGCGATCCCGGTGCAAAATCCGGTGATGGGTCAAGGTAGACGCGATCCCCCAGGCTGACCCCATCGGGGGCCGCATTGGGGAGCATTTTGATATGGCCAGAACCGACATGAAGCACCTCGCCCGCAAGATCGGACCCGACGCGCCGCCGCAATGTCAGCAAATCCCCGACTCGGGCATGCGTGTTCAAACCACCGATTTCGATCAGACCCTGTGCGACGCCGGTAACCAGCCCCACGTGACGGACTGCGGTCATCCTGTCGAGTTCGTGTTTCAGAAGTACCGGGTCGAGATCAGACATCGTGGAGTCTCCAACTGAGTTCTGAAAACGGTTTCTAAAGGAATCAGGGTTAAGCCTTGATTGAAATTGATCGAGGGAGAAGCCCCGATGTTCTATGACCTGAACGTCTTTAAGACAGCGTACGCAATGGCAACCCATGCCGGGCAACGGCAAGCGGTCATTGCACGCAACATGGCCAATGCGGATACGCCGGGCTATCAGCCGCGCGATATCGAGGCCTTTCAGAAAGCTTTCGAAACCACCGGGCATGACGTGACCATGGACGCCACGCGGCCGGGCCATCTGCATGGCAGTATCGGTGCGCAAAACTGGGCTGAGGTTGAAGCTGTCCCATCAGGTGATCCCAATGGCAATGGTGTGTCGCTTGAGGAAGAGATGCTTAAATCGGTCGAGGTCAAACGACAGCACGACCGAGCGCTGGCGATCTACAAATCCTCAATGGACATTCTGCGCACCAGTTTGGGTCGCGGATAAGGGGCGGCAGGTATGAGCGATTTTTCCCATTCCCTTGTTGCGTCAGCCAGTGCTTTGCGCGCGCAATCCGCGCGGTTGCGGCATGTGTCCGAAAACATCTCGAACGCGGACACGCCCGGCTATCGACGCAAAACCGTACCGTTTGAAACCGTGCAGAAAAACGGTGGGGACATGGTGCAGGCTGGCCGTGTGACGCTTGACCAGCGTTCGCTGAGCCGCATCTACGACCCCGGTCATCCGTTGGCAGATGAAAGTGGTCACTACCAGGGCTCAAACGTCGATTTGATGATTGAAATCGCGGACGCCCGGGAAGCCCAGCGCAGTTATGAGGCCAACCTAAAGATGTTTGATCAGACGCGGCAGATGTCGTCGTCGCTGATGGAATTGCTCAGAAAATAAGGACTGCCAGAATGGATATCCGATCACTCAACGCCGCGCAGAATTATGCCGGCGCACGCTCTGCCACACAGGCCGATCCCGATCATGGCGGGGCGGCACAAGGATTGAGGGCGACCTTTCAGGACTTTGCAGCCACGCTCAGACACAGCGAACAGATGTCTCAGTCTGCGATGGTCGGTCAGGCTGATCCCCATGCACTGGTTCAGGCGCTGGCCCAGACCGAACTGGCGGTAGAAACCGCAGTGATCGTCCGCAACAAAGTGGTCGAAGCCTATCAGGAAATCCTGAGAATGCCGGTCTGACCCGATGCTCAGCGAAGGGCTTTTTTATGACATCGTTCGTCAGGCGTTGTGGGTTGCGGTCATTACATCCGTCCCGATCCTTGCCGTGGCTCTGGTTTCTGGCCTGATTGTCGGTCTGTTCCAGGCGCTGACCTCGATACAAGAGATGACCCTGACCTTCGTTCCCAAATTGATCGCCATTGTCATCGTGTTCTGGATTTCGATGGGGTTCATGACTCAGACCCTTGTTACGTTTTTTACCGGAACGCTTGTTCCCTTGATTGCAGGAGGCCGCTGATGGACACGGCTTACGTCACCCTGTCCCGCCAGTCCGGGCTAATGAATGAAATGCGACTGGTGGCGAATAACATCGCAAATGCCAACACGACCGGATATCGCCAGCAGGGGCTGGTGTTTTCGGAATACGTGCGGGACATTCCGAACAATCCGTCCCTCTCCATGAGTCGGGCCGAGGCGCGCAACACATCGTTGCAACAAGGTGTGCTTACGAAAACCGGAGGGCAGTTTGATTTCGCCATCGAAGGGGACGGGTTTTTCATGGTTGAAACCCCGGATGGCAACCGGCTGACGCGTGCGGGCAGTTTCTCGCCAAATGCCGAAGGCGATCTGGTTGCGATGGATGGTGCGCGTGTTCTGGATGCCAACGGTGCCCCGGTCTTTATCCCGCCCGATGCAGCTTCGATTGATGTCGGCAGTGATGGGACGTTGAGTGTCAACGGCCAGTTTCTGGGCCAGTTGGGCGTTTTCAATGTCGCTGATCCGCAGGAGCTGGTCCGCGAAGGAAATACGCGGTTTCGTGCCAATGGTGCGATAGACCCGGTTGATGAACCCGTTGTTTTGCATCGCTTTCTCGAAGGTTCGAACGTCAACGCTATGCAGCAGGTGACCCGCTTGGTGGAAATCCAGCGCGCCTATGAGCTGGGACAAAGCTTTCTTGACAGCGAAGACGAACGCGTGCGCGGGGCGCTCAAGGCGCTGATGCGCTGAACGGTAAAAGGAGAGTTTGACATGAGAGCCCTGAAAATTGCCGCCACCGGAATGACCGCGCAACAGATGCGGGTCGAAACGATTTCGAACAACCTGGCAAACATGAACACCACCGGCTACAACGCCCGCCGGGCCGAATTTGCCGATTTGCATTATCAACAGATGGCGCGCGCCGGAACCGTAAACGCCTCGGACGGAACAGTATTGCCGACGGGTATTCAACTTGGTCTGGGCGTGCGGCCCGCAGCTGTTACCGTGCAACTGGAACAAGGTGCTTTGTCAGCCACCGGCAGTGATCTGGACGTGGCGATCGAGGGGCGCGGATATCTGGAAGTCACGCTGCCCAGCGGTCAGTCGGCGTATACGCGTGACGGCAGCCTCAAGCGGTCGGCAGAGGGTCTGATTGTAACCTCCGATGGTTATGCGGTTTCGCCGGAACTCACCGTTCCCGACGACGCACGGTCAATTTCGATCAATGCCGCGGGTGAGGTCTATGCTTATTTCGACGACTCTCCCGAGGGGCAGTTGCTGGGTGAGTTTGTCCTTGCCAGCTTTTCGAACGCCAAGGGGCTGGAAGCCATTGGCAGCAATCTGTTCAAGGAGACCGAGGCGTCGGGTGCCCCGGTGCTGGGAACTCCGGGAAGTGATGGGCTGGGCACATTGCGGCAGGGTTATCTGGAAGACAGCTCGGTCGATGCAGTGCGCGAGGTAACCGAACTTATCGAGGCGCAGCGCGGCTATGAGATGAATGCCAAAGTCATCTCGGCTGTGGATCAAATGATGAGCGCGACAACGCAGGTGCGATGATGCGAGGGATCGGCATATGTTTGGCACTACTGGCTCCAATCACAGCACAGGCCGACATTGTGGTTCCAACCCGCACGATCCGGGCCAAGGAAATCATTTCTGCAACTGACTTGAAAACAAGCCCGACGGATGTCCTAGGTGCGGTGACTGACCCTGATTTTCTGATCGGGCAAGAGGCGCGGGTGGCACTGTATCCCGGCAGGCCGGTCCGAGAAGTTGATGTAGGCCCCCCCGCCATCGTTGACCGCAACGATCTGGTCGTCCTGATATTCGACCGCCAAGCCTTGTCGATAACCGCGGAAGGCCGCGCCTTGGGGCGTGGCGCTGCTGGGGATCGCATCCGGGTCATGAACCTGTCGTCCAGAACAACTGTAACCGGCCAAATCCGCGCGGATGGCCAAGTCGAGGTTAAGTAATGACCGGACTGTCGAAAACTCTCCTTCTCATAGCTTTGTCTTTGGCCGCGTGTGGTCGTCTGGATCATCTTGGCAAGCCCCCGAGCTTTACACCAAACGAAGAATCTCCCGAGCAGGTTGCCATGCTGTGGCCGGGTCTGCCCTTGCACACGCAACCACAACGCACCGTTGACCGCTCATCTCTTTGGAGCGGAGGGCAGCAATCCTTGCTGGGCGACCAGCGGGCGATCAAGAAAGGTGACATACTAACAGTTGTCATCGAGCTGGATGAAAAAGCTGAGATATCAAACAACACCAGACGGTCCAGATCAGGCTCGGAAAACCTTGAGGTTCCTGGCCTCTTTGGTTTGCCCCAGCGCGTGCAAAAACACTTACCTGACGGGGCATCGCTGGATGAAGCCGTGTCCATCGAAGCGGATTCCACAAGTTCCGGGCGGGGATCTGTGAGGCGAAACGAGAAACTAACCCTGCGTGTCGCCGCGACGGTTCTGGATGTTCTGCCGAACGGGGTTCTTTCGATTTCCGGCTCGCAGGAGTTGCGGGTCAATTTTGAGTTGCGCGAGCTTTTGGTGGCCGGGTATGTCCGCCCTCAGGATATCTCGCGACAAAACGAAGTCACCTACGACAAGATCGCCTCGGCGCGGGTGTCTTATGGTGGAAGAGGTCAGATTACAGATGTCCAGCAACCCCGATACGGCCAGCAAGTTCTTGATTCACTCTTGCCGTTCTGAGGTGCGACCGTGATTGCAAAACTGGTTCCAGTCGTTCTCCTGATTGTCGGCCTGGGTGCGGGTGTCGGTGCCGGGCTGTTTCTGTCACCTTCGGGCAAGCCCGACAAAACAGCCGCCGAAAAAGAAGTGGCAAAAGAAGAGAAGGCCGGTCACGAGAAGTCTGAAAAGTCCAAGGAAAAAAAGTCCGCCTATGGGTACTTAAAGTTGACCAAGCATTTTGTCGTTCCGGTGGTTGGGGATGACGAAATCGAAGCGATGGTCACTTTGTCCCTCAGCCTTGAGGCGAACACAGCAATTGAAGAAACTTTTTATTCCATTGAGCCCAAGTTGCGGGATGGCTTTCTTCAGGTTCTGTTTGATCACGCAAACACCGGGGGATTTGATGGGACGTTCACAGAATCCCGGAATCTCGATGTCTTGCGTAAGTCCTTGTTGGAAGTGGCGAAAAAAGAGCTGGGTGAAGATGTTTCAAAAGTGCTGATCATGAGCGTGAACCGTCAAGATACCTGACGAAGGTCGCTTCACGGTACGGATCCGGTCAGCATTAACGGGTTTGCTTTCGGGCAACGGCCTGCCGATGGCTTTTCAGCTGCTGCTCCCGCAGGGTTGCGACGGCTTGTTTGCGGCCAAACGCAATTCTGAGCGACTCCAGACCGGCCAGTTTCTGAGCGCGCGTTTGGGCAAGTCGCATGTTCAACGCGCGGCGCGTGGCAGATTCCCAGCCATTCCAAAGAATGTCGGCCCCGGATATCTGATATCCTTCTGTCCAACCGCTGGCTTTGCGCACCTGGTCAAGCTGATGATCCAGTTTCGCCAATTGGTTCTGAATTCTGGCCTCGGCCTCGAGGATTGGGCGGAGTGTCTGAAATTGCTTCTGGAAAGCGACGTCGGCTATTTTGTCCAGCCCGCTTAACTGAGTGTCCTTCATCGGATCTGCTCCTTTGCACGTTTCCGCATCGCTTCGGCGAACCTGATTGCAGCGGCAACGGGGCGAAAATGTTCTTCGGAGATCTCCTGCCCGATGTCGACAGTTGCGTGAAGCGCACGCGCCGTCGGAGGATCCGAGCGGATCGGAACGCCGGCCTGAGCCGCAGCAGAACGGATGGAAGCGGCTACTGCATCCACACCTTTGGCAACACAAACAGGTGCGCTGCCAGTAGCCCTGGTCCATTTCAGTGCAACGGCAAAATGGGTGGGGTTTACGATAACAACATCCGCGCCCGGAACATCTGCCATCATCTGGCTCGAGGCGATCTCCTGTGCACGTTGACGGCGGTGTTGCTTTACATACGGGTCGCCTTCGGCGTCCTTAGTTGCATCCTGGATCTCTTTGCGCGACATGCGGTTCTTGCGCATGTGCTCGGCGTATTGCCACAGAAAGTCGATAACGCCGATGCCGAGTGCGATGGCAACCACAATGAACAGGAAGCGAAACAACAGGTTCATCATCAGCAGTATGGATGACTTTGCCGGGGCCGCGCTGGCAGACAGAATTTCGGCCAGATTCGACTTGATGAAAAGTGCGAGGCACAGGCTGTAAATCGCCAGTTTGGTTGCACTCTTGGCGAACTCGAACAAGCCACCGCGCCCGAACTTGTTTTTGGCATTCGAAACAAGGGAAATCCGCGAAAGCTTTGGTTTCAGTTTGCTGGGGGCGAACACCAGCGTGCGTTGGGCAATCAGGTTTAGCAGAACGGCCACCGCGGGCAGGCAGAAAAGCACGGCAATGGATGGTAACGCGCCACTCAGAATTCCGGCAACCGTCGCTGTCGCAGGTCCCATGTTCAGAAGGTTCGCGATCTGGTCGGATTGGTCGATCAGGACCATCAACAGAGTTCCCAATTGCGCGACCGCGTACTGCCCCGCCGCCAACAATGCGATCAGCAGTCCGGTATATGCCGCAACAACCGACAAGTCGTTGGACTTGGGAACTTCACCCTTTTCACGGGCTTTCTGGAGCTTTTGCGGCGTCGGCTCGTATGACTTGTCGCTGTCGTCATCGGCACCGCTCATCGCTGGCCTCCGATCGGGTTCATGAAGAAGGCAATCAGCGCGTCAGACCAAACAGAGAGGATCAATGGTGCGCCCGCAAACAGCAGAAACAGCCCGGCAAACGTTATTGCTGGCGCGCCCACGAAGGCGACCATCAATTGCGGCATGGCCCGGTTGATAACCCCAAGTGCAAGATTGTAGATCAACGAGGCGATGACGAATGGCGTTGCCAGCGAGAAGGCCAACCCAAAGCTGCGTGAGATTTGTCGCACTCCCCAATGGGACAAATCTGCCGAGCTTGGCACCAACCCCATGGGGAATAGGGCATAACTCTGGATCAGGAATTGCGCGGCCCGTACGTGCAAGCCCATGATGACGGCAAGCGTTAGCCCCGCGATCGTTAGCAGGTATCCCATTGCCGGAACAGGATCAGTGGCCGCCGCACCCAGCAATTGCGACAATGACGTGGATTGCGCGGCAATGGATCCGGCGGTTTGCAGCGCCAAAACAAACAGCCGCAGCCCGGTTCCAAGCGCCAGCCCAATCAGGATTTCTGTCCCAACCAACCGCCCCAGCGTCCACAGGTTGAGAGACAGGTCCAAAGGTTGGGTTGCCGGAAAAATGATCAGGGTAAAGGCGACGGATATCCCCAGTTTCATCCGTGTTGGAATGCTGCGCTCGCCGAAAGCAGGCAGCAGCGAAACCAAAGCAGAGACGCGCAGAAAAACCGCGAAGGCCTGCCAGAGCGGTTCGACCAGCTGCGTCAACAATTCTGGCGGCAGAGCGATCACGCGGGAACAGTTCCTACCAGCGCGGGTTTGGCTTCCAACCCGATTTCCTCAAAAGAAAGGACCGGGTTTGGAACACCGCGCGCATGCATGATCGTACGCAACAACCGGCGTCGCCGGGTCGAGGTCACGACAGCAGGAAACAAACCGTTATCAGCAGATCTGGCGATACTGCTGACCATGCCGTCGGCCAGCTTGTTAAACAGGTTCGGCGGTAGCGCGACATCCAGTCCGGCGCTGGGCGCGTCGACCTGATAGGTGGTGAACGTTTCCTCCCACTCGGGGGCCAGTTGGATCAGCGGGATCGAGCCATCCTCACGCTTCATATCGGCGACCAGTTGAAATCCGAGACGCTGGCGTACCAATTCGCAGATGCCTTCAGGCTGGGTGGTTGTCAGCCGTGCTTCGGCAACGCTTTCAAGGATCAGGGCCATGTTCCGGATCGAAACCCGTTCCTCCAGAAGCAGTCGCAGAACGGCGTGCAATGTGTCCATTGGCACTTTGTCGGGGATCAATTCATCCAGCAACTTGCGGTTTGCCTCAGCCCGAACTGGGTCGCTCAGGCGGGTCATTTCGGTCAGCAGGCGGCGCAGGGATTTCAACGTCAGCAAGCGCGAGAAGTTCTGCTTGATAATCTCTAGCAGATGCGTGGCCAGGATCTCGGGCGGTGAGACGATAGTGGCCCCGTTCAGCGCTGCGTCCTCCTGATGTTTGGGCAGGATCCAGCGGGCAGGCGCGCCGTAAACCGGCTCGGTCACGTCATTGCCTTCGGGCAACAGATCGAACCCGTCCTGAACCAGAGCCAGAACCAGATCGGGGTTCAGAACGCCGCGCGCCTGTTCGACCCCCTGAACCTTGATCACATAGGTTCCGGTTGGCAGGTCGGCTCGATCAGTCAGGCGAATTTCGGGCAGGATCAATCCGAAGGTAGACGCCACGTAGTTGCGCATATTGGCGATGCGGGCATCCAACCCGGTTCCGGGATTCAAAACCAAGCTTACCAGATCGGGTGCGAATTCAAGGTGCACGTCATCCAGGTCCAGAATATCACCAATAGCCTGCGAGACCGACACCTCGGTTTCGGTCGCCTGCGAATGCAATGACGGGTCTGTTTCTTTCTGCTTTTTCCGAATTCTGTAGGCCGCATAACCAAGTACAGCTGCACCGAGGATGAACGGCAGGAAAGGCAGGCCGGGCACCAGCGCAAACAGGACCATAAGAACCGCCACGGTAGACAGCGCAGCCGGATGCCGCCCGAGCTGGGAGAAAATGGCATTGTCGGTGGCACCCTGTGTTCCGCCGCGCGCCAGCAGCAATGCAGAGGCAATCGAGATGATAACCGCGGGGATCTGCGAGACCAGACCATCACCGACGGTCAGGATTGCATATGTCTCGAACGCCGAAGCCACCGGCATTCCGTGCACGATCACCCCCATGACCAAACCCATAACAAGGTTCAAAAGAGTGATCAGAAGGCCAGCAACGGCATCACCTTTGACAAATTTCGACGCACCGTCGAGCGAGCCGAAGAATGTCGTTTCCTGCTGTTCGCGTTCCCGCCGTTCCTTGGCTTGCTGATGGTCGATGGCCCCGGCTGACATGTCGCTGTCGATGGCAAGCTGCTTACCCGGCATCCCGTCCAAGGCAAAGCGCGCGCCGACCTCGGCCATACGGGCGGCCCCTTTGGTGATGACCATGAAATTCACGATCAGCAGCACGCCGAAAACCACAAGGCCCAGAAAGATGCTGCCGCCCATGACGAAATTGGCGAACCCTTCAATCACGTCACCAGCTGCGTTGGGCCCAGTATGCCCCTGACCGATGATCAGTTTGGTCGACGAGACGTTCAGCGACAGGCGCAGCATCAGCGATGCCAGCAGGATCGTTGGGAAGGACGAGAAATCCAGCGGACGTTCGATGAACAGCGTCAGAGTGAAAATCAGGATGGCCAGCGCGAAAGAAGCGGCTAGCCCGACGTCCAGCACCCAGGCGGGCATGGGCAGGATCATCATGACGATGACGGTCATCAGCGCCAGCGCCAGCAGGACAGTGGGTGAAAACAGGGACCGGATGTCAAACTGGGGCACGAAGGTTTCCTAATTGAAAGGGATGAAGGCAGTAACTGTGTCGTTGGTCGGCACCAGAGAGCCCAGGGCAGTGGTGGCGGGTGCGGCCACTAGCATCGGAATCAAGGGCGTTCCGGCCCTTGTGAACGGATCGGGTGACTTGCCAGAAAACCCGTGCGAGGGCGGGTTGTCCAATTGAGCCATCACTGTCTGGAACCGACCACGATAAGCTTCGGCCAGAGCATTCGTTCGGGAATGATACGCCCCGGCCGCAGCCGGCCACGAACCAAGCTCGAAATAAAGGTCTTTCAGGAAGCGGGCGGCGTAGGTTGCGTTCTCATCCGGATCAAACATCGCATCGATCGAGCGGAAGGCCTTGCCATGCCAGCGATAATTGACCTGGAAACACCCGACGTCAAAGCTGCGAGAGCCTGCTTTTAAAATTTTGAAAACATAGGCCTTGGCCTCGGCCTCGGACTTGAACCAATACCCCTGACCTTCGGCATTTATGGCCCAAGGCCAGGGCTGCAACTGCCCGTCTATCTGTCGGCCGGTTTCGACGCGGGTTATGGCGCGCAACACGTCCAACGGAACATCTTCGGACAGTGCCGCACGGCGCGCCGCCTGATCACAAAGCCCGCCTGTTTGTGCTGCGTGCATGGCGGAACCCGCCTGCGCCAACAGCACATGCAGCATCATGAAAGCAATCGGTATTCTGTGAATTGGCATTCTGCGGGTCCGGGATTCTGGTGTTCCCGGCCAAGCTAGACACCGATCGGTTTACAGAGGGTTATCGCAGCCTCAGTTTCGGTCGATCCTGCGCCCGAAAACAACGCTTGTATTGGTGCGCAGGACGCCGGGGATCTTCGCCAGATCGTCCACCAGAATGTCCAGATCCTCCAGCCTCGGGGCATCTGCGGTCAGCATCAGATCGAATTCGCCGTTGATCGATAGGCACAGTTTGACCTCGGGATATGCCTCGAGCCGTTTAAGGATCCGGTTGGTTTCCTTCTGCTGCACTTCCAGCATGACGATGACCTGCACTTTGGGCGTGTCTTCTGTGGACCCAAGGCGCACGGTGTATCCCGTGATTACGCCGCGATGTTCCAGACGACTGATCCGTTCATGCACGGTCGTGCGGGCCACACCCAGCGAGGCCGCGATCTGCGTGGTCGAGGCACGCGCATTGGCTTGCAGGGCGGCGATGATACGGCGGTCTAGCTGGTCCATTGGGGCTCCGGTTTGCGCAAGTCCGGGTTTAGATCAGATGGACATCCTTTCTCAAGGCTCACGCGGCATGCGCGGGTGCAGGTCGTCGATAATAATCGGGTGCGCGTGCGGGCCCGCCCCGGCCAGATGCGGATGATCTGCTGGTAGATCGGGGTGATTGTGAACAACCGGTTCCTGATCGTCACGCGGCCAAAGGCTGACTGCCACAATTACGCCTGCCATGGACAGAATAGACATACTGCCGAGCGCGACAGTCGGCCCATAAACGGTCATTATCCACCCAGCCAGCGGATACAGCACCAACCAGCAACCGTGTGACAGAGTAAACTGTGCGGCAAAGACAGCTGGGCGGTCTTCGGGATGGGCCGAACGGGTCAACAAACGACCCGAAGGCGTAAGGGTTGTAGAATACCCAAAGCCAGTAAAAGCCCAAAAAACGGCAAGGACACCCAGCGTAAGCGGGATCGTCGCGGTCAGAACCGAGGCGACGGCCATAGCGCCCGACGCAAGAATGGCTCCGGACAGCATAACCTTGCGATCCTCGATCCGATCCAGCAGTCGGGGCAGAGTAAACGCCGCCAGCATCGACCCGCCGCCAAATCCGGCCAGTGCAATGGCCACGGCGCTTTCTGACAGGCCAAGGGTGGCCCGCACGATGACCACTGTGTTGACGATTACCATCGAACTCAGCGCTGCGGCGCTCCAGTTAAGCGCAAGCAGCCCCCTCAGCCGGGGCGTTTTCAGATAGATGCGAATTCCGCGTGTCGTGCGGTCATAGATTCCGCGTGGTTTGCTGGGCTTGGGCGAGGGCAGGACGACCGAGACCACCAGCAATGCCGAAGCAACAAATCCCAGCGCTGTGCCCCAGAACAGGCTGTTGAAGCTGACCAGCAACAGAAGAGCCGCGGCAAACATCGGGCTCAGCAGGCTTTCCATGTCGTAGGCAAGACGTGACAGTGACAAAGCGCGGGTATATTCGTTTTCGTCCGGCAACACGTCCGGGATCGTTGCCTGAAAGGCGGGCGTAAAGCCCGCCGAGGCGGATTGTAGCACGAAGATCAGCACATAGATTTGCCAGACCTCGGTCACGAAAGGCAGGCATACAGCGACCGCGGCGCGGATCAGGTCCAGAAGAACCAGCATTTTCCGACGGTCCAGCCGCTCGGCAAATGCAGCGGCCAGGGGGGCCACGGTGACATAGGCCACCATCTTGATCGTTAGCGCGGTGCCCAGCACAAGGCCAGCAGCGTCTCCGGCCAGATCAAAGGCCAGCAGCCCAAGCGCGACTGTGGCCAGCCCGGTTCCGGTCAGGGCGACGATCTGGGCAGCAAACAGGTGGCGGTAGGTCCGGTTTGTTAGAATGCTCAGCATGGTTCAGAGGTATTTCGTAATGGCTTTGAAATCCTCGATCCCGCCGCTATCGCCATCGGAAGACAGGCAATGGTCGATGTGATCATGGATCAAGGCGCGCTTGGCGTTGGTGACCGCTTTTTCAACGGCAAACAGCTGTTGGGCGATGTCAGAACAGGGCGCCTGACCTTCAAGCATGGCAATGACCTTTGCCAGATGCCCGTGGGCCCGTTTCAGCCTTGCCGTGATATGCGGATGCGACTCGCGGGGTACATTTGTCATGATGTATCCCTATCCCCCCCATGAGGATATTGTCAATCTTGTTGCGGGGATTTGCCCGTGACTTTTGGACGGCGTTGAGTTTATGGACCAAACCGCCTATCTCGGAGGCGATACCGCACAAAGGAATAGTCGGGTGGCGAACCATTTGTACAAAAACGACCTGCCGGACGGGCTGGATCTGGGCCCTGTTGTGGCCATTGACTGTGAAACCATGGGTCTGAACCCACATCGGGACCGCTTGTGCGTGATTCAGATGTCGGGTGGTGACGGCAACAGCCATATCGTGCAGGTGGAAAAAGGCCAGACTGAGGCGCCGAACCTATGTGCCATGCTGGAAAACCCTGACATTCTGAAGCTGTTCCATTTCGGGCGCTTCGACATCGCCGCCATGTACCATACATTTGGTGCTCTGGCCGCGCCGGTCTATTGCACCAAGATTGCCAGCCGCCTGGTGCGGACCTATACCGACCGGCATGGGCTCAAGAACCTGTGTCAGGAACTCATCGGTGTCGATATTTCCAAACAGCAACAAATGAGCGACTGGGGCGCAACCTCATTAACGGACGCTCAATTGGATTATGCTGCGTCTGACGTTCTTTATCTGCATCAGCTGCGCGATGCGCTAAACATTCGGCTGGCTCGCGAGGACCGGACTGAAATGGCGCAGGCCTGTTTTGACTTCCTGCCGATGCGTGCGAAACTGGACCTCGCCGGTTGGCCCGAAACGGATATCTTTGCGCACTCATGACCGATACCGAAGCATTCCTGAAAACCGCCCGTCAGGTGGTGACTGACGAAGCCCGCGCGCTGGACGTACTTGCCGACAGTCTGGACGCGCATTTTGCTGAAGCCGTGCAGCTGATCCTTCAGGCCACCGGGCGCATCATAATCAGCGGTATCGGCAAGTCAGGCCACATAGGTCACAAGATTGCGGCCACGCTGGCCAGCACCGGAACGCCTGCCTATTTCGTGCATCCGGCCGAGGCCAGCCATGGTGATCTTGGCATGGTCTCCAAGGGTGATGTGGTTTTGGCGATTTCGAATTCGGGCGAGGCACCGGAACTTGCCAATCTGCTGGCCTTTACGCGCCGCTTTGGCATTCCGCTGATTGGATTGTCCAGCAAACCTGACAGCACATTGATGAAACAGGCCGACGTACATCTTCTGATCCCGTCGATGGGCGAGGCCTGCGGTTTTGGTATGGTGCCGTCGATCTCCACAACGCTGACCCTTGCCATGGGGGATGCACTGGCGATTGCCCTCATGAAATACCGCGATTTCCGGCCCGAGGATTTCCGTGCCTTCCATCCCGGTGGCAAACTGGGTGCGCAGTTGAGTACAGTACAGGATCTGATGCATGTCGGAGAGGCCCTTCCTCTGGTTGCGGCACATACTCCGATGAGCGATGCGCTGATCGAAATCAGCCAGAAGGGGTTTGGTGTTGCTGGCGTAACAGACCCGCAGGGTCAATTGGCAGGGATCATTACAGACGGTGACTTGCGGCGCCACATGGATGGGCTGCTGAACAAAACGACCGAGCAGGTCATGACCCCCAACCCCACAACCATATCCCCGGGTGCGTTGGCGGAAGAAGCGGTAGCAATCATGAATGATCGTAAGATCACCTCGCTCTTCGTGGTTGACGAGACGACATCAGGTCAGGCTTTGGGGCTGCTTCATATCCACGACTGCCTGCGCGTCGGTCTGGGCTGAGGGAGGCTGAAGTGGACAGATATTCCCGCATGGTGCAGTTCCTGAAGGTGCTGTTGCCGCTTGCGGCTATTGTGATGTTGTCCACGGTATTCCTGCTGTCCCGCAGCATCGAAACAAACGTTTCCGTGCCTTTCGCGCAGAAAGACATTGATGAGAGACTGGCACAACAGGTGGTAACGCGGCCGGATTACCGTGGAACGACCCGCAAGGGAGAGACCGTGCATATCGAGGCGGTGCAAGCCACGCAGGGCACCGAGGCGTCGGTTCCGACCGCGTCCGAGTTTCGCGGCCGATTTGGGCTGCTCAATGGCGGCACAATTACGCTGGATTCGAATTCCGGCCTGATCCGTCCGGATAGTGGAACAGCAACCTTTGTTGGTGACGTGGTCATCACCACGGCGGATGGGCTCAAGGTCACGACGGATCTGCTCAATACCTCGTTGGACGAAGTCCGGGGCGATACGCCGGGGCAGGTGAACGGAACCGGTCCGATCGGTAACTTTTCCGCGGGGCGTATGACCTTTGGCACTGAAAAAACGGACGGGCCGGTCCATATTGTTTTTACAGATGGTGTGAAGCTGGTATACGAGCCTGAAAAAGCAGAAAGATAACTTGTGTTCGATTTTCGATTTGTTCCTTTGTGCCTCGCCTTGATCGCGGGCGCCGCGCCCGTGACTGCGCAAGAGGCGCAGGTGGCTTTTGGGTCCGCGAATGCCGATCCGAGCCTGCCGGTCGAGGTGACATCGGAAACCCTGAACGTCAATCAAGAGGACGGATCGGCCGAGTTCATCGGGAATGTCATCGTCGTACAGGGTGAAATGCGACTGACAGCCGAACGCGTGCTGGTTATCTACAATCAGGAACGCTCGGCGATCGAGCGAATGGAGGCCACCGAGAATGTGGTTCTGGTCAGCCCGCCGGATGCAGCGGAAGGCGACTGGGCTGAATACAAGATCGGCTCGGGTGAGATTGTCATGAAGGGCAATGTCCTTCTGACACAGGGCCCCAGCATCATCAGTGGCGATCAGATGAACGCCAACCTGACATCGGGCACTGCGACAATGACCGGGCGGGTCAAAACGATCTTGCAGCAGGGAAACAACTGATGGCGCGTCCCGATCTGAAACTGACCGAGGGCAGTTCCGGGCTGCGCATCGAGAAGCTGCGGAAGTCCTACAAAAAAAAGACGGTGATCCGCGATGTTTCGATGACGTTGGGTCGGTCCGAAGTGGTGGCGCTGCTGGGGCCGAACGGGTCTGGTAAAACCACAACGTTCTATTCAGTTGCGGGCCTTGTGTTCCCAGAGGCGGGAAAAGTCACGATCGACGGCCAGAATGTGACTACTTTGCCGATGTACCGGCGGGCACGGATGGGGATCGGCTATTTGCCGCAGGAGATGTCGATCTTTCGCGGCATGAGCGTCGAGGACAACATTGCTGCCGTTCTGGATATCACGGTCTCTCATGCACATAAGCGCAAAGAGCGTTTGGAAGAGCTGTTGTCTGACTTCTCGATCGAACACTTGCGCCGGGCCCCGGCTCTGGCGTTGTCAGGCGGCGAGCGCCGCCGTGTTGAGATCGCGCGCTGTTTGGCCGCAGACCCCAAATACCTGCTGCTGGATGAACCGTTTGCAGGCGTTGACCCGATTAGTGTCGGGGATATTCGCCATCTGGTCGCGGATTTGAAAAAACGCGGTATTGGTGTGCTGATCACCGATCACAACGTCCGGGAAACGCTGGAAATTGTCGACCGGGCCTATATCCTGCATGACGGTCAGGTTTTGATGTCCGGTACACCTGATGAGGTTGTCGAAAACGAGAATGTGCGCCGCGTCTATCTGGGCGAGAATTTCCGCATTTCATAACCTTGCGCGGAGTTGTGCCAATTGCATGGCGGAAATCGCGTATATACACATCTGTTTTGATTGACTCTTCCCTCGTCTCTTGCCTCAATTGGCTTATGGCATTTACCCGGTTCCAGTCTGGATCTCGATGTCCCTTCTTCGAAGGGCTGGAAACAAGGCAACCGCGGAAAATGTCTCTACCCCCCACCCGATAAAAACAAGCTCGTCGCGTTTGCGGCGTCAGAATGGGTGTGAATTGTGAAGGAGATCACATGCGTTACCAAATCAGCGGAAAACAGATCGACATCGGTGCGGCGTTGCAGACACACGTGCAGACCGAACTGAATGAGGTCGTGGGCAAGTATGCGCAGCGGCCTACGGATGCCAACGTCGTCTTTTCCCGTTCGGCGCATGAATATGTATGCGAAACAACGGTGCACCTGTCCACTGGCCTGACGGCGCAGGCCAAGGCCCATGCAACCGAGATCTACGCGGCATTTGAGGCATGCTGTGATAAAATGGAAAAACAGTTGCGTCGTTACAAGCGCCGCCTGAAGGACCACCACAAGGATCGGGCCGAACCGGTTGAACTCTTTGGGGCGTCCTCTTATATCCTCGCTTCTAATGAATCGGAGTCGGTCGAAGAACCCGAATCGCTTCAGCCAATGATTGTGGCTGAGATGGAAACAAAAATCCCATCTTTGAGCGTTGGAGAGGCCGTTATGCAAATGGAACTTGCCGGTGCGCCAGTACTGGTGTTCAGAAATGAAAACAAGGACGGATTGAATGTCGTTTATCGTCGCGAAGACGGTAATATCGGCTGGATTGATCCGTAACAGGCAAGGATACGGGGCTGCACCCGCTGATGCGGGTGCGTGCCATGGAGCGTGATCATGGAGCTTTCGAGCATACTGAAGCCCGAAGCGGTGCGTGTATTGTCCGCGGCTTCCAGCAAGAAGCGGCTGTTTCAGGAAATCGGTGACGTCGCCGCGGCGACGCTGGGCATCGATCCTCAGGAAGCGGTTGATTTCCTGCTGGAGCGGGAAAGCCTTGGACCGACCGGTGTCGGCCATGGTGTGGCGCTGCCGCATGCGCGCCTGCCCGATCTTGATTCGGTTTCAGGTGTTTTTGTCATGCTTGAGAAGCCCATCGATTTCGGTTCGGTTGATCGCCAGCCTGTGGACATTGCCTTCGCGCTGTTTGCACCGGAAGAGGCGGGTGTTGATCACCTCAAAGCTCTGGCGCTGGTGTCTCGCACATTGCGGGATACTTCGGTTTGCACCAAGCTCCGGGCGAACCCTGATCCGGTAAAGCTCTATGCGATCCTGACCGAGGCGCAGTCTATGCAAGCCGCCTGATTAACAAAAAAAAGCCCCCGAAAACCGGGGGCTTTTTTTTTATTTGACCGGATCAACCACCGGTTCCCATTTCCAGCGTCCACCAGATTTTACCACCGCCTTCCTGATGCCAGGCGAATCCCATTTGGGTGGCTTTGGCGTCCATGATGACAGACCTTGGTCCAGGTTCCTGCATCCATGCGGCAAGTGTTTCCGTCTCGGTCTCGTAGGTTTCGGAAATGGCTTCCCCCAGGAACGTTCCGAAATAGCCGACACGCGCTGCCCGGTCGATTGGTGATGAACCGTCTGACCCAAAATGCCAGGGCCGGTTCTGCCGCGACATATCCTTCGAATGTGTCGCTGCCGCTGCGTTCAGCTGCGCGTTCAGCTGTACGGGCTGCAACCCCTGAGCCTGACGCAAAGCATTGACCGAATCAAGCATGCGGAACTGCAGCTTGTCCGGATTGCCGCGGATCTTGTACACGGTCGGCAATGGGCGACCATCAGATCCCAGAGTGGTTGAGCCAGTGTTGGTACATGCCGCAAGTGCGACAAAGCAAATCAACAGTAAAGAAACGATGCGCGTCATGTTCGACCTGATTATTGTATCACAACAGGGCATAGCGCGCCTGCTTGTTCTGAGCAAACGCGCAATGGCCACAACTTGCGTGATTCTGCCGGTTTGGTTTGCGACTGAAGCATTCTGGCAATAGAATGCCTCTGATTTCAGACCTCACCTAAACACAGGACCCGTCGTCATGGTCAAAAAGCGCATTCATTCGCCCACCCGCAGGGGGTTTCTGGCAGGGGCTACCGCCACTCTGGCTACACCGGCACTGGCGCAATATATCCCGGGTGACCCGCTGCGCCCTGCACCCGAAACCGAACCGGCAGTTCGACGCAACGTATCCGGGTTCCGGGCATTGGATTGGCAACCGTATTTCTCGAACACCAGAAATGGCGCCATACTGGTCGACACCGTCTCAAGAGCGCTGCATTACTGGTCGGATGACCAAACAGTCTATAAATTGTACCCGTCGTCGGTTCCGCTGACCGAAGAACTCACCCGGCGCGGGCGCACCAGTGTGATCCGCAAGGTCGAAGGCCCAAGCTGGTCTCCGACGCCGTCGATGAAGAAGAGAAATCCGGAATGGCCGGACTACATTCCTCCGGGTCCTGATAACCCATTGGGAACACACGCTTTATACCTAAGCTGGAAGTATTATCGCATTCACGGGACGCACGATACACGCAAAATCGGCCGAAGATCTTCGAACGGCTGCATCGGCCTTTTCAACGAAGACATCGCCGAGCTGTTTTCGATGGCGAAGGTTGGCACGCAAGTGTTGCTAATTTGACGACATTTTCGTGTACGAACCCGCTCACCGGTCAAGTTGCAATTGCATTCCCGCTCTAATGCTGATTAGAAAAAACTACGAGGTAAGTCTTAGATGTGCGGCTCCGGATATTGGAACCGTGCAAATTCTGGAGGTTAATATGAAGAAACTCGTTCTCGCCGCAGCTCTGACTGCAGCAGCTTCGACTGCATATGCTGGCAACCTGGAAGAGCCGGTTGTTGAAGCACCAGTTGTTGTTGAAGAAACTCAGGGTTCGTCGCAGGGCATTCTGCTGCCGCTGATCCTGCTGGTCGTTGTTGCTGCTGCTGTTGCTGCAAGCTAATCCGACACGGAATTCATGAAAAAGGCGGTGGAGCAATCCACCGCCTTTTTTAATTCCAACAGGTCTTCAAGCCTGTTGCGCGCCGGGGGGATACTGACAGGCCAGTATCAAGCCGAGCTTGACGTTCTCATAGGAAATGCGGGTTGCGTTCTAGAAACGCTTTACGCCAGCCACCCGCACAAATTATCTTCGATCACCTTTCCAAGTGCCGCGATATGGGCGTCGTCATCGTTAAGGCATGGAATATAGGTAAACGTCTCCCCGCCTGCTTCTTCGAAGCTTTCTTTTATTTCTTCGTTAATCTCTTCAAGCGTTTCGATGCAGTCCGCAGAAAACGCCGGGGCAATAACTGCAATGTTCTTTTTGCCTTGCTTCGCCAGGTCGGCCACGTGATCCACCGTGTAAGGTTTCAACCATTCTTCGGGGCCGAAGCGCGACTGGAAGGTCGATACCAATTGATCATCTGTCCAGCCCAGCCGCTCCTTTAACAGCCTCGTCGTTTTAGCGCATTGGCAGTGATAGGGATCGCCCTGCTGAAGATACCGCTCGGGCATCCCGTGATATGAGCAGACAAGAATGTCGGGCTTTGTCTCCATAGCCTCGTATGCGCGTTCAACAGACTGTGCCAGCGCATCGATATAGACGGGTTCATCGAAATAGGCCGGAACGGTTCGCGTCGCGGGCTGCCAGGCTTCGTCCATCAGTGCGCGAAAGAACTGGTCGTTGGCGGTGGCCGTCGTTGCGCCAGCGTATTGAGGGTAAAGCGGAAAAAACAAGATGCGATCGCACCCTGCCGCTACCATCGCGCGCACTTTGGATTTGGTCGACGGGTTGCCGTAACGCATACAGAAATCGACCATGACCTGATCACCGTATCGTGCGTGCATCGTCTGGCTTAGCTTGGCGGTCTGGTCCTTGGTGATGGTCATCAGCGGGCTTTCGCCCTTTTCCTGGTTCCAGATCGATTTGTAAGCCTCGCCGGAACTGAAAGGTCGCTTGGTCAGGATGATCGCCTGTAGAATCGGTTGCCATTTCCACTTTGGATAATCGATGACACGCTGGTCCGACAAAAACTCATTCAGATATCGGCGCATCGGCCAATATGTGTAGTCGTCCGGCGTGCCCAGATTGGCCAGCAATATGCCGACGCGCCCCATCCTGATCTTGGGGTGATCCGTAGGAGCGTGAGCGGGTCGCGTGGCATCAAACATATGAGGCTTCCTGAATTTCTTGCGTTAGGGCCTGAAATAAGGGGATTTGGTCGCGCGTCAATCGGGCAGTTTGCCCTCGTCCGTGCGCAAGGCGTCAGCCAAACGTGCTTGCGCCGACCCAGGACGCAGTGGTTTGGGTTGACTGTCGTGGGGGGACCATCCGGTCAGGCAGATCAGTTCGAACGTGGCTGCCAGACGTCCCGATACTGTGGTGAAATGAGACGCGTAGATGTTTTGCGCGGCCTCAAATACTGCGCGTTTGGTCGGGTGTTTCAGTCGCCCGGATAACGCATTGGCCTCACCCATATGCCGCAGATCGTGCATCAGGTGCCAGATGTCACGGTACTCAGCCGTGAGCGGCACCGAGTCTGCGACTGGCAAGGCCAGACCTGCCCGCTGCAACAAACCGCCCATGTCTCGCAACCCGGCCATCGGGGCGATGCGGGGGCTGAGGCCACCGGTAACGTCAATCTCGGCCTGACCCAACGCCGCGCGCAATTCGTGCAGCGTTTCGCCGCCCAGACAAACAACCAGCAACAACCCGTCGGGTTTCAGCGCGCGGTGGCATTGGATCAACTGGCCCACCGGATCGTTTGCGCAGTGCAGTGTCATGGCGTGGATAACAAGGTCATGGGCGCCGGGTTGCAGTGCCAGCACGTCGTCATCCGCAATGATCGAGGCTTCGGGAAACGCGTCCGTCCAAAGCTGCGGGTATGCGGTCACGATCGCTGCCGCCGTAAAGGTTTTGTTAACCATGGAGAGCCGATCCTGAACCTCGTCCATCGCGGCGCGGTGCAGAAAAAGGGCGTCATCCTGCACGCGGCTGCGATGACGCAGAATGGCGGCACGGTCAAAAAGTGAGGGTGCAGTGGGTTCGGGCAGTTTCATAGCTGGCAAGTATCGCATCGCGCAACGGATTCAAACCGCACTTGCGCTGATTTATCCACCACGTTGCATGGGGTGCGGCGACCTGACCGAGTCCGATTTTGGCCTGTGTGGCCCATGCTGGCGGGAAACGCCATTCATTGGCGGCACGGTCTGTGAAAGTTGCGGTCTGCCCCTGATCGGGGGGCAGGACGAGTTTCGGACCGAGTGCGATGATTGCCTGAAGACCGCGCGCCCCTGGAGGGCAGGCCGCGCGGCGCTTTTGTATGACGGCAAGGCGCGGTCACTGATCCTGGCGCTGAAACATGGTGATCGGCCTGAACTGGCCCGCCCTGCCGCACAGTGGATGGCGCAGGCAGGGCGCCCATTGCTGCGACCGGATATGGTGATTGCTCCGGTTCCTCTGCATTGGTCGCGCTTGCTCAAAAGGCGATACAATCAGTCAGCTCTGTTGGCGCAGAACCTGGGGCGTGAGACAGGATTGGAATGCGTGCCCGATTTGTTGATTCGCAAAAAGAAGACGCAGGTATTGGATGGCAAAACAGCAGCCGAGCGGGCACAGATTTTGGAAGACGCAATATGCCTTCACCCCCGAAATGCCCGACACCTTATTGGCCGGGACATTTTGCTGGTGGACGATGTGATGACGTCCGGGGCGACGCTGGCCGCATGCACTCGGGTCTGTCAGGCGGCGGGAGCAAATCATATTTTCGTGTTGGCTCTGGCGCGCGTTGCCAAGGATGCCTAATTCGCCCAAGATTGCGCGAAATCCAAAGGGAACGGAAAATGAAGTCGGTAGAGATCTATACATCGCCACTGTGCGGCTTTTGTCATGCGGCCAAACGCCTGCTGAAGCAGAAAGGTGTCGAGTTCAAGGAGATCGACGTGTTGATGCACCCCAAACGCAAACCTGAAATGATTCAACGTGCCGGGGGTAAACGCACGGTCCCGCAGATTTTCATCGGCGCTACGCATGTCGGCGGTTGCGATGATTTGTACGAGTTGGAGCGTCAGGGCAAGCTTGACCCTCTGCTTGCGGCCTGATGAAAACCGCGCTGCTGCAAATCACCTCGTCGGACGATCCGGCTGAAAACCTCGGGATGGTACGAGGCATGATGGCCGAAGCGGCAGAACAGGGCGCCCGCTTTGTTCTGACACCAGAGGTTACGAATTGCGTTTCGACCAGCACCACACGGCAGCGCGCGGTTTTACAACATGAAGAAGATGACATCACCTTGGCGGGCCTGCGCGAACAGGCTGCTGATCTGGGTGTGTGGCTTCTGATCGGCTCGTTGGGGCTCAAGACCCATGAGAGTGACGGTCGCTTTGCCAATCGTTGCTTTATGATCGGACCGCAAGGTCAGATCGTGGCGCGGTATGACAAAATCCATATGTTCGATGTGCAGGTCACCGAGACCGAGACGTTCCGCGAATCAAAGAATTACCGCCCAGGCGAAAAAGCGGTTATCGCAGATACGGATTTCGGCAAGGTTGGTCTGACCATCTGTTACGATATCCGCTTTCCATATTTGCACGCGGCACTGGCGCAGGCGGGCGCGCGCATTCTGACCGTCCCGGCCGCGTTCTCGCCGGTCACAGGTGCCGCGCATTGGGAAGCCTTGCTGCGCGCACGTGCAATCGAAACCGGGTGCTGGGTGCTGGCCCCGGCCCAAACAGGGGAACATCCAAAAACCGGCGGTAAAACACGCTATACTCACGGTCACAGCATGGTCGTCGACCCGTGGGGAAAGGTGCTGATCGACGCAGGGACCGATCCAGGCATTCACATTTTCGATTTGGATGATAGTTCTGTGACTGAGGCACGGCGACGTGTCCCTTCACTGCACCACCGCCGTTCCTTCGACGGACCCTGACAGAACGGAACAATGACAGACGACACCAATGCCCTTGCGGTCACGCTGTTCAGCGAGATCCTGACCGCCGACCAGCTATTGCGGAACCGGCTTAGCCGGGTGCTGCCCAAGGGCATGGAAATCTCGCATTTCTCGGTTCTGAACCACTTGGCTTTTGTCGCGGATGAGCGTAGCCCGGCGCAGCTGGCCAACACGTTCCACGTGACCCGAGGGGCGATGACCAACACCTTGGCCAAGCTGGAATGGGCCGGATACATCCACATCCGCCCCGACTGGGACGATGCCCGCCGCAAGATGGTCGCGATCAGCCCCGCCGGTAAACGCGCGCGGGATCAGGCGATTTCCTCGATTGCTCCGTTGATCAACCGCGTGGTCGGAGAGTTGGGGGACGACCGTGTTCGGTCGACACTGCCAGTGCTGCGCGATCTGAGAAAACAGCTGGAAGGGGAATAACCCTCAGCCCGGCTTCACACTCGCCGTCACATAGTTCACGCTTAGATCCCGGTCCGAGATCGACCAACTCCAGAGGATCGGGTTGAAGACGAACCCCTTGCGGTCCACCGGGTCCATCCCCGCCTGACGCAGCAGGTCGAACAACTCATCAGGGGTGATGAACTTGTTCCACTCATGCGTGCCGCGCGGCAGCCAGCGCATGACGACCTCGGCCCCGAAAATGGCCATGGCATAGGATTTCGGGTTGCGGTTGATGGTTGAGCAGATCAGCAGCCCACCCGGCTTGAGCAATTGTTGCGAGGCGGTCAGGAAACCCTGTGGGTCGGCCACATGCTCGACCACTTCCATGTTCAGGACCACGTCGAACTGCTCACCTGCGGCGGCCATGTCTTCGGCTGTGGTGTGGCGATAGTCGATCTCCAAACCGGATTGCTCGGCATGGATACGCGCAACAGGCAGGTTGCCTCCGGCGGCATCGGCCCCGACGACCTCGGCCCCCAGACGTGCCATGGGTTCGCTTAGCAGACCACCGCCACAACCGATATCCAGCAGGCGCAGCCCTTCGAACGGATTTCGCGCTTTCAGATCACGGTCGAATTCACCGGCAATCTGCTGTGTGATATAATCCAAACGGCAAGGATTCAGCATGTGCAACGGTTTGAATTTCCCATGAGGATCCCACCATTCCGCCGCCATCGCTTCGAATTTTGCGATCTCGGATGGATCCACCGTGTTCGGATGCGCTTGCATTCCTGTCTCCGTATGCTCTTTTACGCTTAAGGACTATATAGGGCCATAATGGACAAGTACCCGGACCAAAAGCGCGCAGTTCAATATCTGTACCCGCCGATCGATCCGTTCGACCAGCGTATGGTCGATATGGGCGACGGGCACCGTATCTATGTGGAACAATGCGGTAACCCCGAAGGCATACCGGTGGTGATCCTGCATGGCGGCCCAGGCGGTGGCTGCAGCCCCGCAATGCGGCGTTATTTTGATCCACAGGCCTACAGGGTGATTCTATTTGATCAGCGTGGGTGTGGCCGGTCTCGCCCCACGGCTTCGGTTGAAAACAACACGACATGGCATTTGGTGGCCGATATTGAACGGTTGCGCGACCTGTTCGAGATTGATGAATGGATTGTTTTTGGCGGCAGCTGGGGCGCGACCCTTGCGTTGATCTACGCGCAGTCGCATCCAGACCGGGTCAGCCGATTGGTGCTGCGCGGTGTGTTCCTGGCAACTGACGCTGAACTTGACTGGTTTTATGGCGGCGGAGCGGGACGTTTCTGGCCGGAACAGTGGCAGAAATTTACCTCACTGTTGCCCGAGGTGGAGCTGAAGGACACCATCACCGCCTACAATAAACGCCTGTTCTCGGGGGACCGCGCGACCGAGACCCTGTATGCGCGGGCATGGTCGCACTGGGAAAATGCGCTGGCGTCGATCCACACGAACGGATCAGTGGGCGAAAGCCCCGGCGAATACGCCCGTACATTTGCCCGGCTCGAGAATCACTATTTCTACAATAAGGCGTTCCTGGAAACGGATGGGCAGATTCTAGATCAAATGGACCGGATTGCTCATATCCCGGGTCACATCGTGCAGGGGCGATACGACATGATTTGCCCGCCGCAGGCCGCCTGGTCGCTGAGCGAACGCTGGCCGAATGCCGAGATTAAGATGGTGCGTCAGGCCGGTCATGCGCTTTCTGAACCAGGGATCAGCGCAGAACTGATCCGGATCATGGATCGCGTGGCGGAGGGTTTGGCATGACACGCATCGACCGGCGTGCCTTGTTTGCCTCGGGTGCCGCAGCCGCGCTGCTTGCCGCGACTGGCGCATCCCTGGCGGACAGACCCGAGAAAGGCGGCACGCTGCGATTGGCCGTACCGCGCGACGACAGTCTTGAGCAGGTGGCACGCGGTGCGGTTTTCGACACGCTGACCGAGATCGCCCCGGATGGCACTTTGCGGGGCGAGCTTGCGACGGGCTGGCAAACCAACGCCGATGCGAAGGTCTGGAGCTTTGATCTGCGCAATGATGCGGTGTTCCACGACGGCGCGCCTTTGGACATCTCAGACGTTGCGACCGTATTGGCCGAAGTCGGGTATACCGAGGCATTGACCGCCAACCGTTTGCGGCTGGAACTGGCCGAGGCAAATCCGGGCCTTCCATTCCTTTTGGCGGAAAGTCGTTTTGTCATTGCCCGCTATGGCGAAGGCGTCACGCCGCTACACAGGGCCAACGGTACGGGTTGCTACCGTGTCGAGCGCGCCGAAGACGGGCGACATTTCCTGGGTCGCCGTGTTTCGGGACATTACAAGGACGGTCAGGCCGGTTGGGTCGATGCATTCGAAGTGATCGTTATTCCCGATGCCCGTGTCCGCGCCGAGGCATTGCGCGATGGCTACGTCGATATTGCGGCTTTCCCAGATCCGTCCGAGATCCGCAGTACGCGCGGTTTTCGCTTCCATCCTTCCGAGACCGATATGGCACTGGCCGTTTCAGGGGCAGTGGGATTGCCGCGGCAGATTGCCGGACGCACGGTTCTGGACGACGGTCGTATCGCTGAACGGTGGTGGATCGCGTAATTCCGGGTGATACTTCTGTCGGGGGTTGCAGACTCGGATCATCCTGCGTATATGCAGTTTCAACAGCGGCGCGTTGGACTTCCGGTCCAAGGCTCCACCGGAAAATTCGACGGGCCGCGCGCCCGTTTTTTTGTGCCCGATTGACAGGGTAGAGAACCTGATGACAAACGACCTGATAGCCAAAGCTGCCATCGACCGGCGACTTGCCGAGATCATCACCCCGGTGATCGAAGACCTGGGGTATGAGCTGGTCCGTGTCCGGCTGATGAGTGGCAAGCAGACCACGCTGCAAATCATGGCTGACAAACCCGAAGGCGGCATCGAAGTGGATGACTGCGCCGAGATTTCGAATGCGGTCAGCGCCACCCTGGATGTGGAGGACCCGATCCTCGACGCCTATACGCTTGAGGTGTCCAGCCCCGGTATCGACCGCCCCCTGACGCGCCTCAAGGATTTTGAGACTTTTGAGGGGTATGAGGCCAAGATCGAAACCTCTGAACTGATCGATGGCCGCCGCCGGTTCAAAGGGGAACTGGCCGGGATCGAAGGAGAAGAGGTTCTGATCAATATTCCCGAAGGGTCCGAGACGATCACAATCGGCCTGCAATTCGACTGGCTGAGTGATGCCAAGCTGGTCCTGACCGATGATCTGATCAAAGAAATGCTGCGCCAGCGCAAAGATGCGGGCGCCCTGAACGAAAAAGCTTTCGACGAGATTGAGACCGAAGGGTCCGAAGAGGAGACGAACTGATGGCAATTACCTCAGCCAACCAGCTGGAGCTGCTGCAGACTGCCGAGGCCGTGGCCCGCGAAAAGATGATCGACCCTGGTCTGGTTGTCGAAGCGATGGAGGAATCGCTCGCCCGCGCCGCCAAGAGTCGCTACGGCGCCGAGATGGACATCCGCGTGTCGATCGACCGCAAGACCGGCAAGGCGACATTCACCCGTGTGCGCACCGTGGTCGAGGATGACGAGCTTGAGAACTATCAGGCCGAATTCACCGTCGAACAAGCCAAACAGTACATGGAAGACCCGCAGGTCGGTGACGTTTTTGTTGAAGAAGTGCCGCCGGTCGAAATGGGCCGGATTGCGGCGCAGTCCGCCAAGCAAGTGATCCTGCAAAAGGTCCGCGAAGCCGAGCGTGATCGTCAGTATGAGGAATTCAAGGATCGTGCGGGCACCATCATCAACGGTGCCGTCAAGCGCGAAGAATTCGGCAATGTCATCGTCGATCTCGGCGGTGCCGAGGCTGTTCTGCGCCGCAATGACAAGATCGGTCGCGAAAGCTATCGCCCGAATGATCGTGTGCGCGCGTATATCAAGGAAGTCCGCCGCGAAGTGCGTGGCCACCAGATCTTCCTGTCGCGTACCGCGCCAGAGTTCATGGCCGAGCTGTTCAAGATGGAAGTGCCGGAAATCTATGACGGTATCATCGAGGTCAAGGCCGTGGCCCGTGACCCCGGTTCTCGCGCCAAAATCGCCGTGATCTCGTATGACGGCTCGATCGACCCTGTTGGCGCCTGCGTTGGTATGCGCGGCAGCCGCGTGCAGGCCGTTGTGAACGAACTGCAGGGTGAGAAGATTGACATCATCCCGTGGAACGAAGACCAACCGACCTTCCTGGTGAACGCGCTGCAACCTGCCGAGGTTTCGAAGGTTGTTCTGGACGAAGAAGCAGGCAAGATCGAGGTTGTCGTTCCGGAAGAGCAGTTGTCTCTTGCAATCGGTCGTCGCGGTCAGAACGTGCGTCTGGCAAGCCAGCTGACCGGGCTGGATATCGACATCATGACCGAAGCTGAAGAATCGGCGCGTTGTCAGAAGGAATTCGAATCTCGTACCAAACTGTTCATGGACAGTCTGGATCTGGACGAGTTCTTTGCGCAACTGCTGGTTTCCGAAGGCTTCACCAACCTCGAAGAAGTTGCCTATGTCGAGATTGATGAACTTCTGGTCATTGACGGCGTCGACGAAGGCACTGCGCAGGAACTTCAGACCCGGGCGCGCGAGTTCCTGGAAGCCCAGGCCAAAGCCGCTCTGGATGCGGCGCGCGCACTGGGTGCCGAGGACAGCCTCATTGAATTCGAAGGCCTGACCCCCCAGATGGTAGAGGCGCTGGCCAAGGACGATGTGAAGACGCTGGAAGATTTCGCAACCTGTGCAGACTGGGAACTGGCCGGTGGCTGGACCACGGTCGACGGTGAACGCGTCAAGGATGATGGCGTGCTGGAGCCCTTTGGCGTCACGCTCGAAGAAGCACAAGACATGGTCATGACTGCGCGTATCCTGTTGGGTTGGGTTGATCCGGCCGAGTTGGAGCAGGCGGAAGAAGACATCGACGGCGACGCAGCAGACGAGGAGGTCGAGGCCTGATCTCAGGTCTCGGGTGGCGCGTATGGGTCGCGGTGGCGTCCATAAGGATCGGTCTGACGGACCCGAACGCAAGTGCATCGCCACAGGCGAGGTTCAGCCTAAATATGGCTTGATCCGCTTTGTGACGGGCCCGGACGGTCAGGTCTTTCCGGATGTCGCGGCAAAGTTGCCGGGACGGGGCGTTTATGTGGCGGCGGATCGTGCTGCGCTGGACAAGGCCATTGGTAAGAAACTGTTTGCGCGGGGGTTCAAGGCACAGGTGACTGTGCCTCAGAACCTCGCGACAGAAGTTGAAAAGCAGATCGCGCGCCGTGTGATTGAGTTGCTCAGTCTGGCGCGCAAGTCCGGCGACGCGGTTGCCGGGTATGAAAAGGTCAAGTCGTGGCTGGACCGGGAAGAGGCTCAGGTGCTGATTCAGGCCACTGATGGATCGGGGCGCGGCAAGTCGAAGCTCAGTACGCCGCACTTCGGAAAATACATCGGTTGGCTGACGGCAGACGAATTAGGGCAGGCATTTGGGCGCCAAACGGTGATTCATGCGGCCTTGGCCTCTGGCGGACTCGCCAAACGTGTTGTAGAGGAAGCGCAGCGCCTGCGTGGCTTGCGCGAAACGGATGACGGCGGCAAGGGCCGCGCGGAAGGGTAAGAAGCTTTATGAGCGATAGTGACGGCAAAAAGACATTGGGTCTTCGTGGCGGGGCACGCCCCGGAAATGTGAAACAGAGTTTCAGCCACGGACGCACCAAGAATGTCGTGGTGGAAACCAAACGCAAGCGCGTGGTGGTCCCCAAGCCGGGCGCGGCAAAGCCGGGTGGCGGTGCCGCACCTTCGGGTGATCCGTCGCGTCGCCCCGCAGGTATTTCCGACGCGGAAATGGCGCGCCGTATGAAGGCTTTGCAGGCTGCAAAAGCCCGCGAGGTCGAAGAGGCCGCTGAACGCGAAGCCGCTGAAAAGGCGCGCGAAGAAGAGCGTGTGCGCCGCCGTGCGGAACAGGAAGCGAAAGAGCGCGAGCAGCGTGAAGCCGAAGAGCGCGCGCGTCAGAAAGCCGAAGACGAAGAGCGCAAGCGCTTGGAGGCTGAAGAAGAAGCCAAGCGTGCTGCTGTTGCTGCTGCGGCGCCAGCTCCGGAAGAAGCCAAAGCTTCGCGCAACCCGGCCAGCAAACCTGCGCCTGCTGCCGCGCCTCGCAAGCAGGATCGCGAACGCGAACAGCGCGGTCGTGGCAAGGGTCGCGAAGACAACCGTCGTTCCGGCAAGCTGACATTGGGTCAGGCCACCGGCGACGAAGGCAGCCGCCAACGGTCGATGGCAGCGATGAAGCGCAAGCAGGAACGCGCTCGTCAGAAAGCCATGGGCGGTTCGGTCGAGCGGGAAAAGGTGATCCGCGACGTACAACTGCCTGAGGCAATCATGGTCTCGGAACTGGCCAACCGTATGGCCGAGCGTGTGGCTGACGTGGTCAAATCGCTGATGCAGATGGGTATGATGGTCACGCAGAACCAGACCATCGATGCCGATACTGCCGAGCTTATCATTGAAGAATTCGGCCATAAGGTCACGCGCGTCTCTGATTCGGATGTCGAAGACGTCATCAAAGAGATCGAAGACAGCGAGGACGATCTGAAGCCACGTCCACCCGTCATCACCATCATGGGTCACGTCGACCACGGGAAAACTTCGCTGCTGGATGCAATCCGTGATGCCCGAGTTGTGGCTGGTGAGGCCGGTGGCATCACCCAGCATATCGGCGCCTATCAGGTGAAAACGGATGGTGGCTCGACGCTGACCTTCCTGGATACACCCGGCCACGCGGCGTTCACCTCGATGCGCTCGCGTGGTGCCCAGGTGACGGATATCGTGGTTCTGGTTGTCGCTGCCGATGACGCGGTCATGCCGCAGACAATTGAGGCGATCAATCACGCGAAGGCAGCCAAGGTGCCGATGATCGTTGCGATCAACAAGATCGACAAGCATGATGCAAATCCGGACAAGGTGCGCACCGATCTGCTGCAACACGAAGTGATCGTCGAGAAAATGTCGGGTGAGGTTCAGGACGTAGAAGTGTCCGCCATCACCGGTCAGGGTCTGGACGAGCTGCTGGAAGCCATCGCATTGCAGGCCGAGATTCTGGAACTGAAAGCCAACCCTGATCGCGCTGCCCAAGGTGCCGTGATCGAGGCACAGCTGGACGTGGGCCGCGGCCCGGTCGCAACGGTTCTGGTTCAGAACGGTACATTGCGTCAGGGCGATATCTTTGTCGTGGGTGAGCAGTATGGTAAAGTCCGCGCGCTGATCAACGACAAGGGTGAGCGCGTCAAGGAGGCTGGCCCGTCGGTTCCCGTTGAGGTTCTTGGTCTGAATGGTACGCCTGAAGCAGGCGATGTTCTGAACGTGACCGAAACCGAAGCACAGGCCCGTGAGATCGCCGCCTACCGTGAACAGGCCGCTAAGGACAAACGCGCCGCCGCCGGTGCCGCAACGACCCTTGAGCAGTTGATGCAGAAGGCCAAGGAAGACGAAAACGTCACCGAGCTGCCTATTCTGATGAAAGCAGATGTTCAGGGTTCGGCGGAAGCCATCGTTCAGGCGATGGAGAAGATCGGCAACGAAGAAGTACGCGTGCGCGTTCTGCATTCGGGTGTTGGTGCCATTACCGAAACGGATGTCGGTCTGGCCGAAGCGTCTGGAGCTCCGATCTTTGGCTTCAACGTTCGGGCAAATGCCTCGGCACGGAATACCGCAAACCAGAAGGGCGTCGAGATTCGCTATTACTCGGTGATCTATGACCTCGTAGACGACGTGAAAGCAGCCGCATCCGGCCTGTTGAGCGCCGAAATTCGCGAGAAGTTCATCGGCTACGCCGAGATTCGCGAAGTCTTCAAGGTTACAGGCGTTGGCAAGGTTGCTGGCTGTCTGGTCACCGAAGGCGTGGCGCGTCGTTCTGCCGGTGTGCGCTTGCTGCGCGACAACGTGGTGATTCACGAAGGCACGCTAAAGACGCTGAAGCGTTTCAAGGACGAAGTGGCCGAGGTTCAGTCGGGTCAGGAATGCGGTATGGCGTTCGAAAACTACGACGATATCCGCGCAGGCGACGTGATCGAAATCTTCGAGCGCGAAGAAGTCACCCGCACGTTGGACTAACCCGGCAAAGGATGAAACGAAAAACAGCGGCCCCCATAGGCCGCTGTTTTCTTTTACCGAAGCGCTTATTTTGTCTGGGGCAGAAACGTATCTGAATGCATGATGATATCGAAATGATGCATTCCTTGCGCGAGCATAAAGCTGACAGAGTGTCCGGCCTTTCGCAGTCTTTCAGCATAGTCGCGGCTTTGGCGAATGAACTCACCTGTATCCCGTTCGGCTACCGAAACATGGTATCGAGGACCGGGCCGGGGCAGATTGCGGATGGGTGACAGATCGTTGACCTCGACCGGTGTCAATTGCAGCGGATCGTTCACCGACATCAGGCTGATCGGTTCCAGGTCGTATATTCCGCTGATCAGAATCACATCCCGCACCCGGAGCCCCGCTTTGGCAAGGGCATCTGATGAGGTTGCCATCACCATCGCCGCCAGATGCGCGCCTGCACTGTGACCTGACAGGGTGATCCGCGACGGATCGAATCCCAGCTCCTCCGCCTGGGCCGCCAGCCAAAGCAACGCGTCACGGCATTCATCGATCATGCCACCAATCCGGACATCGGGTGCCAGCGTATAGTTCACAGTCGCAAAAGCTTGCCCGTGTTCTACCAGACCCGGTGCCATCAGAGACGATTCATTCTGGCTGAGCGCCTGCCAGTACCCGCCGTGAATGAAGACGTGCAGAGGTGCCTTGTCATCGCGAGCGGGAAAGAAATCCAGAACTTGTACGGGGCTATCACCATAAGCCAGATTTTCCCGTACCGGAAAGTCGGCCCGCGCCTGAGCGCTCAGTGCTTCATAACTGGCAAGATAAGGGCTCAGGTCGCCACCGATCATTGTGCTGGGGGAATACTCCCGCTCCAGCTCGGATTGCGAAAATCCTCGATACAACATGTCTTAGGTCTGCCCGCTGTACATCAATTCGGTGCGCACGTCGTAAAGGTCGTGGAAAAACCGCAGCTCTAGCGCCTTTCGCAAAAAGGCCACGCCGCTTGAACCACCGGTGCCGGGTTGCATCCCGATCACGCGCTCAACTGCGGTGGCATGATCAAAGCGCCAGCGTTGAAACAGGCTTTCCACATCCATCAGTTTTTCGGCCAAAGCATAAAGATCCCAGTATTTTTCAGTGTTGCGAAATACCTCGACCCAGATTTTTACCACGCGCGAATCGCCGGAATAGGGTTGGGCGTAATCGCGTTCAATCAGATCTTTGGGCACATCGAATCCTTGGCGGGCCAACATGTGCAACACTTCGTCATAAAGTGACGGTTTGGTCAGTGCGGCATTCAGCATCTCCATCACCTCTGGGTCATGCGCATGGACCTTCAGTGTTGAGGCATCCTTGTTGCCAAGGATGAATTCGATTTGCCGGTAGCCGTAGCTCTGAAACCCTGACGAGTTGCCGAGAGCCTGCCGGAACGTCATATAGTCGGCAGGTGTCATTGTCAGCAGGGTTTCCCAAGCCGCAATCAACTGCCGTTGAATGGCCTTGATGCGGTCGAGGTTTTTCATGGCTGGGCCAAACTCGTCCTGTTGCAGAAAACGGCGCACCTCGACCAGTTGGTGGTGCATCAGTTTCAGCCACAGTTCGCTGACCTGATGGATGATAATGAACAGCATCTCGTCTGGCTGCGCGGGGTCCTGAAAAGTCTTTTGCAGATTCAGCAGTGTTTTGAGTTGCAGAAAATCTCCATAGCTTTTGCGATGTGTCTCGGCGAAATCAGTGACCAGAGTGTCTTCGACACCTCTTTGCAATAGACGATCGTCTTTGTTCTCGCCCATCTCATGCCTCCCTTGTGCGATCCTTGCACCTGTCTAGGCGTTGAGTTCGTAACTTTCCAGCGGGTTAGGTCCAGTCAAGGACAACCTTGCCAGAGAGGCCGGATTTCATCGCGGCAAATCCATCCGCAAAATCATCAACCTCAAAGCGATGCGTGATCACGCGGGACACATCCAAACCGTTTTGCAGCATGGCGATCATCTTGTACCAGGTCTCGAACATCTCGCGACCATAGACACCCTTGATTGTGATCGCCTTGAAAACGATACGCGACCAGTCGACCGGAGATTTCCCCGGCGGTATCCCCAGCAGGGCGATTTTCCCACCCATCACAAGCGCCTCGACCATCTGGTCAAGCGCGGCTTGTGAGCCGGACATTTCAAGCCCCACATCAAAGCCTTCTTTCATTCCAAGCTGTGCGATGACATCGTGCAAATCTTGTTTGGAAACATCAACGGTCCGCACCGATGGCACCACATGTTCCGCCAGTTTCAACCGTTCGGCGTTAATGTCTGTGATCACAACATTGCGGGCGCCTGCATGGCGGGCAACGGCGGCGGCCATGATGCCGATGGGTCCTGCGCCGGTGATCAGGACGTCCTCGCCCAGAAGGTCAAAGCTTAGCGCGGTGTGTACAGCATTGCCCAGCGGATCAAGGATTGCCCCGATCTCATCCGGGATATCGTCCGGCAGGGGAACAACGTTGAAGGCAGGCAATTTCAGGTATTGCGCAAACGCGCCCTGTTCATTCACCCCGATCCCGCGCGTGCCGGGGTCGAGGTGAAATTTGCCTGCGCGGCTTTGACGGCTTTCAGTGCCGATCAGATGCCCTTCGCCGGAACAGCGCTGCCCAACGTCCAGGCCGGTGACGTTACGCCCAATCTCAACGATTTCCCCGGCGAACTCATGACCAGTGATCATCGGAACCGGAACGGTGTGAGAGGCCCATTCATCCCAGTTCCAGATGTGAATGTCGGTACCGCAAATTCCGGTCTTGTTGATCTTGATCAGCACCTCATCAGGCCCGATTTCAGGAACCGGGGCCCGCACCATCCACAACCCTTCTTCTGGTTTCGACTTTTCCAGCGCTTTCATTGTATTGGGTCGCATCAGATCACCCCCAGTTCCTTGCCGACCTTGCCAAAGGCCGCCAGCGCGCGGTCCAGTTCGTCCCGCGTCAGGGCAGCGTTCATCTGCGTTCTGATCCGCGCCTGTCCGCGGGGAACAACAGGAAAGAAGAAGCCCGAGACATACACACCCTCGTCAAACAGCTTGGCGGCCATCTCTTGTGCCAGCGTTGCATCGCCCAGCATGACAGGGATGATCGGATGTTCACCGGGCAAAAGGTCAAAGCCAAGCTTTTCCAGACCGGCACGCCAGTACTTTGCGTTTCCGAATAACTGCGCGCGTAGAATGTCGCCTTCTTCGACCAGACGGATCGCCTCAAGCCCTGCGGCGACGATGGATGGCGGCAGCGAGTTCGAGAACAGATAGGGCCGCGCCCGCTGCCGCAGCAGGTCGATCACTGGCTGCGGCCCGGCGATGTAGCCGCCGATTGCCCCCCCAAGTGCCTTGCCCAAAGTTCCTGTCAGAATGTCGACATCAACACCAAAGTGATCCGGTGTTCCGGCGCCGCGCGGCCCCATGAAGCCTGTTGCATGGCAATCATCGACCATGACGATGGCATCGTATTTATCAGCCAGTTCGCGAATTTTCGGCAAGTTGGCCAAATAGCCATCCATCGAGAACACGCCATCGGTTGCGATCATGATATGACGCGCGCCATCCTCGCGCGCCTGCTTCAGCCACGCTTCAAGGTCATTCATGTCATTGTTCAGATAGCGATAGCGCTTGGCTTTGCACAGCCGCACCCCGTCAATGATAGAGGCGTGGTTCAGACTGTCCGAAATGATGGCATCTTCAGGCCCCAGCAACGGTTCGAACAGCCCGCCATTGGCATCAAAACAGGCCGCGAACAGGATCGCATCGTCCTTGTTCAGGAACTTGGCCAACCGCTGTTCCAGTTCACGGTGAATATCCTGCGTCCCGCAAATGAACCGGACCGAGGCCATGCCGAAACCCTTCGGACCCATCGCATTGGTTGCGGCCTCGATCAGCGCGGGGTGATCCGCAAGACCCAGATAGTTGTTGGCGCACAGGTTGATCACCCGTTTTCCGCCCACCGTAATCTCACCGCCCTGAGGCGAGGTGATCATTCGTTCGCGCTTGTACAGCCCTTCGGATTCGATCTGCGCGAGTGTGTCCGTGATGTGGGACAGGAATGCATCTGCCATGGCGACCTCCGTTCAACTGAGTCGCACATCTAACATAGCGGATGAATTTCCCAAATAGGGGAATTTCAATATACAGGAAAAATTTCCGTGAAGGCGGAAAGTTGCTGATGTCAGGCGTTCTTTACGATCAAAAACACCCGCGCTGATTCTTTGGCCGAGATGGAATGCACGATATCCGCGGCATAGCGGGCGGTGTCCCCTTGGCTCAGTTCCGAAACGGCACTGCCCGATGTAACCTTGACGGTGCCTTCCAGCACTGTCAGCTGTTCGTGCGCGCCACGCGCATGGGGCTGACTGTTCAAGGCCCCGCCTGTGTCGAACTCGATATCATAAACCTCATGACCTCCGGCCTCTTCCGGTGGGGACAGGATGCGAATGCGACAGTTCTGCCCCATATTGTCGATGCTGGGCACCTCGGACGCGCGCAGCACCTCGATTTGATCGCTGGCTTTTGAACCTTCCAGAAGACCGGCAAAATCCACCTGTAGCGCACGTGTCAGGTTCCAGAGGGTCGAGATCGTTGGGCTGCTTTCCCCGCGTTCGATCTGGCTAACCATGGATCTGGATACGCCACTGAGGTTTGCGACTGCTTCCAGCGACAGTCCTTTGGCCCGGCGTGCTTCTTTCAGGCGGGCGGGCAAAAGGTTCAGGATATCGTCTGTGTTCTCCGTCATGACGGAATCCATGCGTATTGGGACCCCGCTTGTCAATTCCATCCGTGACGGCACGTCCTATAGGACAGAATAATGCTGCGTGTGCATACTGACGACGATTCCAAGAGGAGAAAGACATGACAGACATCGTATTGCTGGATGGTGCGCGCACCGCGATTGGAACTTTCGGTGGCGCACTTGCGTCAACCGCGCCCATTGATCTGGCGACGGTGGTCACCGAAGCCGCCTTGGAGCGGTCTGGGGTAGAAGGTGCTCAGATCGGGCATGTTGTATTTGGCCATGTCATCAACACCGAACCTCGGGACATGTACCTGTCGCGCGTGGCCGCGATGCAGGCCGGAATTCCGAACGGCACCCCTGCGATGAATGTAAATCGGCTGTGCGGTTCGGGGGCACAGGCGATCGTGTCAGCAGTGCAATCCTTGATGCTTGGCGATGCCGATTTCGCCGTGGCAGGTGGCGCAGAAAGCATGTCGCGCAGCCCTTACATTGTTCCACAGGCACGCTGGGGCGCGAAAATGGGTGATGTCACATCGCTGGACATGATGCTGGGTGCATTGAACTGCCCCTTTGGCACGGGGCACATGGGCGTGACGGCCGAGAACGTTGCCGATGAACACCAGATCAGTCGTGAACAGATGGACGACTTCGCCCTGACTAGCCAGACCCGCGCGGCAGCTGCAATTGAAGCCGGATATTTCGAAAGCCAGATCGTGCCCGTTCAGGTGAAGGTCAAGCGTGACATGGTGGATTTCAAAGTTGATGAGCATCCAAAGGCGACGACAGCCGATGCGCTGGCCGGGTTGCGACCGGTGTTCAAAAAAGATGGGCGTGTGACGGCGGGCAATGCCTCGGGCATCAACGACGGCGCGGCGGCGATGGTTCTGGCAACGGCGGACGCGGCGGAAAAGGCCGGATTGAAGCCAAAAGCGCGCGTGATCGGATATGCACATGCTGGCGTGCGCCCCGAAGTCATGGGTATTGGCCCGGTACCGGCCGTGCAAAACCTGCTCAGGAAGACGGGTCTTTCGGCGGAAGATTTCGAAGTGATCGAAAGCAACGAAGCATTTGCCGCGCAGGCGCTGGCCGTCAACCAGGAGCTTGGGTTGGATGCAGCGAAAGTGAACCCGAATGGAGGCGCGATAGCGCTGGGGCACCCTGTAGGCGCGACGGGCGCCATCATTACCATGAAGACGCTTTATGAGTTGGAGCGCACAGGCGGATCAAAAGGGTTGATCACCATGTGTATCGGTGGCGGTCAGGGGATCGCCATTGCCATCGAGCGGCTCTGATCCGGGTCTGGGCAAGGGGGGCTGTCTGCCCCCCATCGCGCAAGGCGCGATTCCCCCCGAGGATATTTTTAGCCAGATGAACCTGCGGATCACGATCAGCCGAGTGTAGTGATCAACAGAACTATGGCTGCGCCGGCAACCGCACCGAGAGCGGCGGGTAGGATTTTTGGCAACAGACCCGAGTTTTCCGGTTCTTCTTTGTGCGTCTGTGCAATCAACGCGTTTTCGACCAATGTCGGCAGGCGCGGACCAAAGCGTGCCAGAACCATAGCGGTTTTGGCAAAGTCACGAAGCGCGGCGCGCGGGCCGATGGATTGTTTGATGTAATCTTCGACCACGGGGCGGGCAACTTCCCAGATATTGATGTGGTCGTCCAGTGACCGGGCAACGCCTTCAACCACGACCATCGTGCGCTGTAGAAGGATCAGCTCGGTTCGGGTTTCCATGCCAAAACGCTCTGTCACTTCGAACAGATAGCTTAGCAAACGGCCCATCGAAATATGCGAGGCATCCATACCGAAGATGGGCTCACCAACCGCACGCAGGGCGCGGGCGAATTCATCGACGTCCTGGTGTGCAGGAACGTAACCGGCTTCGAAATGCACTTCGGCTACGCGCTTGTAGTCGCGGCGGATGAAACCGAACAGAATCTCGGCGTAGACCCGGCGCGTGTATTCGTCGATATGGCCCATGATACCGTAATCATAAGCGATGATATCACCGTTGGCGGCGACCTTGAGGTTGCCCTGATGCATATCGGCGTGGAAATAGCCGTCGCGCAGGGCGTGAAGAAGGAACAGGCGCAGCACACGTTCAGCCAGATCGCGGCGATCGTGGCCAGCGGCGTCCAGTGCGTCATTTTCACCCAATGGAACACCGTCGGCCCAGCTGAGTGTCATCACGCGTCGTGCCGACAGTGACCACAATACGGGCGGCAGCCAGAACCCTGTGTCGTCTTTTGTGTTGGCCGCGTATTCCGAGGCAGCAGCGCTTTCCAGACGCAGGTCCAGTTCACCCCGTACAACGCCATCGAAATGTTCAATGACCTCCATCGGGCGCAATCGGC
Organism: Ruegeria sp. L11; assembly: GCF_056531755.1. NCBI lineage: Bacteria > Pseudomonadati > Pseudomonadota > Alphaproteobacteria > Rhodobacterales > Roseobacteraceae > Ruegeria > Ruegeria sp. L11. The sequence goes on from NZ_JBQFMI010000007.1 coordinate 109,969, forward strand.
GGGCTCCGGGCGCAAACAAATCGACGATGCGGGCGGCGAAGTAGAACGCATCTACATCCTTGCGAAAGGCGCGTTCGATATTGGGACGCAGGACTTTGACGGCCACGTTTTCTCCGGTGCTCGCAAGCTTGGCCTTGTGGACCTGTGCGATCGAGGCGGCAGCTATGGGTTCACTGAATTCGCTGAATATCTCGGCAACAGGTTGCCCCAGTTCCCTTTCTACTTCGGCCAAAGCCTCGGCTTTTGAGAACGGCGGCAGTTTGTCTTGCAAAACACGAAGCTGCACAGCCAGTTCATCGCCTACAACATCTGGGCGTGTCGAAAGCACCTGACCAAATTTGATGTAGGCCGGGCCCAGGGCGGTGAGCGCACGTGTTGCAGGCGGCATCTTTGGGTCGCCCTTGTAACCCAGCCACCAAAACGGTTTGCCTAGAGCGTGGGCAAGAAATCGAATAGCCCGTGGCGCCTCGAACGCGTCGAGGACCACATTCATGGCACCGGTGCGCTCAAGCGTGGCGCCCGTTCGGATCAGGCGGATGATGTTGTGGGGACCGCGCATGCGTCAGATCTTCCAGCCGGAATGCAGCGCGGCGATACCCATGCTGAGATTGCGGAATTTCGCGTTTTCGAAGCCAGCGGTTCGGACCATGTTCAGGAAGGTTTCCTGATCGGGGAACTTGCGGATCGACTCCACCAGATACTGATAGCTGTCGTAATCATTCGCGATCAGCTTTCCCATGCGCGGGATGACGTTGAAGCTATAAAGGTCATAGAGCTTTTGCAGCCCTTCATTGGGCAGTTGGCTGAATTCAAGCACCATCAGGCGGCCACCGGGTTTCAGCACGCGAAAGGCTTCGTTCAGGGCCTCTTGCGGGCGGGTCACGTTCCGGATGCCGAACGAGATCGTGTAGACATCAAAGGTGTTGTCCTCGAACGGCAGGGCCATAGCGTCGCCCACCACCCAGTTCAGGCTGTCGGCCATCTGGTCGGCTTCGGCGCGTTGCCGTCCTTCGACCAGCATGGGTTCTGTCAGGTCCAGAACCGTGGCATGGCCATAGCCTGCGCGTTTCAGAAAGCGAAAGGAAATGTCACCGGTTCCGCCTGCAACATCCAGCAAACGCTGACCGGGGCGTGGTGCCAGCCAGTCCATCATCGCGTCTTTCCAGACCCGGTGGATACCCATCGACATGACATCGTTCATCACGTCATATTTCGAGGCGACCGAGTTGAACACGCCCTGCACGCGCCCGGCCTTGTCAGCCTCGCGTACGGTTTCGAACCCGAAATGAGTGGTGTTGTCGCTGTTGTCGGACATAAGCCTTGCCGTTTGTCGAATTTCGCTTCTGTTATAGGGCTCTGGAAGCGGGGCACAATGCGGCCCTTTGGAATAGGAGCCCTGTAATGCCAGAATTGCCCGAGGTCGAGACAGTAAGACGGGGTCTTGCTCCCGCGATGGAGGGCATGGTGATAGAACGCGCCGATGTGAACCGCCCGGATCTTCGCTGGCCATTTCCCGAACGCATGGCAGAAAGACTGACCGGGCAGCGGGTGGATCGGTTAAGGCGGCGATCAAAATACATCCTGGCCGATCTCAGCAGTGGCGAGACCTTGTTGATACATCTGGGGATGTCGGGGCGAATGACGGTGTCAGGGGACCCACTGGGTCATTTCCTGCGCGAACATCCTGCCGCTGAGAAACATGACCATGTTGTTATTCACATGGCCAACGGGGCGCGTATCACCTTTAACGACCCACGCCGGTTCGGGGCGATGGACCTACTGCCTACAGCCACGGCCGAAGATCACAAGCTTCTGGCGGTTCTGGGACCAGAGCCCTTGGGTAATGATTTCCATGAGCAACACCTGATTGAAGCATTCAAAGGCAAGAATACCCCTGTCAAATCAGCTCTGCTGGATCAGGGAATCGTTGCCGGATTGGGGAATATCTATGTTTGCGAAGCGCTTTATCGCGGCAAGGTGTCGCCACGTCGCAAAGCAGGGCAAATATCTGCGGCACGTGTCGCATCGCTGGTTCCCATCATTCGGAGGGTGTTGCACGACGCGATCGAAGCAGGCGGATCATCCCTGCGGGATTTCCGCCAAGCTGATGGAGAACTTGGATATTTTCAGCACAGCTTTGATGTCTACGGTCGCGAAGGAAAGCCCTGCCGCACCGAAGGTTGCACTGGTCTGATCCAGAGAATCACCCAGTCCGGTCGCTCATCCTTCTACTGTGCGCAATGCCAAAGATAGCTTGATCCAGAGAATTCGCGTGGTAAGGACTCGTAACTGAACGGAACAACCGGAAGCTTTTTTCTCATGGCTTTTGAGACGATCATCGTCGAAATCGAAGACCACGTCGCCCTAATCAAACTCGACAGACCGGATGCGTTGAATGCGCTGAACTCCCAGTTGCTGGGTGAGTTGTGTACCGCGCTGGAAGAGGCGGACAGCAACGATAAGGTGCGTTGCATCGTCATCACCGGATCGGACAAGGCCTTTGCCGCAGGCGCGGACATCAGGGAAATGTCCGAGATGAGCTTTGTCGATGTCTACACCACCAACCTTTTTGCTGATGCAAACAACCGGGTTTTGGCGATTCGCAAACCGATCATCGCCGCGGTTGCGGGCTATGCTCTGGGTGGGGGATGCGAGTTGGCAATGCTTTGCGATTTCATCATTGCGGCGGACACTGCAAAATTCGGCCAGCCTGAAATCAACCTTGGCGTCATAGCCGGGTTGGGCGGCACCCAGCGTTTGACGCGCTTTGTCGGCAAGTCCAAGGCGATGGACATGAACCTGACTGGTCGGTTTATGGACGCGGACGAAGCCGAGCGCGCTGGTTTGGTCAGCCGGGTCGTACCGGCCAAGAAGCTGATCGAGGAAGCCGTCGGTGCGGCGCAAAAAATAGCCGAGAAATCGGCACTGACGGCAGCGGCGGCAAAGGAAGCGGTCAATCGCAGTTACGAGCTTCCGCTGAGTGAAGGAATGCTGTTTGAGCGTCGCGTCTTCCATTCCATGTTTGCCACCGAGGACCAGAAAGAGGGCATGGCGGCGTTTCTTGAAAAGCGGGCTGCGCAGTTTCGCGACAAGTAAAACGCAAGAGACTAATGAACGGCGGGCTATGCCCGCCTTTTCTTTATCCGGTTTGTGAGCCCCAAGAATCGGCTTGGCAATCCTTGAAATGTTCGGTATTGAGCGCCGCAATACATGCGCGTGCGGCCCGCTTGGCCCGACTCACACTCGTGATTTCTGATCCGGTGCGGATATATCCGTGGCGCGCAACCCTTGATAACCGTACCGAACGAAGGTCAGAGACACATGGCAAATTCGCCCCAGGCAAAGAAACGCGCCCGTCAGAACGAAAAGCGTTTCGCTGTTAACAAAGCGCGTCGTTCGCGCATCCGCACCTATCTGCGTAAAGTCGAAGAAGCGATTGCATCCGGTGACAAAGATGCGGCAACCGCAGCACTGCGCGCCGCCCAGCCTGAGCTGATGCGCGGCGTCACCAAAGGCGTGTTCCACAAGAACACTGCCGCGCGTAAAATGTCGCGCCTGTCGGCCCGGGTCAAAGCTCTGGGCTAAAGCCTGAGGGTTACCTTAGGTCAAGTCAGCAAGGCTGAACTAATGTCAAAGGCGCTGCGCATTGCGGCGCTTTTTTCGTGTTGCCGGAATACCGCGCCTTCACGAAACCGAGAGATTCTTTCGACCAAAGACCCGAGTCAATATCAGAGTTTCGTTGCCGCGCCCCATTTCAAGTTGCTACCACTGATGTCAGCGATTCACTCGCTTGGGGGGACAGGCTGTTTACTCGATCGGACTGACGGGCATCAGATCGATCTGGAAACATTCGTCGACGACTGGCGCAAGCTGGGCTGCCGATCTGCCGCGAAGTCCGGGTTATCCGGGATTCTCGGCCCTGTCTGAAAATTGAGATTGTGACGTGCAGCCCGAGTTTCGGGACGCTCATCTATTTTTGAGCGTCGAAAATCCGGGTGCACCGAACTTTCAGGGGCAATCCCCGCCAAACCGTTTGGTTTGGCGACAGGTTCCCTTTGGGTGTGTGAATGCAAGACCGGGCAACCGGCTTCGTATGATAAGGCCGACAGGCCAATAAGAATGGGATGCGTGAGGCGCTGAATGACACAAGAGAAATGGGGACTACTGCGTAACAAATTGCTGAAGGCTGTCGGTCGGAATAATTACACCACATGGATCGAGCCTCTGGAATTTAAAGAGCTGCAGGATGGTGTGGCGGTTTTTTCCGTGCCAACGAACTTTATGGGGAACTACGTCAGCCAGAATTTTGCGGACCTTATCTTGTACGAGCTGAATACGGCTGGGGAAACCGTTCAGCGTCTGGATTTCCGTGTTGCCGCCAACTCGCCCGCACGCCCCAAGCCCGCAGCCAAGGTGGTCGCCGAAACTCGGCCAGAGCCGGTACCCACAGTCGCTACGGATAGTGCGCATAACGCTTTGGAGTCGTTGCAGGCAGCGCCGCTCGATTCACGTTTCACCTTTGACAGTTTTGTGGTGGGCAAACCCAACGAGCTGGCCCATGCTGCCGCGCGCCGCGTGTCCGAAGGTGGCCCGGTAACATTCAACCCGCTTGTTTTGTATGGTGGAGTGGGTCTGGGTAAGACCCACCTGATGCACGCAATTGCCTGGGAACTGAAAACCAAGCATCCGGAACTGAATGTCCTGTACCTGTCAGCCGAACAGTTCATGTATCGCTTCGTGCAGGCCCTGCGGGAACGCCGGATGATGGATTTCAAGCATTTGTTCCGTTCGGTCGATGTGCTGATGGTCGATGACGTGCAGTTCATTGCCGGAAAGGATTCTACTCAGGAAGAGTTTTTCCATACGTTCAATGCGCTGGTGGATCAGAACAAGCAGATCATCATTTCGGCCGACCGCGCCCCGGGCGAAATCAAGGACCTGGAAGATCGTGTAAAGTCGCGCCTGCAATGTGGTCTGGTCGTTGACCTGCATCCGACCGACTATGAATTGCGCCTGGGCATTCTGCAAAACAAGGTCCAGCAATACAGCAGCTCCTATCCTGATCTGACGATTGCGGATGGCGTTCTTGAATTTCTGGCCCATCGAATCTCAACCAATGTCCGCGTGCTGGAAGGTGCTCTGACACGTCTGTTTGCCTTTGCCTCGCTGGTTGGGCGCGAGATCGACATGGAGCTGACGCAGGATTGTCTGGCAGATGTCCTGCGCGCATCCGAGCGTAAGATCACGGTTGAAGAGATTCAGCGGAAAGTATCCGAATACTACAACATCCGCATGTCCGATATCATCGGTCCCAAGCGCCTGCGATCCTACGCGCGCCCTCGTCAGGTGGCGATGTATCTGTGCAAGCAGCTGACCAGCCGGTCGCTGCCAGAGATCGGTCGTCGGTTCGGCGGGCGCGACCACACCACGGTCATGCATGGCGTCAAGCGCATTGAAGAGCTGAAACTGACCGATGGCCAGATCGCTGAAGATGTGGAGATGCTACGTCGGTCTCTCGAGGCCTGAACCGTGCCAGCGGTGCTATGAAACGCTCCGGGCTTCTGCGCCGGGGCGTTTTTTGTGCGTAATAATCCACGGTTGCACCAGAACTGAGGCCTGTGGGGCACGCCGCACTTGACGGTTGCTGCATTCCGACCCAGAAATCCGTAAAAAATCCTTGTGCCTCGGGGTGGAACCGCTAACGTGCCAGTCCCGCCCATGTCGGTACGCAAGTCAGAGGAATTGAGGGTATGAAGATCAGCATTGAACGCGGCACCCTTCTAAAGGCCGTTTCGCAGGCCCAGTCTGTTGTAGAACGTCGCAATACCATTCCCATACTTGCCAATGTCCTGATCGAGGCCGAAGGCGATCAGGTCCAGTTCCGTGCCACCGATCTGGATATCGAAGTGGTCGATAAGGCACCCGCACAGGTCGAAAAGGCAGGCGCGACGACCGTTGCGGCAACAACCCTGCATGAGATTGTGCGCAAACTGCCCGACGGTGCGCTGGTGACACTGACTGCTGACAGCGCCGCTGGACGGCTGACAGTTGAAGCGGGTCGGTCGAATTTTTCGCTGGCGACACTGCCGAAGGAAGATTTTCCGGTGATGGCATCGTCTGAGTATCAATCGAATTTCACCGCTTCGGCGGCATTGCTGCGCCGGTTGTTTGACAAGTCGAAATTCGCCATCTCGACCGAAGAGACCCGGTACTATCTGAACGGTGTCTACATGCATGTGGCAGATGGGTCCGAGGGTGGAAAAGTGTTGCGTTGTGTGGCCACCGATGGCCACCGGCTTGCGAGGATCGACGCAGATTTGCCGGATGGCGCGGCGGATATGCCGGGCGTGATCGTGCCCCGCAAAACAGTGGGCGAGTTGCGCAAGCTGCTGGATGATGACGAGATGGATATCGCCGTTTCGGTCAGTGAAACCAAGGTACGCTTTGCCACGCCGGATATCACGCTGACGTCGAAGGTTATTGACGGCACCTTCCCCGACTACACACGTGTGATCCCGCAAGGAAACACCCGCAAGCTTGAAGTGGATGCTGCTGAATTCGCGCAAGCTGTGGACCGCGTGGCAACTGTTTCGTCGGAGCGATCGCGGGCAGTGAAGTTGCAATTGGAAGGCGACAAGCTGATCTTGTCGGTGAATGCACCCGACAGTGGCGCCGCCGAGGAAGAATTGGCTGTCGCTTACGGGGATGAGCGGTTGGAGATCGGGTTCAACGCCAAATACCTGTTGGAGATTGCGTCTCAGGTGGATCGTGAGAATGCAGTTTTCCTGTTCAACTCGGCTGGTGACCCGACATTGATGCGCGAAGGCAACGACCTGAGTGCTGTATACGTCGTCATGCCGATGCGCGTCTGATCGCGCGGACGCGCGATGCCTCCGGCGGGAGTAATTTTGAAAAGATGAAGGGAGGGGTCATGGGATTGGCCCTGACCGAGCTTACGGTCTCGCATTTTCGATCTCATAAGCTGGCGCGGTTGTCTCTGGACGGACGTCCCGTTGCTATTCACGGGCCAAATGGGGCCGGGAAGACCAATCTTCTTGAAGCGGTGTCGTTGTTTTCACCCGGTCGCGGAATGCGGCGGGCGAGTGCAGCCGAGATGACCCGACGGCCCGAGGCGTTGGGTTGGAAACTGTCTGGGTTGCTGGACGCTCAGGGGCAGCGGTTTGAGATCGAAACTTGGTCCGAGGGCGGTGCAGCGCGACAGGTGCGAATTGATGGCAAGTCGGTGACGCAGATCGATCTGGGGAAACTTGCGCGAGTTGTCTGGCTGACCCCGTCAATGGACCGTCTGTGGATTGAAGGGGCGGAAGGGCGTCGGCGGTTTCTGGACCGTATCGCGCTGAGTTTTGACCCAGCCCACGCTGAAGCATCGCTGATCTATGAAAAAGCGATGCGCGAACGTAACCGTTTGCTGAAAGAGCAGATCAGGGATGCGCATTGGTACGCCGCGCTTGAAGGGCAGTTGGCCGAGACAGGGCACCGCATCCATACCGCGCGGTTGAGGTCGCTGGATCTTCTGCGGGCAGCGCAGGACAGGGCGGAAACGGTCTTTCCTTCGGCCGAGCTGGAGTTGGTGCAAACCGAAGGCGCAATGCCCGAGACGGCGGAAGATTTGCGAGACGCGTTGGGCGAGAGCCGGTTTAGGGATCTGGCAGCGGGCCGGACCCTGGTGGGGCCGCATCGGTCCGACCTGTATGGTGTGTTCGCGGCCAAGGGCGTGCCGGCAAGGGAGTGTTCCACTGGTGAGCAGAAAGCGCTCTTGGTGTCGCTGATCCTGTCCAATGCGCGGGCGCTGGCGGCAATGCTGGGCGCACCTCCGATCGTTCTGCTGGATGAAGTGGCCGCGCATCTGGATGCTGGGCGGCGTGCAGCGCTTTATGACGAGATTTGCGCGCTGGGCGCTCAGGCCTGGATGACCGGTACCGGGCCTGAACTGTTTGCGGAAATGGGTGACCGGGCCCAGACACTGATCGTGACTGAAAGCGATGAGGGGTCGGTCGTGACCGCTTAGGCCGGTTCGCTGACTTTACGTTCCCACAGAAAGCCGCGCATAACCTCGTCCACCGGAGTTTTGGCCATGTGGTTGACGTAGTTGGACATGGTTTTCTGGGCCAGACCCAACACGACATCCAGAACCGCGCGGTGTGAATAGCCCGCGTCAAAGAACGCCTGAAGCTGATCTTCGGTCGGGTTGCCGCGGGTTTCCATCACTTGCAGGGTGAAGGTGCGAAGTGCTTCGAGTTTGGCTGAAGGCAGCGGAGTTTCATTGCGCAGGGCGTCTGAGACCTCGTCCGATATCTTCATCATCTTGGCGATACCGGTGTGGGCGGGCACGCAGTAGTGGCACTCGTTTTCAACATTGATGGTCTGCCATACGACGGTTTTCTCATCATTGTCGAAATCGGTTTTCAGGAACAGGCCGTGCAAAATCTGGTAGCCTTCCAGATGTTGAGGGCTTTCGGCCATGACCTTATGCAGGCCGGGCAAGCGACCAAAAGCGGCCTGAGACTTTTGCAGCAGCGGTTTGGACGCTTCAGGCGCGGTTTCGAGGTCGTGAGACGGGAAATTGGCCATGTCGGAACTCCTGTTTCTGGCGCGATGGGTCGTATTTAGGGTTTCTTGAGTGATCGCTCAAGTATATATTTGAGTGAACGTTCAAGAATTGGTGATGTTGATGCCTCGCAAACCCGCATATGATCGTGACGCGTTGATCGCGAAGGCGAAGGATATCTTCTGGCGTCAGGGCTGGGCTGGTACATCGCTGAAAGATCTAGAGCGGGAACTGAAGCTGAAGCCCGGCAGTTTTTATGCGGCGTTCGGGTCGAAAGATGCGCTCTATGCGCTGACGCTGGAGAGCTATACGCAAGAAGGTGTGGCGCGCCTAAAGGCCCTGGTGGAAAAACTGGGCCCGAAGGAGGCGCTGAAAGCGCAGCCCCGATTGGTGATCGAAGCAGCCGAGACCCCGGCAAAGGCCTGCATGTTGGCAAAGACATATGCCGAGTTGAAGGCGAAGGATCATGACCTTGCGGATCAGGCGGCGCATCACATGGCGGAAATGAAAGACTGTTTCGCGGATCTGTTTCGCAAGGCTCAGGATGCCGGTGAAATCGGGGCGGGACATGATCCGGGTCGACTGGCGGCACGGTATCAGTCGGACATTCTCGGGCTGCGATTGTCGGCCGAGCGCACAGATGTTGATGCGGCGCAAATTGCTGCGGATATCGCTTCTGATATCGATCGTTTGTGATTCCCTTTTCGGGTGGCAAAAAACGATCCGGAACAACACAAAATATTGGGGGATGGCGTGACAATCCCTACCAGAAAACGTATAAGTTACCAAAATAATATAGGTACTGACTGAATGTCCGAAGACGCACAGGCCCCTCAAGAATACGGCGCAGATTCTATTAAGGTTCTCAAAGGCTTGGAGGCAGTTCGCAAACGCCCCGGCATGTATATCGGGGACACGGATGATGGCTCGGGTCTGCACCATATGGTATATGAGGTTGTCGACAACGGGATTGACGAGGCTTTGGCGGGTCATGCCGACCATGTGACGGTGAAAATTCACGCCGATTCCAGTGTTTCTGTCAGCGACAATGGGCGTGGTATTCCGGTGGACATCCACCCGGAAGAAGGCGTGTCGGCGGCCGAGGTGATTATGACCCAGCTGCACGCCGGTGGGAAATTCGACAGCAATTCGTACAAGGTGTCGGGCGGCCTGCACGGTGTGGGTGTTTCCGTTGTGAATGCGCTTTCGGATTGGTTGGAACTGCGCGTCTGGCGCAATGGCAAAGAGCATGTCGCGCGTTTTGAAGGTGGCGAAACCGCTGAGCACCTGAAGGTTGTCGGTGAATGCGGGGGCCGGACAGGAACAGAAGTGCGGTTTCTGGCTTCGACCGATACATTCTCGAACCTTGAATACTCATTCGAGACATTGGAAAAACGCCTGCGCGAACTGGCATTTCTGAATTCGGGTGTTCGGATCATCCTGATTGACGAGCGTCCGGCGGAACGGCTGGAAACCGAGCTGTTCTATGAAGGTGGGGTCAAGGAGTTCGTCAAGTACCTCGACCGGTCCAAAACCCCTGCCATGTCCGAGCCGATCTATATCAAGGGCGAGCGCGACGATATAGGTGTGGAGATCGCAATGTGGTGGAATGACAGCTATCACGAATCTGTCCTGCCCTTTACCAACAATATCCCTCAGCGAGATGGCGGCACCCATGTGGCAGGTTTCCGTGGTGCCTTAACCCGGACGATCAACAACTACGCGCAATCCAGCGGGATTGCGAAAAAGGAAAAGGTCAGCTTTACCGGTGATGACGCGCGCGAAGGTCTGACCTGTGTGCTGTCGGTCAAAGTGCCTGATCCGAAGTTCTCGTCGCAGACCAAAGACAAGCTGGTCAGTTCCGAGGTTCGCCCGGCGGTCGAAGGTCTGATGAACGAAAAACTTGCCGAGTGGTTTGAAGAAAACCCGACCGAGGCCAAAGCGATCGTCGGCAAGATCATCGAGGCCGCACTGGCGCGCGAAGCCGCTCGAAAGGCGCGTGAACTGACCCGCCGCAAAACGGCGATGGATGTGAACTATCTGGCGGGCAAGTTGAAGGATTGTTCCGAGAAAGACCCGTCCAAAACCGAAGTCTTCCTTGTCGAGGGGGATTCGGCGGGTGGATCTGCGCAAACGGGCCGGGACCGTCTGACACAAGCGGTTCTGCCTCTGCGCGGTAAGATTCTGAACGTGGAACGCGCGCGGTTTGACCGGATGTTGTCTTCGCAAGAGATTGGTAATCTTGTCATGGCGCTGGGTACCGGTATTGGCCGTGATGAGTTCAACATTGAAAAGCTGCGTTACCACAAAATCGTCATCATGACCGATGCGGATGTGGACGGCGCGCATATCCGAACCCTGCTGCTGACGTTCTTCTACCGGCAAATGCCCGAGTTGATCGAAGGTGGATATCTCTATATCGCGCAGCCGCCGCTCTATAAGGTTTCGCGCGGTAAATCAGAGGTTTATCTGAAGGATCAGGCGGCTCTGGACGATTATCTCGTCAACCAGGGGGTCGAGGGCGCCGTACTGAAACTGGGATCGGGCGAAGAGATCATTGGTCAGGACTTGGCCCGGGTGGTGGACGAAGCGCGCCAGTTGAAACGCGTTCTGGACGCCTTCCCGACGCACTACCCGCGCCACATTCTGGAACAGGCAGCCGTTGCCGGTGCCTTTGTGCCGGGTGCGGTGGACGCCGATCTGCAAGGGGTGGCTGACAAGGTTGCCGCCCGTCTGGACCTGATCGCGTTGGAGTATGAGCGTGGCTGGCAGGGCCGGATCACGCAGGATCACGGAATTCGGCTGGCCCGCATTCTGCGTGGTGTCGAAGAGGTTCGCACCTTGGACGGCCCGATGCTGCGGTCGGGGGAGGCCCGCAAAACAGGCAGCTTCACGCAAAGCCTGCAAGAGGTCTACAACACCTCGGCCACGTTGATCCGCCGTGATCGTAGCCAATTGATCCACGGTCCGCTGGACCTGCTGCGCGCCATTCTGGAAGAAGGGGAAAAGGGCCTATCCCTACAGCGCTACAAAGGTCTGGGAGAGATGAACCCCGACCAGCTTTGGGAAACAACTTTGGACCCGGATGCGCGCACGCTGCTTCAGGTGCGCGTAGACGATATGGTGGAAGCCGACGATCTGTTCACCAAGCTAATGGGTGATGTTGTCGAACCTCGTCGGGAATTTATCCAGAAAAACGCTTTGAGCGTCGAGAATCTGGATTTCTGACGGTGTTGTAGGTGCGCCCATAGCTTTGCATTTCGCCCAAAGAATTGCATTTTTGGCCCAAAACTTTGGGCGCATTAACCTTCAACTTTCTTGGTTCGAGGCTCCATATCTTCGGGTCTCATTCTTTGCTTGTTTCGCGCCATCGCCGTATTGCCGGGGAAGGTTTTCGGATGGCCGCTTCCAGCCCAAAACGGACATTGGCGACGAAACTTCGCAATCCCATGTAAGCAACTTTTCAACCGATTGTTTGTCCAAGTCGAACGACCATTTTGACAGTAAGCTTTCGATATCAGCAGGCATTCGTCATGTGCTTGACCAAAAAGGTCAGTTGTTTGTCTCCGTATCCACCCTCCCACGCCGCTTTTGTGCGTTCATGCATCATTCGGATGAAGTCAGCAGGTGCATTCAGAGATATGCAGGTCCTTAGAGCGTCCTCCTGGGCCAATGCGTAGACTTTCAACGAGGCTTCAGCGTCGTCATAGTCCTCGGTCGGAACAGTTCGGGTAAAGAGATCGTAATAGTCATTTACCAACTTGATCGTGGCAGGGAGTTGATCGGCATAGACCTGCATAGGAACACCAGCTTTCTGGCAAACCAGTGCGCCGTATATCATCCCAAACATGAACCCTTGCCAGACAGTGAAGAGACCAGCAAAAAGTGCTGCAAGAGCTGCGGGTTTCTCACCGATCTGAGCGGATTTTCCCCCAAGAGACCTTATCACTTCGCCGTAGCGATCCCAAGTTCCGGCACTGCCCACGGTAAGGATGGTGGTGTCGCTGCTACCGATGCCGGAAGGGTATGCATTGATCATGCCCAGCATGTAGTCTGCGTTTTTTTCGCTGAGAAATGAGACCAGTGAATCAGCATCGGACGTGTCGCCGGTGCTCATATCGCAGATTGTTTTCCCCTTCAAGGAAACACTTAGACCGCTGATCAAATCGACAGTTTCCTTGTGACTTTTGATACAGACGATGATGAAATCGGACGCGGCAACAGCGTCTTCCGGCGATACGCAAATAACTGCACCTACCTTTGCAAACGACTTTGCCTTTTCAGGTGTCCGATTCCAGACGCAGACGCTGTAACCTGCTTTGAGCAGGCAATGCGCCAGCGCCGAACCCATGTTGCCCAATCCGAGTACCGCAAGCGTTGCCATGGTTGCCTCCTGTTCTGGTCATTGGTGTTCCACGTCAACATGCGTGGGAATTGAGAAAACGCGTAGTTGTAAATATTTCTGTATTGTTAGATTTTCTGACTTATGGATTGGCACACGTTACCTTCGTTGACGTCTCTCAGAGCCTTTGCCGCCGCCGCAGAGTTTAGAAACTTGACCCGCGCGGCAGCGGCACTGAATGTGACCCACTCCGCGGTCAGCCAACAAATCCGAGGACTGGAGCAGCATCTAGGAACCCAGCTTGTTTCTCGGACGCGACACGGTATCGCTCTGACTGCACAGGTGGAATTCTTAGCGGCGGGTTTACATGAAGCATTCGCCTCAATGGCGTCCCTGACTGAGAGCATATCAAGTGCAGAGGCGGTTCGCCCATTGGTGGTCAGCGCGACACCAATGTTTTCAAGCGCATTCCTCATGCCGCGCCTATCGGCGTTTGTTCAGGAGTTCCCGGATATCGAGCTACGGATCGACTCAACAATCCAGGCTGTCGACCTCAAACCAGGGGGCATCGACATAGCCATTCGATACGGCACCGGCCGCTGGTCGGGACTGGTCTCGCAAATGTTGCTACCTGGCTGTCTGACAGTGGTTGCTGCAAAAGAATTGATTGGAAGAAGAGTGCTCAAAGACCCAATTGAATTGCTCGACTTTACTCTTCTTCAGGAACAGGCTTCGGTCGAATTTGACTTATGGTTGGAAAAGGTTGGAGTACCACCTGGTGCCGATAGGAGAGTTGTTCGCTTGCCGGGCAACATGCTGCTTGATGGAATCCGCCGGGGTGATGGTGTTGGGGCGACGGTTCCGGCATTCATCTCTGATGAATTGAAGTCTGGGGAACTCGTGGCGCTGTTCGATGATCCAATCCCGCAGATCGGCTATCATCTCGTCACGCTGCATGGGCCAGTTCGCCCAGCTGCAAAGGTGTTTCAGAAGTGGCTTTCGAATTCAATTACGGAATATGAGAAAAGCCTTTTCAGATGGACGCCAGCTCACTTGATATAACCGTTGTTGGTGTTCAACTCGAATGGATAACAACAACCCAAAGCGGTCATGAAATTTCGCAAGATGAGGACAAAAAAGGCCGTTTGCCCACTGAGCAGATTAAGCAGACGTATCGCAGCGTTTTCCAAAGCTGAAACAGACTTCAAACATGATCAGAAACCGCCCCTGTTCACTTTCGCATGGTCTAAACACGTAGCGACCAGTATGAAACAGAAAGGAGGACAATACATGGAGCGAAAGCTGGCGGCCATCCTGATTGCTGACCTTGTCGGCTTTACCGCCCGAATGGAGCGGGACGAGAAAGGCACGCTCGAAATCCTCTCAGCGCACATTGACGATATTGCTGCGCCGCTTGTCGGTCGGCATCACGGTCGCATCGTCAAACAGATGGGTGATGGTCTGCTGGCCAGCTTCGACAGCGCCGTCGATGCCGTTTCCTGCGCGGTTGAATGGCAAAATTCGCCAGTGGTGGGCTCCGACCCACTTCGCTTTCGCATCGGCGTCACTCTTGGCGACATCATCATGCGCGACGGAGATGTTTTTGGATCCGGTGTGAACCTTGCGTCTAGGTTGGAGCAGCTTGCCCCACCCGGCGGTGTGTTGGTGGCGGACGCTGTATATCGTGTGGTCGGGAACCGTATACCGGTCGCTTGGGAGGATGCTGGTCAGCACACGGTAAAGAACGTTGCCGAACCGGTACATGCTTGGCGCATTGGCGGGTCAAGCGCAGTATGCGCTGAACCGCCTCGGTCTGAATCATCAGGAAAAGCCACTATTGCGGTCTTGCCTTTACACAACTTGAGCGATGACCCCGAGCAGACCTTCTTCAGCGACGGGATTGCGGAAGACATTATTGTGGGCTTGTCACGTTTTCGGACGCTTAAGGTTGTTTCCAGAAACGCGTCATTCAGGTTCCGGACACAGGACACGGATCCGGCCAAAATCGCGGAGGCTCTTGGCGCAGATTACCTGGTCGAAGGCAGCGTACGAAAGGCCGGCAGTCGCGTGAGAATCTCGGTACAACTCGCTGACGCCCGTACAGGTACTCAACTTTGGTCGGATCGATACGACTACGAACTGGAGGACGTTCTGGCGGTACAAGACGAGGTGGCCCGAAGTATCGTCGCAGTGTTGCCAGGCAGGGTCCAGCACGATGTCGTCGACCGTTCGACACAGAAACCAACGGATCAGATGAAGGCCTATGAACTGATGCTAAAGGGCAAGGCACTACGCGACGGCTTGAACGCACGAGATACGGCCAAGGCGAGAGCGTTGTTGGAACGAGCGGTCGCGCTCGATCCGACCATCGCGCGATCTTACATGTATCTTTCGGACACATATGTCATAGACTTGTGGCTTGGTCTGGCAGACGCTGACGCACCGGCCCACACGTTGAAAATCGCCCGAAAGGGCGTGGCACTGGATAACCGGGACGTCTACATTCAAGACCAGCTTGGGTTTGCTTATCTCTGCGCCGGACTGTGGAGCGAGGCCGAAGCGCAATTCAACAAGACACTTTCCATGATAGAAAGCGAGGCGGAGTCGATGGCTTGGTGCGGCTATGCTTTCCTACTGCTCGGCCAGCACGAAAAGGCACGCGACGTAGTTTCGGAAGCTATGGCGCTGGACCCGCTACATCCGCCTGCCATCGACTGGATTATGGGGAGGTCGAATTTTTCAACGGTAACTATGAAGCAGTGCTTGGTTTTCTAGTGGGAGCAGCGCGGCTTAACTCGTTGGCCACTGCATTTGTTGCCGCGTCTTACGCGCGGCTCGGACGAGAGCGAGACGCCTCCGACGCATTGCGAGAATTCGTCACCGAACGTCACGATGAGTTCACAAGCCGAGGTATTGTGGATGAGGATGACACAGTAGATAGTCTTGCCCGCGGGTTTCGGTCTATGTGGCGACGACCGGATGATTTTGAACGTCTTGCCAATGGGTTACGGGCGGCAAGTTTGACCGGCTGACGCCGACATTAACTCTATTGTCCAACTGCTGCTCACCTCAATTACGCGTTTCTCTGCGCCCTGTTTTTTCGGCAGCGCGAACCCAAAGCGGACATGCACAATCAGACTTTGCAGTTTCCAAGATGCCAAAGAGCGAACTTTGCACGAGGCTACACCCGATACCAGTTTTCAACGTCTCGGATAGATTCCTCGACTGTAAATGCAGCCTCTACCTCTGCGACTACACACCGTACTTCATCCGGGCTTGCATTGAGTTCCAAAATACTCACTCCCAGATCATGGGCTGACCCGGCATTTGAATAAATCGTATCGACCCCAATTCTGATGGCGTTTCGATGTTGCAGTAGGTGCTCAAAAAACCGCACATAAATGATCTCCTCGTACGGAGTATGACTGTCCGCTTCAGAGACCAAACCTAACTCTGCGGCCTTGGCACACGTCAAACGCCAAGCCAGTTCCATTGTCGATGGAGGCGCATCTCTGGCCTCATCGGGATGTTTTGGGTTCGCAAACGTAGACCTTCGGATGGCTTCGAGATTGGCACGCAAGCTCTTTGTAGGAACAGGATAGATGAATGTGGTTTCCTCGGATGCTAAGGCTGGTTCAACCTGATCCGGCTGCGCCTGGATGAACTCGGAAAACCTGTTTCCGATGATAGGGACTTCACCGACAATCATGTCTGTGGGATCGGTAGTCTCTGTCAGCCATCGCGCCAGGGCTCTCCGGCCCCACAATCCGGCTGCCTTGCGGATCAACGGATGAGTTCCATCTGAAACATCTGGATACTTTGCGAGTATGTCTTCGGTCTGAAACGCCGCGAGTCCTTTATCCCACCGCATGATATGTACGCGACGTCCCAAGGAGACCGAAATGGATATTTGCTGGCGCAACAGAAATGACTTTCCAGACGCCGGTAATCCAGTGAAGAAAACCATGCGGCAACGACGTGCAGCGTCGGCGAGGTGTGTTCCAATCTCGGTTTCCGCAAAACTGTCGATAGAAATTGCGTATCTCCTAATTTGGTGTCAGCCGCAGACCGGAGCGGCGAGCGTTCACCACCTCCAAGATTGTTACCCAAGAAATCCGGCGATTTCACAGATGAATTGTCAACCTAAATTGCCCTAAAGCCCAGTTTGAGAGCTTTCCATTGCAGATAGATGCTTTAGCGCTCGCAGCCCAAAGAAGACATACAACAGCGATGTTTGAGTATTCTGGGAAGTTTAATACAGCTCCTATTTAGGACACCTTTTTGGCAAATAGGGCGGCTTTCTTTTTGACTGTGCGGATCTTCCCAAGGCCACACCATACCGGCATCGCCCGAACCGCATGAAACACGACCCACAAAGAAACTCTGTGACTTCTATCGTATGCCCTCTAAACTCCAGTCTTGTGTGTTTCATTGGTTTGCGTGGGGGGGCACGAACGCAAGTGGGTCGAAAAAAGGTATCAAGAGAGCCTGCTGATTCAGCGTCGTCATCCTCGCAAAGCAGGGGGCTCAGCGCGGATGATCAACAGGCTCGGTTTGAAGCCACCGCGCGGGTTATGCAGGCGATCTCCGAGACCAAGGATGACGTCCAGCCAGTATGCGACCTGATTGTAACGCTGGCAAAAGATCTCTGTGATGCCTTTTTTGCCGGTCTGGTACTCGGGCAAGAAGGGGATGCTCGTCAGCAACTGGTTGCCAGCGTTAATCTACACCCGGATATTCAGCAACTCTGGCTCGACGGCAAATACACGATGGAGCCAGGCAACTCCATTGTGACTGACACTATTCTAAGTGGCGAGACAAAACGTGTTGTCGATATGGGGGACACCGATTTTCATAAATCGGGAGATGAGCGCTTTAAGCTCATTGTCGACACTCATGGGTGCAGGAGCAATCTCTTTGTTCCATTGAAAGTGGGTGGTAGCGCAATCGGATGCCTGATGTTGGCACGGGATGAGGTACGACCTTATTCCGACGATCAGGTGCAGCTGGTTGAAACTTTCGCCGCGCAAGCGGTCATTGCAATTGAAAATGTTCGACAGTTTAGCGAGTTGCAGGTGCGTCTGGCTCGTGAAGGTGCCACGCGTGATGTTCTGGAGACGATCAGTCGGTCTCGGGATGATGAAGCGCCGGTATTTCAGACGATCTTGGAAAACACCGCACGGCTTTGCGAAACAGATGTAGCCACGTTGAGCCTGCTAAATGAGGCAGGAACTCATTTGGAATACGCGGCCCATTTTGGCGATCAATTGGCTACATACAAGGTCGGCGTGGATCGCTGGTCCCTGGACTCAAATTTACAAATTGCCGAGTCCGTGCGGGAAGCGCGCGTCATTCACAATGTCGATTTGCGCCAGACGGAACACTACATCAACGGGGATCCCTGGCGCCGGCAACTGGTTGATGAGGAAGGTGTCCGTTCGTTTCTTACGGTTCCTTTGATGTCGACAAATGGTGACCCAGTAGGCGTCATTGGGATTTACCGGCATGAAGTGCGGCCATTTACTGAAGATGAGATCTCTTTGGTCGAGGGCTTTGCGGCCCAAGCTGTGATTGCAATCGACAACACACGTCAAATGAAAGAGCTGCATACTCAACTGGAACGCCAAGTGGCGACGCAAGAGGTCCTGAGTGTTATCAGCAAAAGCCGGGACAATGCCGCACGAGTCTTTGAAGCCGTACTTCAGCAAGCCACGGAAATCTGTGACGCGGATCAGGCGGCGCTGGTTTTGGTCAACGCTGCGGGAACCCATATTCAATTGGCCGGTGCATGGGGGCACGATAGAACCGACGTCGAATTGGGAGAAGAGTGGCCTCTCGATGGTTCGGTTACGGCGGCGGCGGCGATACGAAATTGCAAGGTTGTACGAGTCGAGGACATCGCCGACACTGAGTTCTACCGCTCGGGTGATCCTACTGCTGTTACAATGGTCGAGGTCGAAGGCATCAGGTCACGGGTTGTTGTGCCCTTGATGCAGGGGGAACAAGCGATAGGTGCTATTGCGGTTAGCCGCCGCGAAGTCCGCCCGTTTTCTGATCCCGACGTGCAATTCATCGAAGAGTTCGCCAAACACGCAGTCATAGCGATAGAAAACACGCGCCAATTTCGAGAGGTTCAGGAACGACTTGAGCGCGAAAAAGCATCGCGAGAAATCCTCGAAGTCATAAGCCGTAGCCGCGACGACGAAAGACCTGTATTCCAAAGCATTCTCGAAAACTCCAGCCGTCTGTGCAAAGCGCCACTCGCCTTCTTGTGTATCGCTGATCACGAACGAGGGCTCGCAACGATCCCGGCAAATATTGGCGCAAGAACCGATTTTGACGAAGCGCTGAAAAATTTTGAGGAGCCGTTAACGCGCACTGAATTGATCGCGATCAGACCAATGATCGATGGCCAAGTTATTCGCCAGGATGATATCGCGGATGACCCGCTTTATTTCAAGGACCGAGACCCAAAACGGGTTCAGATGGTTGAGATTGAAGGAGCCCGCTCGGTTCTGGCAGTTCCGTTGATGAAGAACGGCACCGGTCTAGGGGTGATCGTACTATATCGCCGTGAAGTTGCGCCTTTCTCAGATGATGATGTGGCACTGGTCCAAACCTTTGCAGCTCAGGCCGTGATCGCAATGGAAAACGTCCGTCAGTTCCGGGAAGTACAGGACCGGACGGCGGAAGTTACGCAGGCTTTGGAATATCAGACCTCTACATCTGAAGTACTGCGGGTGATTTCGTCGTCGCCAAACGAGCTGGCACCCGTTCTCGATGCTATCCTCAAAGAAGCGTCGCGTATCTGCGAATTGCAGGATGCCTATGTTGCAATGTTGAACCTCGACGATCAGCTTTTTCATGTTCATGCGATACTTACGCAGGACACCACCTTTGCGGAATATGTCAAAGCTCATCCTATTTCGCCTGATGAAAGCGGTGTAAGCGGGCGTTCCATTCTGGCGAAGCGCACAATCTATATCGAAGATGTTGAAAAGGATTCTTCTTATACTTGGATGGAAGAAAGCGGCGTCGGTGAATACCGATCCGTGCTCGGAGTGCCGTTGATCAAGAACGGCGATGTCGTAGGTGTCATTTCAATCGGGTCCCCCGAGGTATCGGGGTTTTCTACCAAGCAGATACAGTTGCTGGAAACTTTTGCAGATCAAGCCACTATCGCCATTACGAATGCGAGTCTTTTCCGCGAGGTCGAGGAACGCACTGCGGAAGTAGTTCAATCGCTTGAATACCAGACGGCCACATCTGATGTGTTGTCGGTCATTTCGCGATCCCCAAACGAGCTGGAACCGGTGCTTGAGGAAGTCTTGAGGGTTGCAAGCCGAATCTGTGAACCAAAATACGCCGCGATTTCGATCCTCAATCCAGAGGATAGTCTATACCACACTGATATCACGCTGGAATTTGACAGTGATTTCATGAGGTTCATAAAAAACAACCCGGTGCCAGCCGGTCATGGAAGCGGTATTGGCCAAACAGCAGCACGAGGAGAAACAGTATATTACAAGGATACCGAAGCTGAAGAATACGAGTGGAAAGAGGCGGCCCGTATCGGAAAATACCGCTCGCTGTTAGGTGTCCCTCTGATCAAGGGCAAAGTAGTAGTCGGTGTTATAGTCCTATGCCACGACAAAGTCGCACCATTCAACGCAAAGCAAATTTCACTCTTAGAGACTTTTGCGGCACAGGCCGTGATTGCGATCAACAACACTCAGTTATTCGAAGAAGTTCAAGCTCGTACCGCCGAAGCTGAAGAGACATTAAAGTACCAGACAGCTACGTCTGAAGTACTAGATGTTATCTCCCGTTCACCCAACGACCTGCCGCCAGTGTTGGACGCCATCCTGGAGGTTGCTTCGCGCATCTGCTCGCCAGAGTACGCATTTTTTGCCATGCGGGATGCAGACGATGGGCTTTATCGTGTCGTGATGTCTCATAACGTAAGCGAGGCATTTCTGAAGTTTCTGACGGATAATCCGATAGCTCCTGAAGAAGGCTCGTGCATCGGGCGAACTGCATTGCATGGAAAGACAGTCTACATAGAAGATACTCGAAACGACCCAACTTACACTTGGAAACAGGCTGCCGAGATAGGCGATTATCTCACCACTCTCGGGGTTCCACTTGTCAAAAATGGTCGCACGCTTGGTGTTATCGTCATGGCGCACAGGCAGGCTTCGGCATTTAGCGCCAAACAGATCAACCTGCTGGAAACCTTTGCTTCGCAGGCTTTGATCGCGATTAACAACACGCAATTATTCGAGGAAGTGCAAAAACGCACCGCCGAAGTTGAGGAGTCTTTGGAGTACCAAAAAGCCACAAGCGAGGTACTCGAAGTTATTTCCCGATCTCCCGACGCATTAGAGCCTGTACTGGAAGCGTTGTTGGCCGTTTCGTCTCGCATCTGCCGCCTACAGGATGCTTTCCTGGCGCTTAAGATGCCCGAAGATGGGAAGTACCACTATTTTGCCGGGCACAATTTGTCTGGAAAATTCGCTAACTTCATAAAAGCGTATCCTTTCGAACCAGGAGAAACATCGGCCACAGCACGTGCCCTTCTGCATGGAAGGGCTGACTATGTAAAGGACACGCAGGCTGACCCCAACTATGACCCACTTCTCAAGTCCAATCTCGAAGGCTATCGATCCGTTCTTTCCGTGCCACTGATACGAGATGGCGAGACAATTGGCGTTATCAGCATGGGGAGTCGAACCACCGCTGCTTTTAACGAGAAGCAAATCAAGCAGATGGAGACATTCGCGTCCCAAGCGATAATAGCAATTCAGAATTCGCAACTCTTCAACGATACTCAAACCGCACTCGCGCGCCAAACGGCAAGTGCGGACGTGTTAAGGGTAATCTCTGAATCCCCAACCGATACCAAACCGGTTTTTGAAAAGATTGTCGCGCTGGCGACGACCCTCATAGATTGCGACCTGTCGATTGCTATTCAGGCGAACAAGACTGAACTTTGGCAAATCGCCGCCGCGACACCCGATGGCGTCGAAGAAATCACATGGACCGAGCGCCTGCCGATTGATCCCGAAGACAATTTGCCGTCCAAGGCAATCAAGAACGGCAAGACCTTGCATTTGCCCGAATGGCGATACGATGAGCTACCCCCGCGCGATCAAGAGATCATCCGCAGGAAAGGGTTCAAGTCTTCGCTGACGGTGCCTCTGATGCGCGGGACGGAATGTTTCGGTGCCTTGGTATTCATCCGAAAAACGGCCAAAGTTTTCAGCGAAAATGAAGTCGCCATTGCCGAGTCTTTCGCTGATCAGGCCATCATCGCGCTGGAAAATGTTCGCCTGTTTAATGAAACTCAGGCTTCCCTGGCACGTCAGACTGCGAGTGCGGACATTCTACGGGTGATCAGCCAATCTCCTGACGACATCAGGCCAGTCTTCGAGGCAATCGCAAAAGCAGGTGTGCGGTTGGTCTCCTCTGATATGGTTGCAGCTATGACCGCGCAAGATAACACGTTCGAGGTGCTTGCGCGGGTTAGTGCAGAAGGTGTTGCTACCCTTGAAGGCAACCAAAGTTTTCCTATCGACCCGGATCCGATGTCCAGCTTTCCCGCGCAGGTTCTGCATGAGAAGAAGATGCTCCATCTACCGGATTGGGATACACTCGAACTCTCACCGTTCGAACAGATTACGTATGACCGGCATGGCGTGCGCGCAGCTTTGTTGCTGCCACTTATGAAAGGCAAGGCGTGTCTGGGTGTGTTGGTGTTCGCTCGAAAATCAGCCGGCGCTTTCACCAAAGATGAGATCGACCTCGCCTACTCATTTGCAGATCAGGCGGTGATTGCCATCGAAAACGTGCGTCTGTTCCGTGAGGCCGAAGAGGCGCGAAAGGTTGCTGAAGAAGCAAACGAAGCAAAAAGCGCCTTCCTGGCGACGATGTCCCACGAAATTCGAACGCCAATGAACGCCGTAATCGGTATGAGCGGGCTGTTGATGGACACAGAGTTGGACGCAGAACAAAGTGACTATGCCAATACCATCCGCGATAGCGGCGATGCGCTGTTGGGCATCATCAACGAGATCCTCGACTTCTCGAAAATTGAAGCCGGGCAGATGGATATCGAAAACCATCCGTTCGACCTGCGCGAATGCATAGAAAGCGCCCTCGATTTAGTCAGCGGTAAAGCTGCCGAGAAACAGCTCGATTTGGCTTATGAGTTCGATGACACACTGCCCCTGGCGATTAGCGCAGATCTGACCAGATTGCGGCAAATTCTGCTGAATCTCCTTTCTAACGCAGTGAAGTTTACCGAAAGCGGCGAAGTGGTTCTGTCTGTTGAACAATCCGCCGAGGTGCAGGGATCGCTCGAACTGACGTTCAAAGTCCGAGATACTGGAATCGGCCTGTCCCAAAAGGGCATGAGCCGATTATTTCAATCTTTCAGTCAGGCAGATAGTTCCACGACCAGAAAATATGGCGGCACTGGTCTGGGTCTTGCGATCTCGAAACGCCTCGCCGAACTTATGGGTGGGACCATGTGGGCTGAAAGCCATGGCGAGGGGAGCGGTTCCACCTTTGTTTTCAAAATCCAGGCAAAACCTGCAAAGCCAGTTAAGTCTTCTTCCCGCAATCTTGTCGGCGTTCAGCCTGAACTCGAAGGCAAGCGAATTTTGATGGTGGACGACAATGCCACCAATCGTAAAATCCTCGCTCTTCAAACTGAGAAATGGGGCACGCAGACCACGACGCGTGAATCTCCGTCAGAGGCGCTGAGCATACTTGAACAAGGCGTCGAGTTCGATTTGGCCATTCTCGACATGCATATGCCCGAAATGGATGGAGCAGATCTCGCCAAAAAGGTTCGCGCCAAGAAGCCGGGTTTGCCACTAATCCTTTTCAGTTCACTTGGCCCGCGCGAAGTAGATCTGGAGGAAGGGCTCTTTGCTGCCAACCTTGCCAAACCTTTGCGCCAATCCCACCTGTTCGATACCTTGGTTACATTGTTCGCGACTGAAAAAGTACGAGTAAAGCCGTCCAAACTACAGGACAAACCCCAAACAGATCCGGATATGGCAACGCGACATCCACTGCGAATTTTGCTGGCCGAGGACAATTTGGTGAACCAGAAACTTGCACTGCGCCTACTGGAGCAGATGGGCTATCGCGCTGATTTGGCCAGCAACGGTGCCGAGGCTGTCGAAAGCGTGAACCGTCAAAAATACGACGTCGTTTTCATGGATGTGCAGATGCCCGAAATGGATGGTTTGGAAGCGTCACGACGTATCAACAAAGCGCTCCCCGAAGGAAGTCGCCCTCGTATAATCGCGATGACCGCGAACGCAATGCAGGGGGACCGTGAGATGTGCCTGGATGCAGGGATGGACGACTATATCACCAAACCGATCCGCGTACCTGTCCTAATCGAAGCCCTGTTAAATTCCCCAAGAATAAGAAGGTGATCCATGACAGACAGCCCAATTGATCATGAAATCTTCATGGAACTAAAAGACGCCACAGGCGAAGATTTTGCAGCCGAACTTGTAAACACCTTTCTCGACGAAGCGCCAAGTATGATTGGCGAATTGAAAACGGCGGCGGGCGAGGCCGATGTAGACCGATACCGCCGTGCTGCACATTCTATCAAGTCGAATGCCAACACATTTGGTGCGACGGCTCTTGCCGAACTGGCCAGGAAAGTCGAGCTGGGAGAACTGCCCGAGGCCGGAGACCTAACAGATGCGACGGCGTTGGAGACAGCCCTAACCACTGCCGCCGCCGCGTTGCGGAGCCTGATTGATGTCTGACGCCCCCGGCCATTTGCTCATCGTCGATGACAACAAGGTGAACCGCTTGCTTTTGTCGCGCAGCGTAGAGCTCTTGGGTCATCAAGCATCGGTCGCGGAAAACGGCCGGGTTGCGATGGAGATGTTGTCTAACCAGCCGTTTGACTTGCTGCTACTGGATATTGAAATGCCAGAAATGGACGGCTTCCAAGTTCTGGAGGCCGTCAAATCGGACATTGATCTGCGCGATCTGCCAGTAATAGTGACGTCATCTGTTGAGGGTCTCGACAACGTAGTGCGCTGCATTGAATTGGGTGCCGAAGACTACCTGCCAAAGCCTGTTAATAAGACACTACTTAGTGCGCGTGTCTCCAGCTGCCTTGAAAAGAAAAGGCTCAGGGACGAACAGAAGCGCCTGCTAGAGCGCTTTGCTACAACTGAGGTTGCACAAGACTTACAAGAGTCCGGTTTTGCCATAGGCGGCAAGCGCGCCAATGCTTCGGTCCTGTTCTGCGACATTCGCGGCTTCACGACCTTGTCTGAAAATCTCGCTCCCGAGGAAACAATTGATCTGCTCAACACTTTTTACACGTTGATGTTCGAGGCTGTTACTAGCAATGGCGGAATTGTCAGCCTGATGCTGGGAGACGGTTTGATGGCTCTGTTCGGAGTTCCGCAGCCGCTGTCCAACTCCGCTCAAAGTGCGGTGGCGGCAGGGCATGAAATGCACAACATGATTGAGATATTAAATCTCGAAAGGCGCTCAGAAGGGAAAAGTGACCTAAAAATCGGCATCGGAATAGCGACTGGCGAAGTCGTCGCCGGCTATGCCGGTACGGACAATCGAGCGACGTATACTTGCATAGGATCGACCGTAAACCTTGCTGCTCGCCTCGAGGCAGAAACGCAGAAAACCGGAAGCCGTATATTGATTGATCAAGAAACCTTCGATCTGTTGGAAGGGGCAAATGTGTTGGAGACATTTGGTAGAACAATGATCAAGGGTTTCTCCGATCCGTTCGATATCCATGCGCTATGACCATTCATGCAACCTGGCAAGCGCAACTACATCGGGTGTAGTTGCGCTTGTGGCTTTGCTTTTAGCCTGATGATTTTCATATGTGGCTCAGTGATTGGAGACTAGATATTGTCAGACTTTGCAAAGTCAGCTTTCTGTGTGAACCGGCATGCAAAATTGACCCCTGTACTGGGGTAATCGGCGTCCAAAGTTGACCCTCCTGGTATTTGGTTTCGTTAGCTTCCTCGC
>NZ_JBQFMI010000008.1:0-135494 GCF_056531755.1 Ruegeria sp. L11
ACGAAGGACGAAACATCCTCGCCGAAAACCTCGGAACCTCTCTGCAGATCTACCAAAGCATCGAAAAACAAATGGGACGAGAAAAACTCAACCAACTCCTCGACCTGCTCGAAGAACTACAAGCCGTCAAAGTCTGACCGAACGCGCATTTGGCTGCGCGGGTCAGCATTGCCGCTTTTCTTTGAAAGACACAGGCTGGAGTTGCCTGGGCGACCGCACACTCCCATCACAAAACGTATTCCGTCTCAAGCTGAAATCTCCCCAGCCTCTGAGCACAATGCACCTTCACGTTTGACGACGGGCCACGTTCAGCCAAAAACCTCCAACTCCAGTAGCACATGGTGTCAAATCCATTTGGCCGCCAACGAACGAGGGCCTTCCACGCGGGCCAAGTCAGTCATTTCAATCACATCCAAGAGCCACGACACCTTTTGAAAGCTGGCTTTTCCTGCTCAACAAAATACTGGATGTTGGATACAATATCCTCTATAGCTGCACGTATCGATTGATTCAGGGAGGATCACATGCTCAAGAAACTCGCCGCACTGGCGGCCCTCACCACTATCACCACAGCTCCTGCGATGGCGGACACGCTGGACGATGTCGTAGATCGCGGGACATTGCGCTGCGGAGTTGTGTTGGATTTTCCGCCAATTGGGTATCGCGACGCGAATAACGAACCGGCAGGCTTTGACGTCGAATACTGCAATGATCTGGCCGCCGCACTTGAAGTTGAGGCCGAAATCCTGCCGTTGACCTGGGCCGAACGCCTGCCAGTGATCGTCACCGGACGCGCAGACGTTGTGTTCGGAGCAACCTCGGACAGCCTTGAACGGGCGCGGACGGTGGGCTTTACCATTCCTTACGCCATCTATTATGCGCAGGGTGTCGTGAATGCCGAAAGCGGCATTGAGACCTTCGAGGATATCCGTGGCAAGCGCGTGGCCGCCGCGATCGGCACCGTGCCCGAGCAGGAATGGCTGAAGATCGCCGCCGAATGGGGCGAAGAAGGCAATTACCAGGGCTACCAGTCCGAGAATGAGGTTTTCCTGGCGGTGGCTCAGGGCAAGGCCGATATCGGCATTACCACAAACACTGCCGTGCTGCCGATTACCCAGCAATATGACACTGTTGTTGCCGGCCCTCGCATGCCATGGACCACCGACTACACTTCGGTTGTAGGCAAGCGCGAAGATGTCACCTGGCTGAACTTCCTGAACCTGTTCGTGACCCACCAGGTGCGATCGGGCCGCTATCAGGAGCATTGGGGTAAATATGTCGGCGGCGAAGCGCCTGAGCTGCGCATTCCCGGCGTAATGTACTGACCCTTTCCTACTCCATGCTTTCGTCCGGCTATGGCCGGGCGAAAGGACCGGTAGATTGCGTGAGGAACACCCGTGTTCGACTATAACTTCCATTGGCGGCCGGTGATGAAAAGCCTGCCGGACCTGCTTGAGGCATCGCTGCTGACGATACAGGTTGCCGTGCTGGCAATGGTCCTTGGCATTATCATCGGACTTTGTCTGGCGCTGACGCGGCTGCACCTGAAAGGTCCGCTTTACTGGTTCGCCTCAGCCTGGGTCGAACTGGCGCGCAATACTCCGGCGCTGTTCCAGCTGTTCTTTTTCGGCTTCGGGCTTGGTGCCTTTGGCCTGCATCTATCGCCGTACTTCATCGTGCTGGCCGGGCTGACATTCAATTGCGCCGGTTATCTGGCTGAAAACTTCCGTGGCGGCTTTCAGGCCGTCCCCGAGACACAGCTACGCGCGTCCCGATCGCTGGGCATGACCGCGTGGCAGGCTTACACACGCGTCGTGATTCCGCAGGTGTTTCGCATTGTCTATCATCCGATCACGAACCAGATGGTCTGGGCTGTTCTAATGTCGTCACTGGGTATGCTGGTCGGCTTCCGGGAATTGTCGGGCGAGACCCAGTTCTTTGCCTCGCGCACTTTCCGAATCTTTGAATATTTCGCCGTCACCGCGGTCATTTATTACGTGATCGTCAAAATCATCCTGCTTGCCTCGCGCCTGCTGGCGTCCCGGCTTTTCCGCTACTGAAGGAGGCACAGATGCAACCCACTGTCAGCTTTTTCAGCGGCTTCAACATCAACGATCTGTGGTTTCTGGGCGAAGCCGCGCTGCGAACGCTCTGGATTTCAGTGCTTTCGATTTCCATTGGAACGGTTTTTGGCGTGGTGTGCGGTTGGCTTCTGTACGAGGGCAAACTGGCAGCGACCCTGACGTTGGCTCCGGTTCTGGATATTTTCCGGTCGGTCCCTCTGATCATCCAGCTGGTGCTGTTTTACAACTTTGCACCTATTGTCGGGCTCAATCTGGACCCGTTTGCCTCGGGCGTGGTGATCCTGTCCATCTACACGGCAGCACTGGTTGCGAATGTGGCGCGCGGCGGGATTGAAGCCGTTGGTGATCCGATGCGCCGCGCCGCGCGCAGCCTGGGCATGACCTATTGGCAGGATCTGCGATATGTCGTCTTCCCGATCGGAGGGCGCGCGGTGTTCCCTGCATGGGTCGGGGTCGCGCTGGGTGTGATGAAAGACAGCGCGCTGGTCTCGGTTCTGGGCTATGTTGAACTGCTGAAAGCCAGCCAGATCCTGATCACCCGCACGCAGGAACCATTCCTGATCCTGACAATCGCTGGCGCGTTCTATTTCGCGCTCAGCTATCCGATTTCGCGGTATTCCGCGTCGCTAGAAAAAAGGTGGGCCCAATGATCGAAATTCGCGACCTGCACAAATATTTCGGATCGCTGCATGTGCTGAAAGGTATCGATCTGGATGTGCAGAAAGGAGAAGTTCTGTCGGTGATCGGTGCGTCAGGCTCCGGCAAATCGACCCTTCTCTATTGCATCAACGCGCTGGAACCGATCCAGCAGGGATCGGTCAGGGTTGATGGCATTGATGTTCATGCAAAAGGCACCGACATCAACAAGCTGCGCACAAAGCTGGGGATGGTGTTCCAGCAATGGAACAGCTTTCCGCATCTGACAGCACTGGAAAACGTTGCGTTGGCCCCGAAGATTGTCAAAGGCAAGTCGAGAGACGAGGCGCGTGACATTGCCGCAAAGCAGTTGACCCATGTAGGGTTGGGCGAAAAGCTGAACGTCTTCCCCTCGGCCTTATCGGGTGGTCAGCAGCAGCGTCTTGCCATTGCCCGCGCGCTGGCGATGGAGCCGGAATACATGCTGTTTGACGAAGCAACCTCGGCGCTGGATCCTGAACTGGTGGGCGAAGTTCTCGACACGATGCGGCTTTTGGCCGAAGAAGGGATGACGATGATTTGCGTCACGCATGAGATGGGTTTCGCTCGTGATGTATCAGACCGGGTTGCTTTTTTTCATCAGGGCGTGATGGAAGAGATCGGCCCGCCCGCCCAGATTTTTAACGAAGCCCAATCTGAACACACCCGCAAATTCCTGGCGAATGTGCGATAAAAGCCCCCGCCCCAAAACAATTAGGAAGGTTACCTTCATGTCCCAGAATATCTTCACCGGCACCATGCCAGCCCTGATGACCCCCTGCAAACCGGACCGGACACCGGATTTTGACGCGCTGGTGAAAAAGGGCAAGGAAATGATCGCAGCGGGTATGTCTGCCGTGGTCTATTGCGGCTCGATGGGCGACTGGCCTCTCTTGTCGGATGCCGAACGGATGGAAGGTGTCGAACGTCTGATCGCGGCCGGACTGCCCGTTGTCGTCGGCACAGGTGCGATAAATTCGAAATCCGCCGTGGCGCTTGCCGCGCATGCGCAAAAGGTTGGAGCGGCAGGGCTTATGGTGATCCCGCGTGTATTGTCGCGTGGATCGTCCATCGCGGCGCAGCGTAATCATTTCAAAGCGATCCTGTCGGCCGCACCTGATATTCCGGCAATCATCTATAACAGCCCGGTTTACGGCTTCGCGACGCGCGCCGATCTGTTCCTGGAATTGCGCGCAGATCATCCCAACCTGGTTGGGTTCAAGGAATTCGGTGGCAAAAGCGATCTGCGCTATGCGGCGGAACACATTACCTCGAAGGATGATCAGGTTACACTGATGGTTGGTGTGGACACCGAGGTCTACCATGGCTTCGTCAATTGCGGCGCCACCGGTTCGATCACAGGGATTGGCACTGCCCTGCCGAAAGAAGCACTGCTGCTGGCTGCCCTGTGCCAGAAAGCGGCGGCCGGTCATGCCGAAGCGCGCCTGCGCGCGCGGGAACTGGAAGAGGCCTTTGGTGTGCTGGCCAGCTTTGACGAGGGCACCGATCTGGTGCTGTATTACAAACACCTGCTGGTCCTGAACGGCGAAGAGGAATACCGTTTGCACTTCAACGAAACCGACGAGTTGACAGATGCCCAGCGCAACTATTGCGAACAGCAATACGACCTGTTCCGCACTTGGTTTACTGATTGGTCCGGCCAAGGCGGGGTCATTGCTGAATGCATGTGATTGACAGTCACACAGGGGGAATGCCTACGCGGGTGATCCTCGACGGCGGCCCCGATCTGGGGTCCGGCCCGCTGGCAGAGCGTGCACGACGCTTGGCCACCGAGCATGAGGCGTTCTACAAATCCATCTTGCTGGAGCCGCGTGGGCAGCCCGGAATGGTGGGGGCGCTTCTGGTCGCGCCCGAAGATCCAGGGTGTGAGACCGGCGTGATCTATTTTGATGCGGATGCAGTTCTTGGCATGTGCGGGCATGGCACCATCGGTCTGGGCGTCACTCTGGCACATATGGGCAGAATCCGGCCGGGCACGCATCGGGTTGAAACTCCGGTCGGTGTCGTCTCGGTGGATTTACTGGACGCCAATACCGTACGCGTCACAAATGTCGAGAGCCGTCGCGTGCGGGCAGCAGTGCAGATTGAGGTTGGCGGCTATGGGTCGATAACCGGCGATCTTGCCTTTGGCGGAAATTGGTTCTTCATTGTTGATCCCAGCCCAATCCCGGTGAACCCGGGAAACATTCGGGCGATGACCGATCTGACCATCACCATACGCGAAGCCTGCATCGCACAGGGCGTGCATGGCGAAAACGGAGAACTGGTCGACCATGTGATCCTTCAGGATCAATCCCCCAACAAGGATGTTCACAGCCGCAACTTTGTACTGTGCCCGGACAATCAATATGACCGGTCGCCCTGCGGTACCGGCAGTTCGGCGCGCCTCGCCTGTCTGGCGGCAAACGGGGTGCTGGAAGCAGGGGAAGAGATTGTGCAGGAAAGCGTGATCGGCAGCCCCTACGTGCTGAGCTACCAACCCGGCCCGAACGGGGGTGTCATTCCCACCCTGACCGGGCAGGCGCATATCATGTCGGAAGGCAGGTTGGTTTTCGCGCCGAATGATCCGTTCCGTGATGGCATCGCGCTTTGAAGTCAAGGCCGGGGACAGACGCTGTCCGGTCCCCGACCCCGTACCACTATTTGAGAACCTGTAACCATGCAGCATGACACCAAGACGGACATAGTTGTGATCGGTGCTGGCATCATTGGCATCAGCGCTGCGCTAGAGTTGCAAAAGCGGGGAAGGCAGGTGCTTGTGCTGGACCGTGAAGGCGTTGCAGCCGAGGCGTCAAAGGGCAATGCCGGGGCCTTTGCCTTTACAGATATCGTGCCGCTTGCAACGCCTGGGATCATGCGCAAAGCGCCAAAATGGCTGCTTGATCCGTTGGGGCCTTTGTCGATCCCGCCCGCTTATGCGCTGAGTATTGCACCGTGGATGCTCCAGTTCTGGCGGGCCAGTTGGCGCGATCGTTATGCAGCCTCACTATCCGCACAAGCCGCGCTGATGAACCACAGCCGTGCGGCGCTGGAGCGTCAGATCGAGCATGTAGACGGCGAGGCGCTGATGCAGCGCGAAGGCCAGTTGCAGTTGTTCGAGAGTGAGGGCGAATTCCGTGCCAGCCTGCCCACCTGGAACCTGCGCAAGGACCATGGCATCCCGTTTGATCTTCTGGACAGCCCGGATGCTATTGCCGAAATTCAGCCCGGGCTGAACCGGCGATTTACCCATGCGGGTTTTACCTCGACATGGATGAATACCGTCGACCCTGCCCGCTGGACCGAGCATCTGGCGGCACAGTTCATCGCGCGCGGTGGGCAGGTAAAGATCGCAGGGATCACGGCACTGAAACCAACCGATGACGGCGTGCGCCTTGACACGGACAACGGCGACATTTCGGCAGGTCAGGTGATTGTTGCCGCCGGAGCCTGGTCACACCAGCTGGCCAAGACCCTGGGGGATCATATCCCGCTTGAGACCGAGCGGGGTTATAACACGACCCTGCCCGAAGGCGCTTTTGACCTGCGCACTCATCTGACCTTTGGGGGGCATGGGTTTGTGGTAACCCGGATCAACGGCGGCGTGCGCATCGGCGGTGCAGTCGAACTGGGTGGATTGAAGCTGGCCCCGAATTACCGGCGCGCTGACACGTTGCTGGCCAAGGCCGGGCGCTTCATGCCAGACCTGAACCTGGAAGGCGGCACGCAATGGATGGGCTTTCGCCCATCACTGCCTGACAGCCTGCCAGTGATTGACCGATCTTCGCGCGCACCACACGTACTTTATGCCTTTGGCCATGGTCATCTGGGGCTGACCCAATCCGCAGGCACGGCCGAACTGGTGGCCGATCTGGTCACTGACGCCAAGCCGGTGCTCGATATGTCACCTTTCTCATCCACACGCTTCTAATCTGGAGAACACCTTATGAAAATCACCGGGCTGAACGTATATCAGGTGGATCTGCCGCTGAAAGAAGGCCGCTATAGCTGGTCCAACGGCAATTTTGTCGAAGTGTTTGACAGCACCGTTCTGGAAATCATCACAGATGAAGGGTTGAAGGGCTATGCCGAATGCTGCCCGCTTGGCTCGGCCTATCTGCCGTCTTTTGCGCTCGGCGTCCGGGCCGGGCTGGCAGAGCTGGCCCCGCATTTGATCGGGCAGGACCCACTGAATATCGGTCAGATCAACCGTACGATGGATGCGGCCTTGCGGGGTCATCCCTATGCTAAGGCTCCGGTGGATATTGCCTGCTGGGATCTGCTGGGCAAGGCCACGGACCAGCCGCTTTACACATTGCTGGGGGGCGCTGCGCAGGATGATGTGGTGCTTTATCGCGCGATCAGTCAGGAAGCTCCCGAGATCATGGCCAAAAAGATCGAAGGCTATGCTGCCGAAGGCTACACCAAGTTTCAGCTCAAGGTGGGTGGCGAGGCCAATGACGACATCGACCGTATCCACGCCACCCGCGCCGTTCTGAAAAAGACGGACCTGCTTGTAGCAGACGCCAATACCGGCTGGACCCGGCACGAGGCCGCACGCGTGGTGGGCGCGATTTCGGGTCTGGATGTCTATGTGGAACAGCCTTGCCTGACCTATGAGGAATGCGTGTCGATCCGCCGCCGCACCGCGTTGCCTTTCGTGATGGACGAGGTGATCGACACTCCCAACACGCTGGTCCGCGGCATTGCCGAAGACGCGATGGATGTGATCAACCTGAAGATCTCGAAAGTCGGAGGGTTGACCAAAGCCCATCTTATGCGGGACCTGTGCGTGGCGCACGGCATCCCCATGACGATCGAAGACACCTGGGGTGGTGACATCACCACCGCAGCCATTGCACATCTGGCCCGTTCAACGCCGTCCGAGTTCACATTCTCTGCCACGGATTTCAACTCTTACGGCACCGTGGACATTGCCGAGGGTGCGCCAAAGCGTGTCAACGGCCGGATGACCGCACCCGCCCGTCCGGGTCTGGGTGTTACACCGATTTTCGACGCTCTGGGCGAGCCTGTCGCACAATATTGAGAGATCCGATGCGGAGCAGCAAAACCGTTCATGTCATTTCAGCCCACGCAGAAGGTGAAGTCGGGGATGTTATCGTTGGGGGCGTTGCCCCGCCACCAGGCGACACCTTGTGGGAACAGCGCAGCTTTGTCGCGGGCGACCAGACGCTGCGCAACTTCGTTCTGAACGAACCTCGGGGCGGTGTTTTCCGTCATGTCAATCTTCTGGTGCCCCCGAAACACCCCAAGGC
This sequence comes from Ruegeria sp. L11, assembly GCF_056531755.1. NCBI lineage: Bacteria > Pseudomonadati > Pseudomonadota > Alphaproteobacteria > Rhodobacterales > Roseobacteraceae > Ruegeria > Ruegeria sp. L11. The sequence continues at coordinate 8,036 of NZ_JBQFMI010000008.1, forward strand.
CGACGCGGCCTTTATCATTATGGAACCCGAAGACACACCGCCGATGTCGGGTTCGAACTCGATCTGTGTTTCAACCGTATTGCTGGATGGCGGGGTCATTCCGATGCAAGAACCAGAAACTCATATGGTGCTTGAGGCCCCGGGCGGGCTGGTTCATGTGCGGGCGGAATGCAGCGGTGGCAAAGCGCAACGCATTTTCGTGCAGAACCTGCCCAGCTTTGCCGACAAACTGTCCGTCCCACTTGAGGTACCCGGATTGGATACGATCATGGTTGATACCGCCTATGGGGGTGACAGTTTTGTCGTGGTCGATGCACAGGCGTTGGGATTCGAGATTGTCGAACATGAGGCCCGTGACATTGCCCGATTGGGGGTGAAGATCACCAATGCAGCCAATGAACAGCTTGGGTTTTCGCATCCTGAAAACCCGGATTGGGACCATATCTCATTCTGTGCTTTCTGCGGCCCGATCAGCGAGACCGAAACCGGATTGACCGGAAAATCTGCCGTGGCGATCCAACCCGGCAAGGTTGATCGGTCGCCTACAGGTACAGCGGTTTCCGCGCGCATGGCGCTGATGGCGGCAAAAGGATTGATGTCGCCGGGTCAGACGTTCGAGGCGGTCTCGATCATCGGATCACGGTTCACCGGTCGGATTGTCGATACCACCGAAGTGGCCGGCCGTACCGCGATTGTCCCCGAAATCAGTGGGCGCGGCTGGATCACCGGAATTCACCAACACATGCTTGACCCGGATGACCCCTGGCCTGGCGGGTATCGCTTGTCGGACACCTGGGGTGTCTGACTAAACAGTGCATTGGCCGCGCCCGCTCTCAGGGAAAGGCAGTTACAGAAGGTTCCATTCGCTCTTGGTCTTACCTCGCTGTCTCAGCAGGGTTGAATCACCATGGATATTGGATGCATTATCAAGCGGAGTGTCCTTAATCAGCTTTCTGGGTGGCCGAGTCGCGGCTCAGCTTGGAATAACGCCGGTAACCGGTAGCTGTACCCAAACAAGTGGCAGGAAAGATATGGCAGGAAAGCGCGCTATAACCAAGCAAAGCCTACCAGATGTCATCGCGAACGATCTTCGTGAACGTATTCTGAACGGTGAACTTGCCGAAGGTGAAGCTATTCGTCAGGAAGCTCTGGCCGAAGAATACGACGTATCTCGGATGCCCATCCGCGAAGCCCTAAAGCGTCTGAACGCTGAAGGCCTGATTCAATGGGCCAATAATCGGGGCGGATCCGTTACCAAACACTCCCTGAATGAAATTGGAGAAATATTCGACCTTCGAATGCTTATTGAAGTCGATCTTTTCCGCAGAGCCATTCCGCAGATGACATCTGCCGACTTTGCACGATGCAACGAGATATTGACGCAGATGGAAGCGTCTTATGACGAGAATGACGTCAGCAAGTGGGGGATCCTGAATTACCAATATCACTCCGCCCTTTACGCGGCGTCGCAGAGGAAACTGACGAATGAATTGCTGGACCGCGTCAATCTGCAATCAGACCGCTATGTCCGAATGCATTTGAGCGTGATGAAGCAGCGGGAACCCGCGAAAAAAGAGCATCGAGAGCTGTTGAAACTGGCGCAAGCAGGGAACGTTGACGAAGCCTGTAACATGCTGATGCGGCACATCCGGCGAACAAAGGAACAGCTGCTGGAGATGATCGTAGCAAAACGCGCCATGGAGGAGACCTAACAGGGCGCTTGATTGTCTCTCTTAATTGGATACATTATCCATAGCTTCAGAATCGTAAATATGGAACCTTCATGACCTGCTCCCCCCATGGTAAGCACCTCATCGCTGGAAATTGGCTTTCAGGTGACACGTTTTTTCAGTCACAGCCCGCTTTTGGACCGTCACACAGTTTTTCGGTGGGGCGCCTTCAGGATGTTGACGCGGCTGCGGAAGCTGCCGAAGAAGCGTTCTGGAGCTATGGTTTGTCGACCCGGGAAGACCGCGCGGCATTTCTGAATGCCATCGCAGATGAGATCGAAGCCCGCGCCGAGGCGATTACTGCAATCGGAACGCAGGAAACCGGCCTGCCCGAGGCCCGTCTGCAAGGAGAGCGGGGTCGCACATCGGGCCAACTTCGCTTGTTTGCCACACATATTCTGAGTGGTGAGTATCTGGATCGGCGTCACGACGGCCCGTTGCCAGACCGCTCGCCGCTGCCGCGCCCGGATCTGAAAATGATCCAGCGCCCAATTGGCCCTGTCGCCGTATTCGGTGCTTCGAATTTCCCTTTGGCCTTTTCAACCGCAGGCGGCGACACCGCGGCCGCCTTGGCTGCTGGGTGTCCCGTTGTCGTAAAAGGGCACAGCGCCCACCCGGGTACCGGTGAGATCATAGCCGAGGCTATACATGCTGCCATCGAACGCTGCAAAATTAATCCCGGTGTCTTCAGTCTTATTCAGGGGGGTGACCGGACCGTGGGTTCCGCTTTGGTACAGCACCCGCTGATCAGGGCTGTCGGGTTCACTGGCTCATTGGCTGGTGGTCGGGCACTGTTCGATCTATGTGCCGCACGTCCTGAACCAATCCCGTTTTTCGGTGAACTTGGCTCGGTCAACCCGATGTTCATTCTCGATGCTGCTCTGACGAACCGGGGCGACAACATTGCTCAGAACTGGGCAGGGTCGCTGACCATGGGCGCAGGTCAGTTCTGTACCAACCCCGGGGTCGCCGTTTTGCTGGCGGGTGCAGCAGCGGACCGCTTCGCCGAAACCACGCGAACCGCCTTGTCAGAAACACCCGCGCAGACCATGCTGACCGACGGCATCGCCGACGCTTACCGAACTGGTCAGGCAAGGATCGCCAATACAACAGGTGTGCAGGAGGTTCTGACCTCGATGTGTGACCAACGCACCGCGTCCCCGTACCTGTATCGTACCAATGCTGCGAACTGGCTGGAAAACCAAACCCTTGGTGAAGAGGTTTTTGGCCCGCTGGGCGTAATAGTGACCGCCGAAACGCCTGACGAAATGCGGGCCGTCGCACACAGTCTGCAAGGTCAGCTGACCTGCACCCTGCATATGGATGATGCGGACATGGACACCGCGCGTTCCCTGATGCCGATCCTCGAGCGCAAGGCCGGGCGTGTACTGGCCAATGGCTTTCCCACGGGCGTCGAGGTCTGCGACAGCATGGTGCATGGCGGCCCCTACCCCGCTTCGACCAATTTCGGTGCTACTTCTGTCGGCACATTGTCGATCCGGCGGTTCTTGAGACCCGTGTGTTACCAGAACATGCCGGACGCATTGTTGCCCGAACAATTCCTCTGATCCTTCAACAACACGCTGCAAGAGCGTCAAGGCTCATCGCAAGGATAGCGATGAGCCACGTGTCCTATGCTCGAATTTACCGAAGGCTGTGCTTCGGCCTGTTCAGTTACCTTGCTAAGCGCCTATCAGTTTGCTCGACTTACGGCTCTCAGTTCCATAGGTGTAAGCCTGTTGTTCACACGTTCTGACCATGGCGGAGACAACCGCCTGCATACCCGTATGTGCTCAAACTAGAAATCGTGGGCCAAAAAACAACTTGCTACAAATACACACCATAATGCATAAATATTGCTAGCATTTTAGAGTATTTGAATAAGAATAACACATTTCTGGGGGCAAAAATCGAGCTTGGCGCGCTTCGCGCTTACTTAGACCCGTTGGGGGAAGGGGCTCTGGTTTGACTTGGTTAAAGATTGTGTTGGTTGTATTTGTTGTCGCGCTCATGCCGGCGCAGGCCCTTGCCAACATCGGAACTGTCATCAGCGCCAAACAAGGCGCTCAGATCATTCGCGCCGGAAACGCGCAACCTGTCATTTCAGGAATGGATGTGGTGTCGGGCGATACGATTTCTACAGACCACAGCGGTTTGGTGCAGATCGTTTTTGTGGATGAAACCAAAATTGCCGTTGGCCCCAATGCGCATATGGTTTTGGACGTGACCATGCTGCGCGGCAACCGAAAGGCCAAAAGCTTTGCCGTGCAGGCCTTGGGCGGCAGCTTTCGATTCATTTCAGGCAAAAGCAGAAAAAGAGCCTATTCGATCAAGACCCCGACAGCGACAATGGCAGTTCGTGGCACAACCTTCGATATGTGGGTCGTATCACAAACCCAAAGCGCAATGCTTGTCCTGCACGGAACTGTTCAAATGTGCAGTGCACAAGGGTCTTGCAGGTCCACAGGCCGCGTGTGCAGCATGTATGCCACCGGTGGAGGCGGAACAGTCGGGCGGCCCGCTGATCAGGCACAGTACGATCAAGCACTGAAAGAGGGATTCCCATTTATTCAGTCGCAGGAAGGCCTTCTGCCTCCTTTGCAGGTACGGGTTGAGGGATGTTCTGGCGAAGGCGCGCCCGTGCAGCAGGCCAAAGTCGACAGGGCCGATTTTCGCAGAACTGCGCCCCAGCCGCGCCCAGTCAGCGTCGCAGCGCCGCCAGCACCTCCGTCAAACCCAGAGCCAGAAGTAGAACCAGAACCGGAGCTGGAAGAACCAGAACCAGAACCGGAACCGGAGCCAGAAGAACCGGAACCGGAACCGGAAGAGCCTGATCCGGAAGAGCCTGAACCGGAACCCGAAGAACCTGATCGAGAGGAACCAGGTCAGGAAGATCCAGAGCAGCAAGAATCAAATAGTGAGCTGTTCCGGTAGCGATGTCGAAAAAGCGGAAATGGACTCACTTGTCCGGGGAACGACATGAGCGACGAAAAGCGCAAAACCAGGACAGGGAAATGGGCGTTCCGCCTTGTCGGATTGTGTCTGATCCTGGTGGGTTGTTTCATCCGGGTCATGGATCCTTATCCTGTGCGAATGACCCGTCTGATCTATTTCGACGTTCTGCAAAGGTCGTCTCCGCGAGAGTTCAATCCTGACCTCCCCATCCGGGTTGTAGATATCGACGAAGCCTCTCTGGCCAATTGGGGGCAATGGCCCTGGCCCCGAACACTGGTGGCGCAGATGGTTCAAAATCTGGGTGAATACGGTGCTGCGGCCATCGCGTTTGATATGTTGTTCGCTGAACCTGACCGATTTTCGCCCTCGCGTCTTCTGAACGATCCATCTTTGGCAGGGGTCCTCACAGTGGAACGCCACGCTCAGAAGCTCGATAACGATGTCTTGCTTGGGATGGAAATCGCCTATTGGCCAGTCGTTCTTGGGACTGCCGCACGATTGTCGGCGGAAGGAAACCCCATCACTGCAAAAGCAGGTATCATTGAGTTCGGGGAAAATCCCGCCGCGGGTCTAATTTCAGTTCCTCATTGGACGCCAATCGCGCCCCCTTTGGACCGGACCGCTGCGGGTATTGGTGGGGTCAACGTCTCGCCCATCGGCGGAACCGGCATCATGCGCCGTGTGCCGGTTCTTTGGCGCGGGCCGGACGGGCTGTTGCCGGGTCTGTCAATTGAAGCCCTGAGAGTTGCCTTGGGTGAAACCAATATCGTAGCCGAAGGTGCGCAGGACGAAACAGGCATCATGTTGGCGGTTGAGGTCGGGGGATACCGTATACCAACGACAGAAAACGGCGAGATTTGGCTGAGATACCGGCGGGATGCGCCCGAACTGTACATCTCGGCCAGCGATATCCTCAAAAGCTCGGATGATGCGGATGTTCGGGCGGAAGTTGAGGGGCGGATCATCCTGATCGGAACGTCGGCCGCCGGTTTATTCGATATGCATCAGACAGCGCTTGGAGAGAGCGTTCCCGGCGTTTCAATTCATGCTCAGGTGCTGGAACAGGTCCTGACCAACGAAATGCTAAGCCGTTCGGACGTGACCGCAGCGCAGGAAATGCTTGCCTTCGCCTTTCTCGGGCTTGTCGTGATTGCCGTCATGTCCAGTTTTGGTGCGGTTGCATCTTTCATTGCAGGCGGTGTCGCCGCTGCCGCCGTTCTGATATTGAGTTGGCTGGTCTTTCAAAACCAGTCGGTTTTGTTCGACGCCACATTTCCGCTTATCGGTGGCATGGCCAATTTCGGGCTGCTGGCAGGGTATCTTTTCCTGTCCACCGAACGGGAAAAGCGCCAAATCCGGAAAGTCTTTTCTCATTACGTCGCCCCGGAAATCCTTGATGAGATGGAAGCCACCGGGCATCAGCTGCAATTGGGAGGCGAGACGCAGGATATCACAGTGATGTTTTCCGACATCCGGGGTTTTACACCTCTGTCTGAATCCGCATCTGCCACCGAACTGGTCTCGCTGCTGAATGCGCTTTTTTCCAGTATCGGCGACCAGATACTGGCTGAACGGGGAACCATCGACAAGTTTATCGGCGACGCCGTTATGGCGTTCTGGAACGCGCCTCTTCCTGTCGCTGACCACCCGTGCCGGGCGGCACTTGCCGCACTGAAAATGCGGCGCGCTTTGGCAGAGTTCAATGCATCCGACATCATGCGAAACCGCCCCCCTATCGCGCTGGCAACGGGGCTTGCCACCGGGCAGGCCTGCGTCGGCAATATCGGATCGCAGAAACGGTTCAACTATACGGTCATCGGCGACGTCGTGAATGTCTCAGCGCGGATCGAACAATGCTGTCGAACGGTCGACTACGACATCGTCGTTTCAAACGGTGTCCATGAAATCACGCAGGGGGATCTGGCCATGTTAGAGGCCGGGCATGTTGATCTGAAAGGCAAAGCCAACCCGGAACCCGTCTTTGTTTTGGTGGGCGATCAGACCCTGTTGAAAACAGCGGCATTCCAGGATCTCAGGGCTGCACATGCAGAGCTGATTTTGGCGATCACAAATCGACACCCAAACAGTCTGGTCAAGACCTTGTGCCAACAGTGCGAAGAACTGGCTGAAGACATCGAGCCCGGCTTGCGTCAGTTCTACAAGGCGCTGCCCGGTCGGGCCGCTGACTTCCGGTCGAACCTGCCATCCGGGCAATTCATGTTCACACGCCACAGTCTTGGATAACCGGTCACATCTTCCGGCGCTTGCACTCTTTGGGTCACGCTCACACCGGACCAAACTGGCGCAGAACGGGCTAGAAAAACTACCGTTACTGTAATCTTTGCCCGTCATTCCCGAAGTAATATGCGCGGTTGGGATCAAACCCGAATTGTACATCGTCACCCGGGGCAATTGCATGCTGGCCAAACAAACGGACTGTAATTGGCACGTTGCTGGTTTGCAGAATGACATTGGTATCACCGCCCAATTGCTCAACATGCGAAACGGTGCCGGCGATCGGCCCACCGCTTTCCAGGCGGATGTCTTCCGGGCGCAGCCCCAGTTCGCGCGGATCGCCCGGGGTCAGATTGTCCGCCGGAAGAAAATTCATGGACGGTGCACCAAGAAAACCCGCGACAAAGCGGTTTGCCGGGTTGTTGTACAGCTCCATCGGGCTGCCGACCTGTTCCACCCGTCCGTCGCGCAGCACCACTATCTTGTCGGCCAATGTCATCGCTTCTGTCTGATCGTGCGTGACATAAATCATCGAGGCCGAGAGTTGCCTGTGCAGATTTGCGATCTCGATCCGGGTGTTCATGCGCAAAGCAGCATCAAGATTGGACAGCGGTTCGTCGAACAGAAACAGCTTGGGTTGGCGAACGATGGCACGACCGATTGCAACACGCTGGCGCTGCCCCCCCGACAGTTCGGATGGGTAGCGGTCAAGGTAGGGCTCCAACCCCAGCATCCGGCTCGCCTCGGCGACGCGCTCGTCGATCACGGCTTTCGGCTGGCGTTCCTGTTTCAGGGCAAGGGTCAGGTTGCCGCGTACATTCAGGTGCGGATAAAGCGCGTAGCTCTGGAACACCATGGCGATGCCACGTTTCGAGGGCGGGGTCAGATTGACCTGCTCGCCAGCAATTCTGATCTCACCCGATGTGGCATCTTCAAGCCCTGCAATAACGCGCAGAAGAGTGGACTTGCCGCATCCGGAGGGGCCGACAAAAACCACAAACTCGCCGTCCTCAACCTCAAGATTGATGTCCTTCAGGACCTCTACATTGCCAAAGGATTTGTGAATGTTTTTCAGTGAAAGGGCGGTCATTGGCGGGTCTCCTCAAGAGAAACGGGTTGGCCAGTGCGGATGCTTTGATCAGCGGCCAGGCAGATGGCAAGGGATTGTACGGCGTCGGACATATGGCGGGTCAGGTCGATATCCTCGGCGATGGCGCGCAGCATATAGGCTTGTTCAGCATCGCACAGTTCCTGATGGCCGGGCTCATCAGGCATGTCGATAATCCTGTCGCCCTGCGGCGTGTGAACCAGAAGGCCACCAACCTTGGTGTGACCATCGATGTCTGCGGACGCGCCCTTGTTTCCGTCGGTGATCGAAACAGACCCGTTGGGCGAGACAATGTCCTTCACAAAAAACGCGGTTTCGGACATCATCGGACCCCAACCAGCCTCGTACCACCCGACCGAACCGTCGTCGAACACGACCTGAAACTGGCCGTAATTGTACATGTCAGGCGCGATTTCATCCGACAGGCGCAGACCCATGCCATGAACGCGAAGGGGTTTTGCGTCGGTGATCTGGCACATCACATCGACATAATGCACACCGCAATCCACGATGGGCGACGTGGTCTGCATCAGGGCCTTGTGCGTCTCCCACTCAGGACCCGAGGATTGTTGATTCAGGTTCAGACGGAACACATAGGGGCCACCCAGAGTGCGAGCCTCGGCGATCAGACGCATCCAGGATGGGTGGTGGCGCAGGATATAGCCGACCACCAGCTTACGGTTCAGCCGCGTTGCTGTTTCGACCACACGCTGCGCATCGGCAACGTTGGTGGCGAGCGGTTTTTCGACAAACACATGCGCACCCGCCTCCATCGCGGCGCAGGCGTAATCCGGGTGACTGTCCGAATAGGTCGCAACCACAACCAGATCCGGTTTGGTTTCGGTCAGAGCGGCCTCAAAACTTGAATACACCGAATAGCGCGTCAGATCAGGGTGATCCACGCGGCCGGATCGGTTCACCAGCCCGACAATCTGTGCGTCCGGGTGGTGGTGATGTGCCAGCGCATGGCTCAGCCCCATATTTCCAAGGCCTGCGATCAGGACGCGGGTCATTTCACCGCTCCTGACGTGATGCCGCGGATAAGCTGTCGCGAGAAGATCACATAGAGGATCAGCACCGGCAGGATCGCCATTGAAAGGGCTGACAAGACCGCATTCCAGTCTGTCACAAACTGACCGATGAAGACCTGGCTGCCCAGCGTCAGTGTCTTGGTCTCTTCCGCAGGAGCCAGGATCAGCGGGAACCATAGATCGTTCCAGATCGGGATCATGTTGAACACGGCAACCGTTGCCATTGCCGGACGCACCAGCGGCAACACAAGCCGAAAGAAGATTGTGTATTCGCTTAGCCCGTCAATGCGGCCCGCATTCTTGAGGTCGTCACTCACCTGTTTCATGAACTCGCTGAGGATGAACACCGCCAAGGGCAGGCCCTGCGCCGTATAGACAAGGATCAGCGCCCACAGGGTGTTCACCAGCCCGGTCGCCACCATCATTTCCAGGATGGCCACAGTGCCGATGCGGATCGGGATCATGATTCCAAGCGCCAGGTACAGACCCATAAGCATGTTGCCCTTGAACCGGTACTCACTCAGCGCATAAGCCGCCATTGCGCCAAACAGCAGGACCAAGGTCAGGGATGCAACTGTCACAATCAGAGAGTTCTGGAAATAAAGGAAGAAATCCCCCTGCTTCATCACTGTCTGATACCCGATCATCGAAAAACTGTCGGCATCAGGCAGCGCCAGCGGTTCGCGAAAGATCGCCTTGCGGGTCTTGAAGCTGTTGATCAGGATCACGAAAACCGGAAACAGTGCGATCAGCGTATAGAAGATCAGTGCACCATGCATCGCGAAGGTGTTTAGCGGGTTGGAGCGGGCCTTGTTCATGTCATCTGCTCCTTACAGCTGGTACCGGCGCATCCGGGTCTGGATGCCGAAAAGGTAGACACAGACACCCAGCAGGATGATTGCAAACATCGCACCAGCGATGGCCGAACCCATATGCGGATCACCCAATTGCAGCTGGAAGCCAAAGAATGTGCGATACATGAAGGTGCCAAGAATATCGGTCGAGAAGTCAGGCCCCGCCAGAGCGCCCTGTGCAGCATAGATCAGATCGAAGGCGTTGAAATTGCCGACAAATGTCAGGATTGAGATGATCCCGATCGAGGGCAGGATCAGCGGCAGCTTGATTTTCCAAAAGGCACTTGTACCGGTGATGCCATCCACTTCCCCGGCTTCCAGGATTTCCTCGGGGATCGACAGCAAGGCCGCGTAGATCAACATCATCGGGATGCCAACGAACTGCCAGACCGAAATCAAAGCCAGTGTGGTCAGGGCATATTCCTCCTTCCCCAACCACGGGGCAAAGAGGGATTTCAGCCCAACCGCGTCCAGCATCGAAGGCGCGATGCCCCAGATGGGCGACAAGATCAGTTTCCATGCAAACCCGACAATCACAAAACTGAGGATTGTCGGAATGAAGATCGCCGACCGATAGAGCACCGCAAATCGCAGGCGCGGATGGCTGAGAAGCGCGGCCAGCGCGATGCCGATGGGGTTCTGCACCAGCATATGGATCAGAAAGAACCAGAAATTGTTGCCCAGCGCATTCCAGAACTGTTCCGACCAAATCGGATCGAAGAACAGCGTTTGAAAGTTCTGCAGTCCAACAAATATGCGGCTCTGGTCGACTTCAGAGTAAAGGGCCAGACGGAGCGTGTTGAACAGGGGAAAGATCATCACCGCTGTGTAGACAAGCACGGCTGGTGCCAGAAACACGACGATATGCCAGCGGATGCGGGGGCGGGTCATGGGGAGCGCTTTCGATGGAATGCCGGGCGTACCCGGGCAACTCATGCTGCCCGGGTATGGTTCAGCTTACTGATGTGGTGCGTACCACGAGGCGAGGCCCGCCTGTAGTTCTGCACCCAGCTCTTCGGGCGACTTGGCACCTTTGATAGCGGCAACGGATGCACCCCAGGTCTCGTTCTCGAGGTTTGGTGTGCCGCGCGACAGGATTTGATAGGTCGAGCGGATAGTCGATTCACATTCTTCACGCCAGCCGACGATTTCCTTGGCCAGCGGGTCCTGCAACTCGACCGGAGTGCTCGACAGCGGGAAGAAGCCGGGCAGAGCGTTGCCGAAGATTTCAGCAAACTCAGGGCTTGCGACCCAAGTCAAAAAAGTTTCGGCGGCTTCAGGATTCTTCGTGGCCGCGTTCATGCCGATGCCGATATCCGTATGGTCCGAGATATAGCAGGTGTCGCCCGCGTTCTGAACCGGAGGCTTGAATGCACCCATCTCGAAATCGGCTTGTGCGTTGAAGCCGGAAATCTCCCATGATCCCGCAGGATAGATGGCCGCGCGGCCCAAAGTGAAGATGTTCTGGCTGTCGGGATAGGTCTGTGCTTCGTACCCGTCACCCAGATACGCACCCCAGCGGGCCAGCGTTGCGTACGGGGCTGTCCAGGCTTCATCGGTCAGCTTCTGTTCGCCTGCGATCAACGCCTGACGACCTTCTTCACCCTTCCAGTAGTTCGGCCCGATGTTATTGTAACCCATCGTGGCAGCTTCCCATTGGTCGTTGGTACCCATCGCCATTGGGATGTAAGTGCCGTCTTCCTTGATCTTGTCCAAGGCGGCAAAGAACTCGTCTTCCGTGGTCGGCACTTCGAGGCCCAACTCGGCAAAAGCGTCCTTGTTGTAGATGAAGCCGTGAATTACCGACGCCATCGGCACGCAGAAGCTGGCCGAACCGTCATCCGTCTGCCAGGCAGACTTTGCAACGTCCGAGAAGTTGTTCATCGCCTCGACCGAGGACAGATCGGTTAGATGACCAGCCTCATAAAGCGCCAACGAAGCATCGAAGGGGCGGCAGGTAATCAGGTCACCGGCAGACCCCGCATCAAGTTTCGAGTTCAAAACCGCGTTATATTCTGCTGGGGCAGACGGCGTGAACTGGACTTTGATGCCAGGATGCTTTGCTTCAAAGGCCGGGATGATCTGGTCCTGCCACAGTGTCAGGTCATCGTTACGCCAGCTTTCGATAGTCAGGGTGACGTCCTCGGCATAGGCGGCAGAGGCTAACAGCGTCCCACCAAGCAAGGCCAGTTTCAGGCTATTACGTTTCATTGTACTCTCCCATTTGGTTTGCAGTTATTTATCAGGTGTCAGTGCCGCGCTCAGAACTCCGCCCGCTTCTTTCAGGCGCGCATTGGCTGCCGCCAGTGAAACGCCGCGAGCGGCGATGAGAATGGCGGATTTGGTGTCTCCTTGCGCTTCAGCCAAGGCGTTTTGGGCGGTGCCTGCATCAACTCCGGCGATCCGGGCGACGATGCCGGTCGCACGCGCCCGCAGCTTTGCGTTGTCTGCTCGCAGGTTGACCATCATGCCCTCGTGAACATGACCCAACTTGATTGCCATAAGGCTGGACAGCATGTTCAGCGCGATTTTCTGGGCTGTACCGGCGCCCATTCGGGTTGAGCCTGAAATCAGTTCAGGCGGGGTGGCAAGCAGAATCGCGTGATCGCATTGCGCCAACAGCGGGCTGCCCGGGTTGTTGGCTATCCCGATCGTGCTGGCACCCGCGGCACGCGCAAGTCGCGCGGCCTCAAGTGTATAGGGGGTGGTGCCACTGGCAGAGACAGCAATGACCGTATCGTTGCACGTAAGCACGGCCAGCCCGTCGATCAGCCCATCGGTATCGTCCTCGGTTCCACCGGGCATATGCGCGGATTGCGGCAACCCTCCGGCCATCAGGATATGGACTTGGTTTTCATCAATGCCGAAAGTACCGCCCAGTTCCATTGCATCAGCCGCAGCCATCAGCCCCGAAGACCCCGCCGCCGCGTAATACAATGAACCACCTGATGCCAGACTGCGGGCCATGGCGTCGGCACCGTCGCAAATCGCACGCAGGGCGCCCTGTGGGGCACCGGCCGCTTCCTGCTGACCCCTGGACAGGGTCAGCGCCGCCTCTTCCAGCGGTCGGTTGCCCAAATCGTATGCGTCCGGGTGGAGTTGTTCTGTGATGTGTGGCAGCACGTGTTTCTCCTCGTTGCCAGAAAGCATACCTATACAATACCATTTGTCCACTAATTTTTTTTCAGCCGCTATTGGCCTTATTTTTCAATGTATTTTCGATCTTTCTGCCCTTATTGGATTTACTTTGGCATTTACAATTCAGCATAGGCATTATATAGGTATCATCATGCTTAGGTCGAAAAACAATCCAATCATCGCAGCAGACGGCGGCGGAACAACCTGTCGGATCGCCTATGACGATGGGGAGCAGCGGCTGGTGGTCGAGGTTGGCCCCGCCAACGTCGCCAGCGATTATGACGGCGCGATTGTGCGGCTGAAAGACGGCCTGAAGATGCTTGCAACCAAGCTCAATGTTCAGCCCGACACCCTGAGACCGGTACCGGCGTATTTTGGACTGGCCGGTGTTACCGGCGAACAGATCGCCCAGCGAGTAGCCGCGGATTTGCCGTTGGACAGGATACTGGTCGAGGATGATCGTCACCCTGCGCTGGCGGGTGCGCATCAGGCAACCGATGGTGCAATCGCCCATTGCGGGACGGGTTCGTTTCTGGCCCTGCAATCGCAAGCCGGCCGACGCTTTGCCGGTGGCTGGGGCTCTGTGCTGGGGGATGAGGCTTCTGCTCAGTGGATTGGGCGCAGAGCGCTTTCCGTTACGCTGGATGCATGGGACGGGCTGGTCTCAATTTCCAACCTGACCGAGGCCTTGCTGAACGAATTTGGCAGTACAAGCGGCATTGTCGCTTTCGCGGCTGCGGCCCAACCTCATGAATTCGGCCAAATTGCGCGACAGGTGACAGCGGCGGCGAGGTCAGGGGATGAACGGGCGGTTTCGCTTATGCGCGAAGGCGCCGCGCATCTTTTGCGGGCACTGGAAGCAATGGGCTGGACCCCGGCCATGCCATTATGCCTGACCGGGGGTATTGGCCCCCATTACGAGGCGTATCTGCCGGATCGTGCGCGTGGCGCAGTAACAGAGCCCAAAGGTGCGCCTATCGACGGGGCCATCGCCTTGGCCCGGGCTTTTCAAGTGGAGCATTCGGCATGAACGCAGCATCTTTTCTGGCTTCTGACGACTGGCTCGAAAACAGCGGCGGGCCGCGTTATGTCCGGCTGCGTCAGCGACTGGAGGAAGGCATCGACGCTGGTGTCCTGCCCCCGAATTCCTCATTGCCGCCCGAGCGCGAGATCGCCGAGATTACCGGCCTGTCCAGGGTCACCGTGCGCAAGGCCATTCAGGAACTGGTGAAACAGGGCGCAATCGTGCAGCGGCAGGGTTCCGGATCTTTCGTACGGAACGCCGCACCGAAACTGGAACAATCGCTTTCGCATCTGACCTCGTTCAGCGAGGACATGCGCCTGCGCGGCATGGAATCAACCTCCAAGTGGTTGGAACGGGGCGTTTTTCTGCCATCACCCGAGGAAACGGCGGTGCTCGGGTTGCCCGCTGACGGACAGGTGGCGCGCATTTGCCGCCTGCGAGAGGCTGGTGGACGCCCCATGGCAGTCGAACGTGCCTCGTTGCCATTGGACATTCTGCCAAATCCGCTTGCCGTGCGCGACTCACTCTATGATCTACTGGAAGAAAGCGGCTGCCGACCTGTTCGCGCCATCCAGAAGATTTCCGCCGTAAATCTTGAGGCTGAAGATGCAGCTCTGCTTGGTGTCGCCGAAGGCGCGGCAGGGTTGAGCATCCAGCGGATTTCCCATCTGGAAGGCGGGCGCGTCGCCGAATTCACAAAATCCAACTATCGCGGCGATGCCTATGACTTTGTGGCTGAGCTGCGACTTACTCCATGATCTGCGATTCTGATGGAAAGGCTGCCCCGATGACCCCGAAAACGACCCTGATGCGTCAGGAAATCGAAGAAATTCCTGTCGCTGTTGAGCGATTACTCAGCAATGGCGGAGACGCCCTGAGCACAGCAGCGGACGTCGCCCGGAACGGTGGGCTGAAGTTCATGATTTCGGCGGCGCGTGGCTCTTCAGACCACGCCTGCACCTTTCTGAAATACGCAAGTGAATTGCTTCTTGGCTTGCCGATGGCATCCGTCGGCCCATCGGTCGCGTCAGTGTATGGCGCTGACCTGCATGTGGCCGGGGCGCTTTGCCTTTCTGTTTCACAATCAGGAAAAAGCCCGGATATCGTGCAACTTACGCAAAGTGCCCGAAAGGCCGGGGCCAGCACCGTAGCAATCACAAATGACCCATCTTCCCCCCTTGCACTGGCGGCTGAGGCGGCTTTGCCGCTGCACGCAGGCCCCGAGCTTAGTGTAGCGGCGACAAAAACCTTCGTGACCTCGCTGGTTGCCGGGCTTTGGCTGCTGGCGGAACTGAAAGACGACAAAGATCTTCTGGCTGCGCTGCGTGGCCTGCCCAGGCACCTTGATGCCGCGACTCGGTGTGACTGGAGCAGGGCGGCGGCGGCTGTCACCCAAAGCTCGCTGTATACGCTTGGTCGCGGACCAAGCGTGGCGATCTCGAACGAGGCCGCGCTGAAATTCAAGGAAACCTGCCAGATCCATGCCGAAAGTTATTCCTCGGCCGAGGTGCTGCATGGCCCTGTCTCGATCGTGGAAGGCGGATTTCCGGTTATTGCCTTTGCCGCCAATGATCCCGCAGAGCCGCTGTTGGCCGAGGTTGCCGACACGCTCGCGGCCAAGGGGGCACAGGTATTTGCCACCAGCCCAATGGTCACAAAGGCCGAGGTACTGCCTCATGTCCGCACGGATCACTGGCTGACGGACCCGGTAGCCGCCATCGTGTCCTTTTATTCAATGGTCGAGCAGGTCGCTGTACAACGCGGGATCAACCCGGACGCGCCACGTCACCTGCGAAAAGTGACGGAAACGGTATGAGCGGCCAGGCGACCATCTACCACGGCGGGCTTGTTTTTGACGGCACCAAATTGCACGACGGTGCCGCGCTGCGGCTGGAGGCTGGCCGCATCACTGACATAGGCGTTGACGTGAATACAGACGCTTGCAAGCTTGTCGATCTGCAAGGCGACATACTGGCCCCCGGCTATGTTGACCTGCAAGTGAATGGCGGCGGCGGAGTGATGTTTAACGCCGCCCCGTCTGTCGAAACGCTTGCGCGCATTGCCGAGGCGCACCGGACGCTTGGTGCAACCTCGATCCTTCCCACCCTGATCACGGATACCGCAGCCAAGACCCGCGCCGCCATCGAAGCGATCAAGGCCGCGATTTCTGCGGGTGTTCCGGGGATCGCTGGCCTGCATCTGGAAGGGCCGCATCTTTCGGTGGCTCGGAAAGGTGCCCATGATGCAGCCCTGATCCGCCCCATGGATGACGAAGACCTGACGACGCTTGTCACGGCTGCGCATGCCCTGCCCGCATTGATGCTGACGGTTGCGCCTGAAAACGTATCAATTGCGCAGGTAAAAGCGCTGGTCTCGGCCGGTGCCGTTGTATCGCTGGGCCACAGTGATGCGGATTTTGATACCTGCCTGTCTTATGCCAAGGCCGGTGCGTCCTGCGTGACGCATCTGTTCAATGCCATGAGTCAACTGGGCAATCGATCTCCGGGGCTTGTCGGGGCGGTTCTGGCCTCGGGTCGATTGAACGCCGGACTGATCGCTGACGGCATTCACGTTCACCCTGAAGCCATGCGCACAGCCTGGGCCGCCAAGCGGGGTCCGGGCCGGATATTTCTGGTCAGCGATGCGATGGCACCAGCTGGCACGGACCAGCGCATGTTCGAACTGGAAGGCCGCCGCATCTCCCGCAAAGACGGGCGTTTGACACTGTCTGATGGTACTTTGGCGGGGGCTGATCTGGACTTGACCACAGCGCTGCGTGTCCTGACCACTCAAGTAGAAGTGCCGCTGGAAGACGCATTGGCAGCCGCAACTCGTATACCCGCCGAAGTGATGGGATTAACCGACGCGGGTCGGCTGGCCATAGGTGAGCAATGCCCGCTGATCCGTATTGCCAGAGATCTGAGCAACGTAGACGTGCTGGTTTGACCCAGCACACCAAACGTTTTTTGCTTTGCTCAGAACCAGTGCCACAAGACCTGCACTGACAAAATCCAGAGTTTCTGCAACCATTAGTCAATTCTCTGAACGGGAACGGATTTCAGGTAAGCAGCAATGGCCAATCGGTCTTCATCGCTTAGTTTCGAGGTGTTCTCGATAACTTCGACCATTTCGCCTCCGGCGCTGTCATAATCCGGTGTGAAACCGGATTTCAGATATTCAGCGATGTCAGCCTCAGACCAGTCAAGCTGGGCAGTGGTCAGACCGGGGATGCGCCCTTTGCCATTCGGATTTGGCGCTCCGGTCAGCCAAAGATCCCGCTTCAACCCTCCCAGTCTGTTTCGTGGTGTATGGCATTCTGAGCAGTGCCCCAATGCTTCCACCAGATACCGGCCCCGGATTTGCTGATCGGTCAAATCACCTTCAACCACCCAGCCCGAGCCTGAAAACAGAAATTTCCACAACCCCAGCGCGCGCCGGATATTGAAAGGGAAACCAACGTCATGCGGGATACTTGCCGCATCAGAGGCAGGCAGGGTGTTCAAAAACGCATGAAGCACCGCGACGTCCTCGACCGTCATCTTGGCATAAGACGTATAGGGGAAGGCCGGGTAATAATGTTGTCCCTTTGGTCCTGTTCCGTGTTTCAGGGCATTGGCCAGATCCAGCACGGACCATGATCCAATTCCGGTGTCTGGATCACTGGAGATGTTTGGAGCTACAAACGTACCGAAATCCGTTTCAAACCGGCGCCCGCCTGCTAGAACAAGCTTTCCTTCCGCGCGGGCATCCGGGGCCGAGTGGCATGAGGCGCATCCTGCTGAATAGAAAACAGACGCCCCTCTGGTCACGTCGGGGGTCAGACCGGCCAACTGTGCCGAATCAACTCTTTGCGGCCGGGTTAGCAGCAAACCGGCCAACCCGACCATAAGCATGACTAGAACGGCGAAAAGTAGAATGCGCCGCACTGATCAATACTCCTTTAATTTTCTGGTGCTCTGTAAGCTTTGTGACAGGCAGAGCAAGCTCCGCCAAGCTGACCCATCGCCCCTTTCAGGGCTTCAACATCCTGACCTGCCGCAGCCTGCATCGCAACAGCGGCATCGGCCAGTGCCTGCCCTTTAGCGCCGACA
Source organism: Ruegeria sp. L11 (assembly GCF_056531755.1). Lineage (NCBI taxonomy): Bacteria > Pseudomonadati > Pseudomonadota > Alphaproteobacteria > Rhodobacterales > Roseobacteraceae > Ruegeria > Ruegeria sp. L11. The sequence goes on from NZ_JBQFMI010000008.1 coordinate 26,202, forward strand.
TCTGCAAAGTTCTCCCAAATAGCGGGCAAGGCGCGGGTGGACGGGTCTGACACATTATCCGAACCGGCTGGCCACATCGCGGATTGGTCGATCTGCGACACGACGACGATATTATTTGCGGCACGCGTAGCCGCTTCGGCATCATATTCTGCCTCTCCCTTGGCCATGGCACCCAGCGTGCCAAGGTTGAAAGCGTAAAGCTGCATAATCGAAGTCCGCGCTTTTACAGCCGGGTTTTCGCTATCCTGAGCAATTGCAGTTCCAACTACGGCCAAGGACAAAAGACCTGCCGCAAAGATCGAAGATTTCTTCATCATGGTGTGGCTCCCTGTTTAATGTGCCATATGATAGCTTGAACGATTTTTCTTGTAATTGTTTGTTATTCGGCCTCACCTGTTCATTTATGAACAACGACAATTGGGACAATATTCGGTATGCCCTCGCCGTCAGCAAACACGGCTCGTTGAATGCGGCGGCGACAGCCCTGGGCGTTGCACATGCAACCGTCCTGCGCAGGGTTGCAGCCTTTGAACACCGATATGGCTGCGCTGTTTTTCGGAAAGACCCGTCGGGGTATTCGGTTCTTCCTGAAGCCAGAACAATTCTGTCCGCCATGGAAAGCGTTGAAGACGCCGTACTTTCGGTCGAACGCGCCGTTGTAGGCGCAAATCGTTCGCCTGCGGGTCATGTGCGTATCGCGTCTACGGACAGCCTTTGCCAGTTTATCCTGCCACAGATACTAAACTCAATTTCCGCCCTCTATCCCAGCCTCGAACTGACGATCCTCAGCGGTAACAGCCACCATGATCTGACCAGGTTAACTGCGGATATCGTTGTCCGCCCTTCGGTTCAACTAGGTGAAGGGTTGACCGGAGAGCGCGCAGGAACGTTGCGCTTCGGGGTTTATAGTGACGGTACCCATAACCAAAAATGGATGCGGCTTGATGGGGCCCTCAGCCGTTCACTCCCGGCCAAATGGTTGGCTGAACATGTTCGTGCCGATGACATGACAAACGGAGCAGACAGTTTTCTGGTGCTTCAGCAGATGGTAGCATCCGGTGTGGGGAGAGCTTTCTTACCTGCATTTATTGGCGACGCTGATCCCCGGCTTCACAGGTTGAACGACATTGATCCCGGGATCGAGGTTGCGCTTTGGGTCGCGACACTTGAGGAAATCGCACACACGCCAAGGTTTGCGGTCGTGCAACGGGCTTTGCTTGAACACCTGCCGCACGCACTGGCTGGATGACGTCACAACTAAAGTGAATTGGTGGGTCATTTGGCGTTGAAATCTCCAGCAAGTCGTGGCGGGTGCCCTGCACCCGCAACAAGACGTCCTGCGCCACGATGCTCAGGTTTTCACCGCCGCTCCAGGTAGTCGTTTCTAAATCTGTTTCGCCAAGACGTGTCAAAGGTACTTTAGGAAGGGCCAGATATGCGACACCTTGCTGCGAACGTTCCAACGCAAGTGGTGAAAAGCCCCAGAGAGAATGTGCCGCCCGTGCCATTCATCATTTACAAATATAAACATTCATCTTATTGATTTTGTATGAACAGAGACCCAAATTTCTCCCGGCGGACCTTCCTGTCCCAAGGCGCATGTCTGGCGGCGCTCTGCCTGCGACCCAGCTTTGCGATTGCGGAAATGACACTTGGCCAATCGGCAAGGATATCAACTTTGTCAGATGGGAATCTGTCATTGCCGCCCGAAATGGTCTTTGGGGCAATGCCCGAGGCAGAGCTGACAGAACTTCTGAACCGCTATCAGGCAGATCTGACCAGCTACGAGCCCGAGTGCAACATTGTGCTCTATCGCGATGACCAGAATACCATACTGTTCGACGTTGGGGCCGGGCCGGATTTCATGCAAACCGCTGGCAAACTTCCGGAAACTCTGGACGCCGTCGGGTTGTCTCCGGATGAGGTCACGCAAGTAGTTTTCACCCATGCTCATCCGGATCACATCTGGGGTGTGCTGGACGACTTCGGAGATCCCCTCTTTCCCAATGCCAGATATCATCTTGGCCGCAAGGAATGGGACTATTGGTGGAACCCTGCAACCGTTGACACGATAGGAGCCGACCGCACGGCATTCGCGGTGGGCGCAAAGCGGCGCATGGAAGCCATCGAAGACATGGTTGCGTTCTTTGATGACGGGCAGGAAATCCTTCCCGGTATCGCAGCACGCGCTAGTTTCGGGCACACGCCCGGACATATGGCGTTCGAAATTCGCAAAGGCAGTGACGCGGTGATGGTCGTCGGCGATGCGCTCGGCAATCCGCACGTCGCGTTCGAGCGTCCGGACTGGCGCAGCGGTACGGATCAGGACCCTGACGCCGCGGCAAGTGCCCGGAAATCGCTGCTGGATCAGATTTCTCATGCCCAAATGAAGGTTATTGGATTCCATTTGCCAAATGGCGGAATTGGCCGTGTCGAAAAGGCCGGTTCGACCTATCGATTTATTGGAGAGCCTGCATGATGCGCGCTTTGTTGATTGCCTGTTCCCTGGCCACACAAACCTGGGCCAGCGAGGATATTGCAGACCAGTACCCGCAGAGCGTTCTTTACTCGAAACCTGTCGAATTTATTCCCGGCGTCTTTTCCGCCATCGGTGCAACCGCACCCCCGACCTATGAGAATTCGGGCCACAACAACAACCTCAGCTTTATCGTGACCGGGGAGGGCGTTGTCGTCATCAACGGTGGCGCGGCCTATGTGCTTGCCGAAGCGCTTCATAAGGAGATTCAAGCGCTCACGGATCAGCCCGTGAAGCTTGTCTTCAACGAAAACGGTCAGGGGCACGCCATGCTGGGGAACGCCTACTGGTCGGAACTTGGGGTGCCCATCGTCGCTCATTCAGATGCGGCGGCTGAATTCGAAGAATATGGGCCGCAAATCCTTGAAGGGATGCAGGAATATAACAAGGACAAGGCAGAAGGAACGTTTCTGTCCAGTCCGACAGAAACGTTTGACGATGAATACGTTGTCGAACTCGGCGATTTTCGCATCGAGGCCAAACATCTTGGACCTGCGCACAGCCCCGGCGACATTTCGATCTGGCTGCCCAATCAAAGCCTTGTCATTGCCGGTGACATGGCATTTCACGAACGTATGCTGCCGATCTTTCAGGACACCTACACCGCAGATTGGCTTGAGACCTGGGACAATGAGTTCGAAGCACTGGAAGCCACATATGTGATCCCCGGGCACGGTCATCCTACGAACATGGATCAGGTGCGCCGGTATACACGCGACTATCTTGTCTACCTGCGCGCAAAGATCCAGGAACATATGGATGCAGGCGGGGATCTGGCCGAGGCCTATTACGTCGACCAAAGCCCTTATGCCCATTTGGACACGTTCGAAGAACTGGCCACGAAAAACGCGGGTCGGGTCTACGAACAGATGGAATTCGAATAAGTCAGGACCGCCGAAGAACGGGCATTCGCATCATCATCCGATGGGTGGCGACGGCCCCAACCCACATCGAGAAGACGGCAAGCCACGCAGTCAGCGACAAGGCCGATCCCCCGGACAATCCGGCACCAACGGCGCAGCCACCTGCCAACATTGCACCAAAGCCCATCAAGACGGCCCCGACAAGGTAACGCTCCATCGGAGTATCCGGGCCGAACTGTTCGATCTTCCACTCGCCGGAAAGAACTGCAGAAACAGCGGCGCCAATTGCAACGCCCGGAACCAGACCAATGCCAAAGGACAGCGCAATGTTCCGTTCGGCCACCAGCGCCATCAATGTGTCCGTTGCCGGGCCGGTGAACGTGACCGAAGACACCGGCACGACTTCGAAGGAGGCTTGCGCAATCGCAAATGTCATCAACCAGCCAAGCGCCACGGCGACACCAACTCCGGCTGCCGTGACAATCTTTGTCACTGTCACCTGCTGGCGCGTTGCAAACACGACGGCCAGAACAAATGTCCCTGCGGCAAAGACTGTGTATGCGATAGGCGAAAAACCAAGTAGTGCCGAAAGGTCGCGCGCATTGCCACCTGTGATCGTCCAAAGACCGGACAGCGCCTCGCGCGCGGGGCTGAGCACACCTGTGTAAGCCGCTTGCGCGACCAACGTCAGAACCAACCCTGTCACCATTGCCCGCAGATTGCCGCATGAGGCCAACACCAACAGGCGCGACGCGCATCCGCGCGCCAAAATCATTCCGACGCCAAACATCAGACCGCCGATCACCGCCCCACTCAAGCTGCCAGTCGACGCAATCGATCGCGCCCCGGACAAATCCAGCCATTCAATCGAAACGAACCCCTGAACCAGGGTCAGCGCCGACGTGAATGCGATCAGCCAGACGGCCAGACGGGGCCCAAGCTCGCCCTCGGCGACTTCAACAGTGGATGCCCGCAAACAGAAATGAGATTTCTGAGCGGTAACTCCGAACAGGATGCCAACAAGCAAACCGGCGACAGCCAATGTGCCCGAATCTCCCAGCAGATCGATGAGGCGTTCCATAGACAAAAACTCTCACCTCTTTACGTGTCCGTCTTTGCCTTCCGTCAAGTTCTCACTGTGCGGCCATCGGTTTGCGCGCAAGCTGGCACTGTGTCCACAACGCACCCAATGCCTCGACCAACAGGGTTACATCTTCTGACGAATGTACAGGTGAAGGCGTAATCCGAAGACGTTCGGTGCCTTTTGGGACAGTGGGATAGTTTATCGGCTGGATATAAATCCCGTAGTCGCGCATCAAGACATCCGAGATAAAGCGGCACTTAACCGGATCGCCGACCATGACCGGGATTATGTGGCTTGGATTGGGTGTGTGCGGTATGCCCAAAGCGTCCAGCCTGCCTCGAACCTCGCATACGCGTTGTTGATGCAGACACCTCTCCTCATTGCTTTGTTTGAGGTGCCGTACGGACGCTGCGGCACCAGCGGCGACGGCCGGGGGCAATGCGGTAGTAAAGATAAATCCGCTGGCAAAAGAACGGACAAAGTCGACAAGTTCCTTTGACGCCGCGATGTATCCACCAACCACGCCGAACGCTTTGCCCAACGTGCCTTCGATGACCGTCAGGCGATCCATCAACCCTTCGCGTTCGGCGATGCCACCACCACGCGGCCCATACAGCCCTACTGCATGAACCTCGTCCAGATAGGTCATCGCGCCGTACCGATCCGCCAGATCGCAGATTTCGGCTATTGGTGCTATATCGCCATCCATCGAGTACACACTTTCAAACGCGATCAGTTTTGGCGCGTTGGACGGCAGGTTCATGAGATGTCGTTCAAGGTCTTTCAAATCGTTATGCTTCCAGACCCGCTTTGCGCAACGACTGTGGCGGATACCCTCGATCATCGACGCGTGGTTCAATTCGTCGGACAGAACCGTGATACCGGGAATTCGAGAGGCCAGAGTTCCCAAAGCAGCCCAATTTGAAACATACCCGGACGTGAATAGCAGCGCTGCTTCCTTGCCATGCAGATCTGCAAGCTCGCGCTCAAGCAGAACATGCTCATGCGTGGTCCCCGAAATATTCCGGGTCCCACCAGCCCCTGCGCCGCAGCTATCAATCGCCCGGTGCATGGCTGCCAGAACCTTTGGATGCTGACCCATTCCCAGATAGTCGTTCGAGCACCAGACAGTGACTTTCTCAGGTCCGTTTTCTGCGTGGTTGTGTGCAGTTGGAAATGCTCCGCAATGACGCTCAAGCTCGGCGAAGACCCGGTAATTTCCTTCGTCCTGCAATTGCCTCAACTGGTCACGAAAATACTGTTGGTAGTCCATGTCAGTTTCCAACGGCTTCTTCTACAATACCGGCCAACAGGGCTTCGACTTTCTCCATCGGTCCGTCAGGATAGCTTCGGTAGCCCACTTTGACACCGCCTTCGTCCTCGGCCACAAAGATCCCGTAGGGGCAATAGCCGATATTCATCGGGTCGGCCTCCATCATCTCGCGCGAGAGCTTTGCGGAACAGAAGATAAATATTTCAGCGGCTGTGAAAATCTGCTTGTCGCTGCCGACATCCGCCCCCGTCCGATTCAGCATGTCACCAACATGGCTCACATAATCGATAACCAGCCCCTGCCCAACAATTGCTGATTCAACGGCAAAGGTTGCATCATCAAAGCTCCCGTCAAAGGGAACGGCAATGACCTCCTCAGCAATAACCGGGTTTGCCAATACAACTGAAAGTGCGGCTGATGCGATAAAGTGTTTCATGATGATGTTCCTCCTCCTGAACCACATTTCTTCAGATTTCACCGCCAAGACTTTGACACCGGTCAAAGCCTTGGCGTTTCTTAGCCGAACATGTCCGATGTGATACCAGCATACCAACCCAGCGACTCTTGGTAGGTTGCTTTTCTCAGGTCGGAATCTTCGCCGGTTTGGCTGATAAAGCCATCCACCTTGGCAATTTTTTCAGGCGTCGCCTCATAAGTCGCACCGACCTTGACCCCGTCATCCGTATCAATGAGCGACCAGCACGTGTTCGAGAACTTGGCCGGGAAGATCTTTGATCCGGTCAATGCGCCACGAACCGCATTGGCACAGACTTTCGCCTGGCTGTTGGCCGAAAAACCGGATTTCGGCATGTCACCTTGCTGGCTGGCATCACCAAGAACATAGATGTCAGGATCAGCTTTCGATGACATGTCCGCCGCGTTCACCGGTGCCCAGTTGCCATCGGTTACACCGGCCATTTCCGCAATACGCCCGGCTTTCATGGCCGGGATCACGTTGCAGACGTCGACCTTGGTTTCTTCACCGTCGATGGTCACCGTCATGGCATCCGGATTGACCGAGACATTGCCGCCGCCAAAATCCTCTCCGATCCAGTCGATCATGCCTTCGTAGTGGTCGGCCCACCCCTCCTGGAACAAAGACATCTTGGAGAATTTGGCTTTCGGATCAGCAATGATGATTTTCGCTGTCGGATTGTTCGCCTTCAGAACATGCGCAACCATCGAAACCCGCTCATAAGGTCCGGGCGGGCAACGGAACGGGTTCGGTGGTGCGACCATCGCAAAGGTTCCGCCTTCGGGCATCGCCAGAACCTGCGCCTTCAACAGCTCGGTTTGAGAGCCCGCCTTATACGCATGCGGCATCTTGTTCTGTGCAGTTACATCCCACCCCTCGACCGCGCCGTCGACAAAGTCGATACCCGGGCTCAGGATCAATTTGTCATAAGGAATAGATCCGCCACCCGCCAATGAGACAGTTTTGGCGTCGCGGTCGACACCCACGGCCCAATCGTGAACCACGTTGATACCGTATTTTGCGGCAAGCGTGCCATAGCTGTGCGCAATGTCCGAAAGCTCTTGAAACCCGCCCAGATACAGGTTCGAGAAAAAACAGGTGTAATATGTTTTGGACGGCTCGATCAGAATGACATCAATCTCACCCTTGCTGTCTTTGGCGATATAGCGCGCCGCGGTTGCGCCGCCTGCCCCGCCCCCGATCACCACGACACGGGGCTTGCCCTGCGCCAGCACCATCGGGGCCGACAGCCCGGCAGCAAGTACCCCTGCGGTTCCCAGAAATGTCCGTCTGTCGAGTGTCATCGCGTTTCCTCCCCTTAGGCATTGTCACTGTGGGTTGTTGAAGTAAGCGGCCAATGCCGCGATCTCATCACTGCTCAGGCGGCCCGCGATCATCTGCATGACGGGATGGGGCCGCTGCTTGTCCTTGTAGGCGTGCATGGCGACAACAAAATCCTGGTCGGGCCAGTAAACGATCGAAGGAATCCCATCATCGCCACCCTCTATCTGGTGGCACGTCGTGCATTCGCTGCTCAGGTATTCGCCATATTCGGGATCGCCCTGAATCGCGAGGATTTCGGGGTTGACGGAATGGTCCGTTCCCTTTGCCGTTGGGTCGGCTTCGGGGATGTCTTGCGGGTTGTCGGAAAACACACGCAAATAGGCAATTACATTGGCCCGGTCTTCCGGGTTCTCGAGCCCGCGAAAGCTCATTCTGGTGCCGGATGCGAATGCGCGGGGGTTTTCAATGTAAGCCGACAATGTGTCGGCATGCCATTCCAGACCCGAGGTACCCGCACGGATCAGGCTTTTGGAATAGGTGAACTCCTCAAGCCCGGCAGCCCGGCGGCCAAAAATACCATTCAGGTGCGGACCGATCCTGTTTTCAGCGCCCGCGCCGACCTGATGACATCCTTCGCATTGGGCAAACACAAGTTTGCCAGCTGCTGCATCGCCAAGGTCCTCAGTCGCGGCGGCAGCGGTTGCCAGGATACTCGCAGCAAACATGACACCTGTTGCCCACCGCCGCCACATGATCAGCTTCCGAACGACTTAAGGTAAACAATGACAGCGTCGATATCATCCTGTTTCTTGAGGCCGGCAAAGGACATACGTGTCCCCTTCATATAGGCTTTGGGTTTGGCCAGAAATGCAGCCATTTCTTCATCTGTCCAAACCAACCCATCCTCGGCAGCAGCTTTCATCGCCTGAGAGTACTTAAAGCCTTCGGCACCAGCCGCATTGGCACCGGCGACACCGTTCAGTGCCGGACCGGTGCGATGCTTGGCCCCGTCCCCGACCTGATGGCAGGACTTGCACTTCTTGAAAACTTTTTCGCCATTTTCGATCATCTCAGGATCAAGTGCCGCTATGTCCTCAGCAGGTTCATCGACTTCGACGGATGCTTCTTCGGAAACAGCCGCCTGGTCCGGACTGTCAGCCCCGGCTTCGTCAGGCGTTACATCCAGAACGGCGGCGCGCTTGGTGATTTCCACGCCTTCTTTGCAATCCGTCAAGCATGGCTCATCCGTCCAGAAATGCGCCTCGGCCGCTTCGCGGTCATCCACGATGAAACCCCCGGCATTCGGCATTTCCACTTCAAGGAAATTTTCGTGCGACAGCGTGAACTCATCATCAACGATGTCGTTGGAATACAGTATATAAGCGACAATCGCGTAAACTTCGTCAGGCTCCAGCGTTTGTGCGTCTCCAAACGGCATCGAACGGTTCACATAATCCCATACCGTCGAAAGGTGCGGCCAGTAAGAGCCCACTGTTTTCAGCGGGTCTTTATCTGCAAGCGTGCCCTCGCCGCCCGCCAGTTTCGGCCAGTTGTCCACACCTTCAGCAAAATCGCCATGACAGATCGCGCACCGTTCGGCAAAGACCTCTTCGCCGGTGAACACGTCGCCAGAACCTTCGGGCAATCCGGTTCCGTCAGGTGCAATGTCGTGGTCCCACGCCGCGATTTCTTCGGGCAACGCAGGGCGCCCAAGTCCTAGCTTGTCTGCATGGGCTGGAACCGCCACGCTCAACCCAAGGGCCGAGGCGGCCAATAGCTTACGATACTTCGACATTTTCCGCCTCTCCGTTTTCCTTGATCCACCAGGTCTGGATACAATTGTTGTGGTAGATCGAGTTCTCGCCCCGCACGTCCCGCAGTTGAGCTTTGCTGGGTTGGACGTAACCGGTCGAATCCTTCGCGCGGGCCTGTAACAGCATCTCTGAACCGTCCCAGTTATAGTCCAGATAAAACCGGGTCAGCGCCTTGTCTGTCCCGGGGGCCGCCAGACGTGCCGGAACCCAGTTCTTGCCACCATCCACCGACACGTCGACGCCGGTAATCGAGCCCCGCCCGGACCAGGCCAACCCGGTGATCACCAACGGCCCCGGCCCATGCGTGATCGGCGCTTGCGGGCTGGGCGATGTGACGACCGATTTGGCGTCCATGACCCATGTCCACTTGCGTGATGTTCCGTCTTCGAGAGTATCCGTATACTTGGATGTCTCTTCGCGGCTTTCGATAGCCATCTCGGTGACCTCGACCCGGCGCAACCACTTGACCCACATGTTGCCTTCCCAGCCGGGAACGACAAGACGAACGGGATATCCGTGCTCCTTGCGCAAAGCCTCACCATTGGCCTTGAACGCAACAAGTACGTCATCCATTGCCTTTTCCAGTGGGATCGAGCGACCATTCGAGGAAGCATCGGCGCCTTCTACGTAAACCCATTTGCCTTCGGGCTTTACCCCGGCCTCTTCCAGCAGAGTGCGCAGCGGAACACCGGAATATTCCATGTTGTGGATCATTCCGTGCGTGAACTGCGCGCCGTTGAGCTGCGCACCGGCCCATTCCATACCCGTATTGGCAGCGCATTCGCAGAAATAGATACGGTTCTCGCGCGGGAAACGTTCCAGATCTTCATATGTGAAAATCAGCGGAGTTTCGACCAGACCGTTGATCATCAGACGGTAGTCCGCCTTGCTCAGTTCGATCGCACCCGAATGGTGCCGCTCGAATGCGCATCCCTGCGGGGTGATCGTGCCGTCCAGCGCGTGGATCGGCGTGAAATTGATCGAACTGATTGTGTCTGCGGTCAACCACTCGACGTTGCGCCGTACGACATCACTCTCGAATTGGATTGGCAGGCCGTAGGGGGTTGCATCTACACCTTCGCCCGTTGCCTGTGCCCATTCCTGAACCTGAGTGATCAGCGGGTCAGGGCCTGCGGCGCGCGCCGCTGAGGCACCGACCGCACCTACGCCAACCGCGGCAGCACCGCTTAGAAACTGGCGACGCGATGGGGCTTTTGCCCTTGGATTCTCGCTCATTTTGTTTGCCTCCGTCATTCGATCAGCAAATCTTGTATTCAATGTTTGACATTCGGTTCGCGCTGTCAGGCTCCGATCACCTCGACCGATGTATTCGGCTCGACGGTGACGGTGCCCTGATTACGAATGTGGTTTTCGACGACATCCCAGATGGGCGGGCCTTCGGTGCCCTCGTTGACGCTGGCCCAACCGGCCACAACATAGGATTTCGCCGGATCAATCGCCTCACCCGTCTTGAGCAGGGTCATGTCGCTGATCCGCTGCCCTTGCGGTTTGGTGACATCGATACGGTATCCAAGGCCGCCGACACGCACCATGTCGCCACCCTGCTGGTAATAGGGATCGGGGTTGAACAGGTTGTCGCCAACATCCTCGAGGATCACGTGAATGAATTCACCCGTCATTTCCGTACGATACGCATTCGGATAGGACATCGAAGTGACATTCCAGATATCCTCACGCGTGATCTCCTGACCGGGCAGGATCGACGGACCCCAGCGCACACCCGGCGACATGGCAATGTCTGCCTCGCGCTCGCTGATCAGTGCATCGCAGATCAGATCGTCCCACGTGCCATTGAAGTTTCCGCGCCGATAAAGCAGCGAGTCCGTCTTGCCGATCACTTCGCTTAGTGCCGCATCATATGGTGCACGCTGTTCGTTGATCAGGGCCGTGAGTGCCGGATCAGGTGCGATGACGTCTGAAAAGATCGGGATCAGCTTGTGCTTCAGCCCCATCATCTGGCCATCCCGCACGTCCAGATCAACGCGGCTGACGAATTTGCCGTTCGAGCCGGACGCGATAATATGCGTCTTTTCGACCAGAACCGGTTCAGGCAAAGCGTCATGGGTGTGACCGCTCAGGATTACGTCAATCCCTTGAACACGGCTCGCCATTTTTTTGTCCACGTCAAAGCCGTTATGGCTGAGGACGACGACCACATCGGCACCTGCGTCGCGCACCTCGTCCACCATGGCCTGCATGTTCTCATCCCGGATCCCGAACGAGTACTCCGGGAACATCCAACTGGGGTTGGCAATTGGCATATAGGGGAAAGCCTGTCCGATGACGGCAACCTTGGCCCCGCCGCGTTCGAAGAACTTGTAGGGCTTGAAAAGCTCCGCAGGTTCATCCCATTCCGCGTCAAAGATATTCTGACCCAGCGCCGCAAAAGGCAAACCCTCAACGATCTCGTTGACCCGCTCGCTGCCCAACGTGAACTCCCAATGGAATGTCATCGCATCGGGCTTGAGTGCATTCATCACGTTGACCATGTCCTGACCCGCTGTCTGATAGCAGGTATACGAGCCATGCCAGGTGTCGCCCCCATCCAGCAACAACGCATCTGGCCGGTCGGCACGGATGGCGTTGATAACGGTCGAGACCCGGTCAAGCCCTCCGACGCGGCCATAGGTCTTCGCCAATGCAGCAAAGTCATTGTAGGTCAGCGCATAGGCGGACGGGCTGCCATCTTCGATCCCGTAAGCCTTGCGAAACGCGGCCCCCGTCACATGCGGCATTTGCCCGCGCGCGTCTCCGATGCCCAGATTGACCTCGGGCTCGCGGAAGTAGATCGGTTTGAGCTGCGCGTGGATATCCGTGATATGAATCAGGCTGATATTTCCAAAGGTCTCAAATTCCAGCAACTGGTCCTGGTTCAGGCTTTGCTGGGCCGCCAGCCTTGCCCAGTTCCCGAAACCGGATGCCCCGTACAGCGCTGAGGCCGCCATGGAGACCTGTAGAAAATCACGTCGCGATATCATTTGTCGGCTTTCCTGTTTCACATATAAATGTGTGAATGTAGTAGAAATGAAAAACCCGCGCCCGGAAATCCCGGCGCGGGTTCTTTGTTACTGACGCACGGCCGGCGTTTCGACCGAAAGCCCGTTGCCGCGCGATGCTACATAAAGCTCCAGTGCCCGGAATTCGTCCGAACCTTCAGCAAATGTTTCAGCGCGTGTATCACGAATACAGCCGCGGAAACGGTTGTGGCGCGAGATCAGCTTGGCCTGTTTCAGACGATAAGTCGGGAAACCGTTGACCATCCCTTGGCTCAGATGGTCGGCCCGGATCATGTTGCCCCAGTTGTCTTCGTGACAGTTGGCGCAGCTCAGCTCCAGCTGACCATATCGGGTGTAGTACATTTCCTTGCCCTGCTCCCAATATGGGGCAGCATCGCCATCAATGGCGACATTCATGGGCAGCCCTCGTGACTGAAAGGCAATCAGCGCGACCATGCCCTGCATATTGGCACCAGACCATTTCCACGCATCTGCTTCCATGCGTTCCGTACGGCACTTGTTGATCAGATCTTCCATCACAACCAGCTTGCCGGTATCCGCATCGACCTTCGGCATGGACGCCTGCAGCCCTTTGAAGCTTTCCACATCATCGTGGCACGAAGAGCAACTTTTGCCAGCCGCGCCATCGACAGCCTCATAAAGATCAGCCGCCTGGTCGACAAAAATCATAGCCGGGTTGTCGAAATCGTCGATCTGCAACGCCTGCGTTTCATCGGTTCTGAAATGCCACCCCGAGTAGATCGTATCGAAGTTCTCGACATGGGCCGGGGCCTCGGTCACCGAAACCATTTCCAGCTCTTCGTTGATCACCAGCTTGTCTTCGTCAGGTCCAGCTGCCACTGAAATCGGGAAAGCCAGAACTGCCGCGATCGCCGTGAGTGCTTTTTTATTCATTGCGTTCCTCCCTTGGGTGATCAGCGCAGGTTTTTACCACCGGCGCTGATCTGCCGTTACGGTCGAGCCGTCAGGCGATCTCGATCGGTTTTTTTGTGTCGTAAACGGACCCGTCATCGTCATACCACGTGAAAACGAATTCCCCGGCTTCAGGCACGGTTGCATCGAACTGAAAGTACGGGTTTGTCGAAATCGCCGGCTCCATCGTCACGTCTATCACCAGCTCTCCGTTAAACTCGCAGGTGAACCGATTGATGATCGAGCGCGGAATGACGTTGCCTTCCTTATCCTTACGCTGGCCACTTTCCATATTGTGGCTGATCAGTGTTTTGATCGTGATTGCTTCGCCAGCAGCGGCTGTTTTTGGAACCTTGACGCGGGGTTTTACACCGGATGCCATTGGTTTTTCTCCTGTTCTTCAGGGCGCGTGGCGATCAGCCGCCGCAGCCGCCAATTGTCACTTTTACGGTTGCCGAAGCCTTGGCAAAGCTACCATCAGCCATTTTGGCCACAGCAATGACATCTTGCGTTCCTGCAAGACGAATGCGGGTCGAAGCCGCCTGCGCAGCAGCCAGCGGGCCAAAGTTGAACGTGGCAACGCCGGGCTCGGGGTTTCCAGCCGCTACGATCAGAATTGCTGCCGCACCCGGCGCGCTGACTTCGATCGGAACGGTATTTCCGTTCTCGGCAATTTCCGGCGCCGTCAGCGTCACACCGCCGTCAGCCACGTCTGCACCGCCAGTAAACGCGGCTATCGCGTCTTCCGCAGCCGCATTTGCGCGGAACGGCATCAGGGTCAGGACCGCAGCGCCCAGACCAAGAGCCAGAGTCTCGCGACGAGAAAATTCCATTTTCAATCTCCTTTGGATCCTCACGAATTCACGCCTGAAAGCGTGATTATTGTTCTTTAAGGGTTGCGAGGAACGCGACGACGTCCTCGATTTCCTGTGCAGTCAGGATTGACGTCAAAGGCCCTGACGGGGCTTTGCCCGTATAGGCGTCGCCCGGACGGATATAGCCGTCATCCTTGTAGAAAGCCGGCATGACCGTTCCGTCAAACGTCATCTTGGCATTTGCGACCAGTCCTCGAAGCTCCGCCTCGGACCACCGATCCCCGGCCCCATCCAGCAGCGGACCGACTTCGCCATGGAACGGAATATCCGCCAAAGCCGTGACCTGATGACAGGCCACACAGTTGCCCTTGGATTTCTCGCCCACGATGACCGCACCGTTTGCCGCATCGCCGGCGACGCCGGTCAATGAAGCCTCGATCGCACCATAATCGTCGAACTGTACCTCTTTTGGTCCTGTTTCTGCCGCGATGGCGGCACTGCCTGTTATGATACAAGCCAAAGTCAAGTGTCTCAGCTTCATGATCCCTCCCATTTGCTACCGCGCCGATGGCGCTTTGCGACCCAAAGCCTCTGTGTACCGTAGTCGACGGGCAGGGTTCATCGCAACATTAAATTCATCTTAATGAATTTTTTTATTTATACTGCACCGCGTCAATCTTGCGAAACATTGTTTCGTTCTTGAATGCGGCGCGCATGATACCGTTGAAAATCTTCTCCATTATCAAGCTCGTACCGTTTTTCATTGACCCAGGTAAAAAGATCGAGGGTCGTTCCCTTCGAGAACGCCCCGGGCATGACCGCAACGGCCGCTTCGATTGCTGTGACATCCTCTGACACGTCCTCCGGCAGGAAAACCAAAGTAGGGGTGAACAGAATCCCCCATTTGCGCATCAGTGATCTTTGCTCGGCTTCTTCTCCGTCAAAATCGACGGCCATCGTACTTCCGTGTAAGTCTAGCTGAACGACAAAGAAGTTCTCCTCGATATACGCAGACAGGTCGGGTTGCGGGAAAACCTCTTCATGCATCTTTTTGCAGTAGATGCAGCCCTGTTGTTCAATGAACAGAACCAGCCGCTTGCCTTCCCCCCTCGCCTCTTCAAGGTCTTCACGAAGGTCTTTGAACGTGTCTCGCATCCACGGCGTTTTATGCAGGCCGTCATCCCCCAGTTCAGCTGCGGTAACCGCCCCAGCAAACAGCCCTGCAATCAAGAACAATACTATCCGTTTCATGGTGTTCTCCCGA
This sequence comes from Ruegeria sp. L11, assembly GCF_056531755.1. Classification (NCBI taxonomy): domain Bacteria; kingdom Pseudomonadati; phylum Pseudomonadota; class Alphaproteobacteria; order Rhodobacterales; family Roseobacteraceae; genus Ruegeria; species Ruegeria sp. L11. Next base: position 41,560 of record NZ_JBQFMI010000008.1, read on the forward strand.
ATTAGCCAATGGCCGCCAGCCAAGGCATGTGATCCAGCATCCATTGTGCGATTAGATTTATGGAATTGGTCGCGATCAGGATGCCAAAAAGAATCAGCAAGACACCCATCGCCTTTTCAATCATTCCCAGATGTTTCCGGAAACGTGCCATCCATTGCATGAAGGGCCGAACCAGAAAGGCAGCAAGAACAAACGGCGCTGTCATGCCAACCCCATAGACGAACAAAAGCGTGGCACCGCGCCAGACGGTCTCGGTTCCGGCCGCCGTGAACAGGATCGCCGCCAAAACCGGCCCGACGCAAGGCGTCCAGCCAAAGGCAAAAGCCAGCCCCAGAATATATGCCCCGATCACGCTTACATTTGTCGTCTCGCCGATATCTGCACGAAACTGTCGATACAGGAACCCGATGCGGAAAAGACCCAGAAAATGCAGGCCCATCGCGATGATGATGAGCGCAGCGATCCATCGCAGAATGTCGAAATACGCGCGAACCAGCTGACCGAAGATCGACGCCGTGGCCCCAAGCGCCATGAAGACCGTGATGATCCCGGCGGCAAAAGCTATCGCTGACAGGGTCGCCCGGCGGCGAACATCCGGGGTGATCGTCGAACCGGCCGAAATCTGCTCCATCCCGACGCCTGCAAGATAGCTGAGGTAGAAAGGGACAATGGGCAGAATGCAGGGGGACAGGAACGACAAAAGCCCCGCGATCAGAGCCCCTGCAAACGTGATGTCGAGCATGGTCAAATCCGTCCAGACAGGTTACTATTCACACATTCAAAATAATAAAGATGTACTACCCAGGTCAATCGGAGCTTTTGATGCGTCACGTAATACATACATTGCTCGTCATCACATTGCTGATCTGGCCTGCTACGTTGCGGGCCGAAATGGTATTGCTGATGGCCGAAGAAGACGGGTGCATGTGGTGCGCCCGCTGGGACGCCGAAATATCCGAGATCTACCCGCTGACAGCCGAAGGTAAAGCTGCCCCACTGCAACGAACGGATATCCACGCAACCACACCCGTAGGGATTACCCTGGACCGGCCGCTTTTTTATACGCCGACCTTTGTATTGCTGGAGGACGGTCAAGAAATCGGCCGGATCGAAGGTTATCCTGGCGAAGACTTTTTCTGGGGGCTATTGGGTGTTTTACTACGTGACGCCGGAGTTAAGATCGAGAGCTCTGGTTAAATCCTCGGGATTTACATATACTGTTTTGAATACGTGAAGCCACGAAAGCGAGATGATCGTGTTGGACAAACCGTCGAAACTGCCCGTGTTCACCAAGGACATGTGCAACGAGGACTTGGACAGGATGATGGATAACGCCCAGACGGCGTCCAATTTCCTCAAGGCGATCAGCCATGAGGGGCGGCTGATGATTCTGTGCTATTTGTCATCTGGAGAAAAATCCGTCACGCAGATGGAGGAAATGCTGTCGGCCAGGCAGGCTGCCGTTTCCCAACAATTGTCCCGCTTGCGCTTTGAAGGGCTGGTCAAGACACGGCGCGAAGGAAAAACGATCTATTACAGATTGGCGGACGACCGGTCGACTCAGATCCTGGAAGTCGTCTACAATCTTTTCTGTCGGGACAAGTAGAAGCCCGAAAGAAACACCGCCAGCTTTGGGAGGAGACTGGCCATGTTCGAACTTCTGGGAGACGCCAATACAGTTGCGCTGATCGGTCTGGTCGGCGGCATTGTACTTGGTCTTGCTGCGCGCATCGGGCGGTTCTGCACCTTGGGTGCAATAGAAGATTATCTTTATGCAAATGACGACCGGCGCCTGCGTATGTGGGCCGTTGCGATAGGTGTTGCGATTGTCGGCAGCCATTTGGGCATGGCGTTAGGGTGGATTAATCCGCTCAGCACGACCTATATTGCGCAGACATGGAATCCGATCGGATCGGTCATTGGCGGATTGATGTTCGGATATGGCATGGCCATCAGCGGAAACTGTGGCTATGGCGCGCTTGCACGCCTTGGCGGCGGCGACCTTCGGTCATTCGTCATTGTCCTGATCGTGGGCCTTTCCGCATATGTGGTCATGTCCGGCCCTCTGGCCTATGTCAGGATCTGGCTTTTTCCCGAAGCTATGGATCTCGGTAATCCTCAAAGCGTCAGCTTCCTTGCCGAACGGCTGACGTCGATACCGGCATGGGTTACAGGAACGCTTGTCGGCTCTGCCATAGTAGTATTTGCCCTGACAAATGATCGGTTTCGCAAATCACCTGCGCAGGTTTTATGGGGTACGGTGGTCGGATTGGCAGTCGTTTCAGGCTGGCTTGGCACAAATTGGGTGGCCACACACGGGTTTGAAGGTGAGACCTTGCAAACACATACGTTTGCCGCGCCTTTGGGTGATACCGTGTTCTATCTCATGACCGCCTCAGGCAACACGCTCTCGTTTGCGGTCGGTTCGGTTACAGGGGTTTTGATTGGTGCTTTCCTCGGGTCATGGTCAAAAGGACATTTCCGCTGGGAAGCCTGCGAAGATCCACGTGAGCTTAAGCGGCAGATGCTGGGGGCGGCAATAATGGGGCCCGGAGCAATAATTGCGGTTGGATGCAGTGTCGGACAAGGCATCTCCGCTTTTTCTCTGCTGGCCTATAGCGCGCCCATAACCTTTGCGGCGATCTTTGCCGGAGCGGCCCTTGGCCTGCGACAGCTTGTATCAGGATTGTCTTTCATTCCAGAACGTTAAGCCCCGCTATAAGCTGCGGTTTCTTCGAACAGGCCCTGCGCAGGTTTTCGGGGCATTCATCAAGCCCCGAAAACCTGCAACAGACCTTTCGATCAGCCATTGGCCATGATGGAATCCAGCGTGTCATGTTCCGCTACAAAATGGTCTGGTGCGACTTCTTGCAGCTTTGGAACATAATCACTGTGACCGTTGACCAGCCGACTGGGCAAAAAACGCAACGCGGCTTTGGGATCCAGCGGCGATGGCAGTTCACCCGGCAGTTTGAGGCGCTGCCGCGTCCGCTCCACATCCGGGTCCGGTATCGGCACGGCCGAGATCAGTGATTTGGTATAGGGATGGATCGGTTCCGAACAGATCACCTCACCATCACCCATTTCCACAATTCGCCCGAGATACAGGACCATGATCCGGTTCGATACCGCGCGCACAACGGACAAATCATGGCTGATGAAAATCATCGACAGGCCAAATTCCTGCTGAAGTTCCTTTAGCAGCTCGACAATCTGGGCCTGAATGGAAACGTCGAGCGCTGAAACGGCCTCGTCGCAGATAATCAGCCTGGGCTTGTTGATCATCGCCCGCGCAATGCCGACGCGCTGGTTCTGCCCTCCGGACAGCTCGTGCGGGTAACGGTTGATCATGTTGGCCTGCAGACCAACCCGTTCCATCATCGCGGCGACCATCTGCTTGCGTTCCCGGTCCGTCAGATCGGGGCGGTAGGTTTTCAGCGGCTCAGCAATCGACGCTGAAATCGTCATGCGTGGATCAAGACTGGCCAACGGGTCTTGGAACACGATCTGCAGGTCCTTGCGGTACTTGTTCAGCTCGGATCGCTTCAAGCCGACGATCGGATGGCCCAACCAGCTGACCCCCCCCGCGCTGGGTTCGATCAGTTGCAAAACCGCGCGCGCCAGTGTCGATTTTCCGCAACCGGATTCGCCCACGACACCCAGAGTTTCGCCCTTGCGAATATCAAAGCTGACACCATCGACAGCTTTCAGCGGAACCTTGCGCCCGAACAACCCGCCAGAGACATGAATGGGGAAATGAACCTTGACGTCATCGACCTTGAGAAGGGGTTCTTCGGCCTTTTCCAAAGCGCGCGGCGCGTCACCGGCATCAATCCGGGGCATCGCCTCCAGCAAGGCCCGCGTGTATTCGTGTTGCGGATTTCGGAACAGCCCGCGTGTTTCACCGTCTTCGACGAATTCGCCCATCCGCATGACCTGAACCCGGTCGCACATGCGCGCAACGACGCCCATGTCATGTGTGATCAGTGCAATTGCAGTGCCTTCATCCTTTTGCAGATGAACCATCAGATCAAGGATGTCTGCCTGAACCGTAACATCCAGCGCCGTCGTCGGCTCGTCCGCAATAAGCAGTTTGGGACTGCACAGCATCGACATCGCAATCATCACACGCTGTCGCATTCCACCGGATAATTCGTGCGGGAACTGGTCCAGACGGCGGTCCGCTTCGGGAATGCGCACCCTGTCCAACCACTCCAGACAGCGCGCGCGCGCGGCTGACCCCTTCAGGCCCTCGTGGACCTGCAGCACTTCACGCATCTGTTGCCCAATCTTCAGATGTGGCGTTAATGCAGTCAGAGGATCCTGAAAGATCATGCCGACATCGTCGCCGCGAATCTGGTTCAGCTTGTTCACTGGCAGGTTCAAAATCTCCTGACCGTTCAGCTTGGCTGACCCGCTGGCATGTCCGGCAGGGGGCAGCAAACCCATTGCCGCCATGAAGGTCTGGCTTTTGCCGGATCCACTTTCACCGACGATACCAAGGCATTCGCCCGGATTGATATCAAAACTGATGTCTTTGACCGCCTCAACGACACCATCGGGGGTGTCAAATCGGACGCTCAGGTTCTTTACTGAAAACAGACTCATATCAGCGGTCCTTCGGGTCCAAAGCGTCACGCAAACCATCGCCGATGAAGAACATCGTGATGATAATGGCGACATAGAATGTCAGCGGGAACATCAATTGCCACAGCGTTCCATAGCCCATGGTTCCCGCCCCTTCTGCGATCAGTCTTCCCAGTGACGTGTAGGGTTCGGAAATCCCCAGACCCAGGAATGAGATGAAGCTTTCAGTCAGGATCATCTCGGGAACCAGAAGCGAGGCATAGACGATCACGACACCCAGCAGATTGGGCAGGATATGGCGATACATGATCGTAAATTCACTGACGCCCGCCGCTCGGGCGGCCTCGATGAATTCGCGGTTCTTCAGGGCAAGCGTCTGCCCGCGCACGATACGTGACATGGTCAGCCAACCAACCGCGCCCAGTGCGATGAAAAGCGTGAAGAAGGATCGCCCGGCAACAACCAGCAGAAGAATGATGATCAGAGTTGTCGGGATAGCCAAAAGGATGTCGACAAAACGCATCATCGCGCCATCCGTCCGCCCGCCAAAATACCCGGCAGTAATGCCGTAACACGTACCAACGATCAAAGCGGTCGCCGCCCCGATCAACCCCACAAGCAGGGACGTCGTGGTTGCCTGAATGACGCGGCTGTACAAATCGCGCCCCAAATCATCGACACCGAAATAGTGACCCGTTTCCATCGACGGCATTCCCATGCCCCGGACATCGCCCATGACATTCCAGTCGATCTCTTCATTGCTCCAGACCGCAAAATACGGGCCAATTATCGTGAACAACACGATAAGCAGCAGAATGAACACGCTGGCCATTGCCGCTTTGTTTCGTACAAAGCGCATTCGCGCATCCTGCCAGAGCGAACGCCCCTGAACGGCTGTATAATCGGTGATTTCTTCGGCCAGATGCGCGGCTTTTTGTGATTTTCCTAGCATATCCAGCCCCTCAGTAGCGGATCTTCGGATCGAACCAGGCATAGGCCAGATCGGTCAGCAGGTTTACCAGAACGGTCAGAACGCCATAGAGGATCGTAACCCCAAGCAGCACGGCATAGTCGCGTGATAAGGCCGAGCCGACATAAGCCTGCCCCAGACCACCGGTCGAGAAATAGATGTCAACAAAGACGGATCCGGTCAGCACATAGACAAACACCGGCCCCAGATAAGATACTACCGGCAGCAAGGTCGGCTTCATCGCATGGCGCCAGATCACGGTTCTTGTCGGCAGGCCCTTGGCACGGGCGGTTCTGATGAAGTTCGAATTCAGAACCTCCAGCATTGAAGACCGGGTGATCCGTGCAATCGACCCCATGTAAGATGTCGCAAGGGCGATAACCGGCATGATCAGATAGGGCCACTGACCACCATTCCACCCGCCGCCGGGCAACCATCCCAGCCACAGGGTGAAGGTCAGGATCAGGATCGGACCCATGATGAAGTTGGGCAGCGCCTGCGCTGCAATCCCCAGCCCAACCGCAAAGTAGTCGATCCAGCTGTTGTGCCGGATTGCGGCGGCAATCCCCAGTCCGATGCCCACCACAGTAGCGACCAGAAAGGACAGCGACCCATAGGTCAGCGAGATCGGAAAGCCCTGCGCGATGATGTCGTTCACATCGCGGTCCTTGAACTTGAAGGACGGGCCAAAGTCGAAATGCACAACGATATTGTACAGATAATCCCAGAGTTGCTTCCACAACGGCTGGTCCAGACCGTACCGCGCCTCGATATTGGCCAGAACCTGCGGCGGCAATGTCCGTTCCGAGGTAAAGGGCCCACCGGGCGCATAGTGCATCAAAAAGAAACAGGCGACGATCAGCAGCAGGATCGTCGGTATGGCGGTCAGCACCCGCCGAATGACATAGGCAAGCATTCAATGCCCCCAATAGATGGCGCTGCCCCGAAGAAAACTTCGGGGCAGGTCATGGTCAGAAGATGATTACTCGGCGATTTTGTAGAGGTTCTTGGAGTACCAGTTTTGCTCTACGTTTTTGACCGGCCAGTTTCCGACATCGCTGTCCATCATGTAGACACCAGCATAGTGATAGATCGGGATAACGGGGGTTTCCTGAGCGATAATACGCTCGACCTCGGTGTACAGCGGAGCCGGATCGTCCGAAGTTTTGGCTTCGGCCAGCAACTCGTCCACGCGGGCATTGTTATACTTGCCGTCGTTGTAGCCCGAATCCGACTGCAACAAGTCAAGGAAGGTTGAGGCTTCGTTATAGTCACCACACCACGCGCCGCGGGCCAGATCAAAGTTCTGGTTGCCCCGCTCTTCCAGGAAGACTTTCCATTCCATGTTGGCCAGTTCCACATTGGCGCCCAATTTTTGCTTCCACATCTGGCTCAGCGCTACGGCAACTTTCTTGTGTGCTTCCGAAGTGTTGTAAACCATCGAGAAGGTCAGAGGGTTATCCGCGCCAAAGCCGGCCTCGGCCAGCAGTTCCTTGGCCAGCTCATCGCGCTCGGCCTGGCTCATTGATGCCATTTCAACGACCGGGACAGTAAAACCTGCGGTTGCTTCTGGCACGAATGTATACGCGGGCGGCTCGCCACCGGCCTTGATATTCTTGGTGATGATGTCCCGGTCAACGGCTAGCGACAGGGCCTGACGAACTTTGGGATCCTTGAATTCTTCAGGGCCGCTGTCCGACACGTTAAACGTGTAGTAGTAGTTGCACAGGCGCGGGAAGCTGATAGCCTCGCCCGGATGCTCTTCCTGCAGACGCGGGAATTGACCGGCAGGAACTTCGGTCCGGTCCAGTTCACCGGCCAGATAGCGGGTCAGGGCTACGTTTTCATCATTGATGACCAGTGCCACAACCTTGTCGATGATGGTGTTGTCATTGTCCCAGTACATCTCGTTGCGCTCACGGACGGAACGTTCCTGCGGCAAGTGCTCGGTCAGAACATACGCGCCATTCGACACGATGTTTCCCGGTTTGGTCCATTCATCACCAAATTCCGCGATCACCTTCTGAGGTGCCGGGAAGGTTGTCGAATGCGTTGTCATCTGCGGGAAATACGGCAGCGGCGCGCTCAGCGTGACTTCCAGGGTTGTGTCATCGATGGCTTTAACGCCTAAGTCATCAACCGGCTTTTCGCCTGCGATGATTGCCGATGCGTTTTCGATCGACATCAGCTCCATGAACCACGCGTAGGGAGAGGACAGTGCCGGATCAACCGCGCGTTTCCATGCAAAAACGAAATCTCCGGCGGTTACCGGGTCGCCATTCGACCATTTCGCATTGTCGCGCAGTGTGAAGGTATAGACTTTCTTGCTGTCATCCACGGTGTAACCTGTGGCAACGCCCGGAACCAGATTGCCATCCTCATCCTGGTTCATCAGCCCTTCAAACAGGTCACGTACAATTTCAGCACCGGAAACGTCTTCGACAACCTGCGGATCGACCGAGCTGTGCTCGTCCAGAATGCGGTAGGTAAAGGTCTGATCGTCCGCCAGCGCTTCGCCGGTTTCAGGATGCGTGCCAGCGGCAAACGCGGCACCTGTGATCATGGTCGACGACAAAAGCCCCGCCACTGAGTTCCGAATGTATCTGTTCATGATTTCTCTCCCATATTTTCGTCGCCGCGCGGCCCCACTTGATCGGGGTCGCACGCAGCAGCCGGATTAGACCGACGCCCGCTGGGACTTCGTCCATTTCGATTTTGGTTTTGCCAATTCGCAAGGAACACTGCGTCGCAGCTTTCTTGGTTTCTGTCGGTAAAGAAGTTGCGAAAGTTGTCTTTCACTGCGTTGAACCGTGACATCTTTTGGCTCTGGGATAAAGCCTTGATGAAATTTTAGGCAACCACAAGCAGAAATATCTCCAACGACCTATCGCTGGCAATTTTCTGAGGATCAGCTCGGTCTTCGTGACATTTTCGTGAAGCCACGCGAAATCCGAACAATCCTCCGTGCCCGAATGGCGACTGCATTCTGGCCTCGGACAAACCAAAAAATACGCGAATCAGTGACGTCATGTCAGCAATCCTTTGGTCCATTACATGTATCGCGCGGTTCAGAATACCACGGGTCAGATCACTGCGCTTTGCCAGGCTCTGTTGCACAGAGTTGAGCGCGCCGAGTAGTTCGGGTGATCGCATGGGCCTTTTCGTCAACACGCAGCTTCGACGATTGCAGTGGCATGACCGGCATAACCCCGAATATCCAGCACCTCTCCAAACGCATTGCAGAACATATCGAAGAACCTTCGAACGGTGACGACCCGGCTATTATCGCCCAAGCGGGCCGCTTTGGCGGCTGGTCGTTTTATGTTGAAAATGGCGTTCCAGCCTATGCCTACAACTGGTTGGGGATCGAGATACTTACCGTTTCGGCGTCCGAACCTGTGACCGAAGGTACTCATGAAGTCGTCCTCGATTTCGATTATGACGGTGGAAGCCCTGACAAAGGCGGGACGGCACCCTCTTTGTTGACGAGATACAGGTGGCGCAGGGCAGGACCGACCAGACGCAGGCCATCATCTTTTCGGCGGACGAAACAGCAGACATTGGCTTCGACCTTTCCACACCGGTGGCCAAAGCGAACGGCACCGAAGCAGCTTTGCGCTTTACCTGCAAGGTAATCTCGGTGACGGTGGCGGTTGAGTAAGATCGCTCTGAAAGAGGAGAGGCGTTCAGGCATCTGCCACAGCGGGTGCGTGGAACCATTGATGGAAACACGCTAATCATGACGACTGAAAGGCCTTCGGCACTGCTGAAGCTGGCGACGGGAATTGCTTTTGTGGCTATTCCCGCTGTTGTTTTGGCATTTATTTTTCAGGTAGAGTCGGACCGGCATTGCCATCTACATTTTCAAGTCGCTCGCCTCCTCGCTAACGATTTGTAGGATCCTGTTTCTCTGGATCTTTCCCGAAGGGCCCTTTGGAAGATCAATCAGAATATGAACTTTGTCAGGAGACTTGAAACGGCCTAGCTGGGACTCACAGATCTTTGACAAAGCTTGCGGCGTCAATTCAGAACCTTCTCGAATTTTGACCGCTGCCTCGACGGTTTCACCGTAGCTTTTGCAAGGGCGGGCAAAGGCCGCAGCTTCAACAACGTCGGGGTGTGAATAAAGCGCCTCGTCAATCTCACGAGGGGCTATATTCTCCCCTCCCTTAATGATCAGTTCTTTCAATCGACCGGTCACATAAACATACCCGTCCTGATCCATGCGGGCGAGATCTCCGGTCAGCAACCAGCCATCCGAAGTAAATGTGCCCGCAGTAGCATCCGGGTCATTGAGGTACTCCAGCATCACATTCGGACCGCGTATGACCAACTCACCTTCTGTTCCGGTAGGTACAGGCCGAAGTTCCGCGTCCAGAATTGCAACCTCATTTCCATATGCAATGCCGGGTGAACCAATCTTCCGAACGCCGGGGGGCAGCGGGTTTGACAGAATCTGAGCGGCAGTTTCCGTCAAGCCCATGGTTTCCACGATTGGGATTTCGAAACGATCCTCAAAGCCACGCTGCACGTCCGGCGCCAAGGCTGACGACGCAGAGCGCCCGAAACGCACGCGTTGCCGGGATTGCGCATCCGGACTAGTCTCAGAGTGCAGCAGGTGCGAGATAATGGTCGGCACGACCGAGAACCACGTTGCCTCGGCCTTTCCAAGATTGTCCCAGAACTTGCTGGAAGAAAATCGTTCGCACACGGCCAACGATCCGCCTGAGACCAGTGTTCCCATCACCGTCACGCAGAGCCCGTTAATATGATAGATCGGCAAGACGCAAAACCCGCGATCAGCCTCGGACAATTCATGGGCAATTTTGGTCGTCCAACCCCCTGCCAACAGGCTGGAATGTGTGTGGACCACCCCCTTGGGGCGACCGGTTGTTCCGGATGTATACATCAACAACGCGTGGCTATGAGGCGAGAGGCTATGCAGGTTACTGCCGGACTCAACGGCATCTGCCACCTTCAACTGTTTGATTTTCGCAGGATTGGCCGTTCGCCTGAACAGGTCCGTTTGATCGGAATGTACAAATCCATAGCATGCGCCGCTGTGTTCCAGCGCATAGGCAACGGCGCTGTCACCCGCGACAAGATTGATCATCGTGGCCCGAAACCCGCCATAGAGAACGCCAAAAAGGACCTCAAGCGCTTCCCGGCAATTGGGGTAGAGGATGGCGACGCTTTCTCCCTTCGCCACACCCCGTTCGGTCAACATGCTTGCGATGCGGCGAGCTGAGTCACGCAATTCACCCCAATTCAGGTCCCGCGCCCCGTCCGGGAAAACGAACCCGGTTCCCCCGCGGCTTGCCCGACGGTCAAGCCAGTCCCGGACGGTTCCCTTGGGTGGTTCGATCATTGCCCCGCCTCCGACCAATAGCCGCCAAATATCGCTTCCAATTCGGGCTCGCGCGGCGGCGTTTCACGGATGATCTTTGTCGTTTGAACGAAATGCCGCCAATGCAGATTGGTGTCGATGGAATTGCCTCCCCAACTGCCGCAGCCCATTGACAGCGAAAAGGGCATGCAGTTGGTGAAGCTGCCACCAGTGGCAAAGGTATGCGCCTGGTTTACAATGACCCGGCAGGTGGGCAGGTCACGACCCAACCCAACCGCGCGCGCGTCGTCGCTGGTATGGATTCCGACAGAATGCCCCGCGCCCTGGTGTTCCAGAATACGAGCCGCGATTACCTTGGCTTCTTCAAAATTTGCCGCTCGATAAAGCGCCAGAACCCGGCTGAGCTTTTCCCCCGACAAAGGATGATCCGGGCCAATTCCGTCAGTTTCCACGGCTAGGAACTTGGTCCCCTCGGGGACCTTATCCGCCATATCCAGTGCTTCAAGCATCTTGCCAGCGTCCTGCGCGATTACAGATCGGTTGAGATGCCCATCGGGCCACAGCCGTGCGATGATGTTTCCAGCCTCGGAAGATGGCACCAAGGCACCGCCTTCAACGGCGATCGCGGCGACAAAGGCGTCATAGACCGCATCTACAACAACCAGCGCATTTTCAGACGAGCAGGACGTCGCGTTGTCGAAGCATTTCGATGCCGTGATCTTGGAAGCAGCTGCGGCCAAATCTGCGGTTTCGTCCACAATCACCGTCACATTGCCCGCACCAACCGCCACTGCTGGCGTTCCACAGGATTGCGCGCGTTGGACGTTGTTCTGGCTGCCGGTACAGATCACGCGATCTACGGCTTCCATCAACCTTTGTGTCTTGGCCTTGGATCCGGGCGCAGGGATCATCTGGACCAGATCGCAATCGAGGCCGAGCTTGTCAAACTCTGAATGGATAAAAGCGATCAGCATCTCGCAGGAAGCGACTCCTTTGGGGGATGGTGCCACCACGATGGAGTTGCCTCCTTTGAGCGCATTGATGATATTGTTCGCCGGCGTCGCAGCGGGGTTGGTCGATGGAACCACAGCACCGATTACACCGATTGGACGTGCAATCTCGGTCATGCCGGTTGCTGGATTGTCGCTAATGATGCCGTGGGTTTTCACGTCAGCGATATCGCGCAACAAGCCCAGAGTCTTGCGGTGGTTCTTTGTAATCTTGTCCGGAACATTACCCAGACCGGTGGTCGCAACAGCGATTTCCGCCAGTGCCCGATTGCGTGTTGGCTCCATGATTGCCCATCCCGCCGCCAGCGCCGCCTTGTCGTACAGCGCCTGACTGCCGATTTCTTCAAAGGTCGCTTGGGCCTTGCGCGCATGCGCTACTATGCGATCAACTTCGTCGATCTCGGGGGAAACCCCTTCCTGAGCGTTCATCTCGGTCCTCGATTGTTTGATCGGGGCGGACCCACTCCGCCCCGTAGGGAGTTGACTGGTTCAGAGCCCAGCCAACAATTCGTTCAGTGTTTGCTGACGTTTCTCCCACATCTTGATCACTTCATCGCGTGTCATGATGTGCATGGGCGATCCGCCGGCTTCCATCTTTTTCATCACACGATCGTTGGCGAACATCTCGGGAACCGTTTCCGCAAGTTTCTCGATCACGTCAGGCGGCGTTCCCTTGGGCACCATCACGCCCCGGAAATTGACCGACGAGTTGTCGACATCGAGCCCCTGTTCCATCATGGTCGGCACGTCGGGCAGGAACGCGTTTCGCTCAAGATCTGCGACACCCAGGATTTTGACGTTGCCCGCCTCTTTTGCGCGGAACGCATCCGACAGGTTGTTTATACCACCCATGACTTCGCCAGCAATTACCGCTTTCATGGCCGCCGCGCCACCACCTTTGGTCGGGATATAGGCCATCGTTGTTCCTGCAGCCTTGTCGATTTGAAGAGCCGCAATGTGGTGACCAACAAAAAGCCCAGCCCCGGACACGGTCAGCTTGCCGGGGTTTTCCTTGGCATATGCGACAACACCTTCCATCGAGTTGAACGGGCTGTCCGCACCAACCACGAAGACAGCCGGGTCGGCGCCCCAGTTGGCGATGGGCTCAAAGCTGTCGACCGAATACTCGACCCCACCCTTAATAGATTGGGCGATGAAATGTGGAACATTGTAGGCAGCAAGCGTGTAGCCATCGGCGTCGGCCTGGGTTGCGAACCAGTTCCAACCCACACGCCCTCCGGCGCCCGGTTTGTTTATGATGGCGATTGGCATTCCCAGCGCGTCTTCATTCCCGGATGTCATGGTGACAATCCGCGCCTGAAAGTCGGTTGCGCCACCAGCGCCGTAACTGACCATCATCATGATTGGGCGTTCGGGATACTCCTCGGCAACCGCCGCGCCCGCCAGGCTCGTGAGGGCCAGTGCTGCCCCTGTAATCAACCGTTTCATTTGCGTTTCCTCCCTATTTTGGTTCATCCGCATCCCTTGCGGTCAGAACAGAAATTCCCTTGGTGTGTAGACTTGCAGAAGCATGGCAAAGAGCCCGTACATCACCGCCACAAAGATCGCTGTGATGACACCGCGCTTGACCCAGGTTTTGGCTTCGGAATGTGGGTCTGGATCGTAAATCGACAGCAGAATGAAAAACGCGATTGCCGTTGCTGTGTAGAACCCCAGCGATTTGGACGCCCAGAAGACATAGATAAGGATGACGAACAGGCCCGGCAGCATGTTGATGAACATCATGCGGGTCACGCCGTTGCCTACCTTGGACAATCCCATCAGCGCTTTGCCGAAGGTCCACCCTGCCAAAACCACAAAGACCGAAGCGATAAGACGCGGAAATAGAAATGCCTCGACCGGTTGCTGAGTAAAGCTGACCCAGGTTACCCAAAGTCCTACAGCAAAAACCAAACCCGACCCGATTATGTGTTGTGTGCGGTTCATGCCTGTGCCTCCTCTTTGGTGGTATAGCGCCGGTGGCGAAGTTCCATCCAAACCGAGTAGGCAATTGAGGCCAGTACAACGGCGATCAGCAGAAGATTCAATCCGCCCGTCAAGAAGTAAGAGGCTTTGCCGACGGTCGCGTCCGCGATCATTCCGCCCTGAATGAAGTTGGCTTCGGCAATCGGACCAAGGATCAATCCCAGAACCAACGGAGCAGCCGAGAATCCAAATCGTTCCAGAAAGAACATCCCGATGCCAAGGCACGCCATGACGTAAACATCCCCCATCGAACTCTGAACCGAGTAGGCGCCGAAGACCGAAAGGGCCAGAACAATGGCCGCCATGACCGATTGCGGCACCTGCGCGACACGCGCGGCCAGACCGGCAATGTATAGGCCGAAGACGCACATCAGGACCTGGCCGATCAGCATGGAGTTTATGAACGTCCACGCCACGTCCGGGTGGTTGTCGAACAGATCCGAGCCCGGGAAAATTCCGTGAATCAGCAGCCCGCCCAGCAAAACGGCTGCGGTTGGGCTACCCGGGATCGACAAGGTCAACAACGGTACCAGAGATGGGCCCACCATCGCATTGTTGGCGGACTCCGCGGCAATTACGCCCTCGGAATGACCCGTGCCGAACTTGTCCTTCTCGGCTGAAAACTTCTTACTCTGATCATAGGCAACCAGCCCGGCAATTTGCCCGCCAACGCCTGGGATCAGGCCAATGATGGAACCTGTCAGTGTGCCGATGCTTAGTGCTCGGGTACGGCTGAACAATTCTCGCAATGCGGCCATGATCGAATGGCGCTGTACTTCGATGACTTCAGCACCCGTGTCGTGGCGTCCCTTTGCAAACATCGTCAGCACCTGAGGGATCGCGAACAGACCGATCAGTGCCGCGATAATGTTGATGCCGCCGCCCAGTGCAGGGTGAAAGATAAAGCGTTGCGCGCCCATAATGTCGTCGAAACCGACTGTCGCCAGCCACAATCCGATACAACCCGATAGCAAACCTTTGACCACGGATGCAGAATCTAGCGTGCCGATCACAGTCACCCCTAAAATGGCCAGCCAGAACAGGTGTGAGGGGCCAAACGCCAGCGCCCATTTGGCCAAAACCGGTGTCAGAAAGATCAATAGGAGCACACCGAAGATGCCGCCAACCGCCGAGGCCAGAAACGACAGTTGCAGCGCCCGCGCCCCTTGTCCCTGCTTGGCCATGGTGTGGCCGTCCAGAGTGGTGGCAATATTGGCTGGAGCGCCTGGGATTTTCAGTAAAATTGCACTCACCGCGCCACCAGCAACGGTCGAGGTATAGGCGGCTCCCAGCAAGATCAGCCCCTGTGCGGCCTCAAGCTGGAAGGTGAACGGAATCAAAAGGGCAACCGCCATCGTTGGTGACAAGCCTGGTGTCGCGCCCAGGATCAGCCCTCCGATCGTGCCGCCCAAAAGCAGCAAGAACGACATCGGTGTGAACACATCCCCGAAGTAGTAAATGAATTCCATCCAGTGCCTCCCAACCCGTTTGTCTGCACTTTTGGTTTGTTGACAAATCAGGTTAGGGGATGAAAATAGTATTGCAAATGTTTTCATAAAATCGACCGGACAGGACGAAATTATGTCTAATTTTCAGCATGGTAAAGTCGATATCGTGGCAGTCGCAAAGGCCGCGAAGGTTTCACCGTCTACGGTTTCTCGTACCTTCAATCACCCTGATCTGGTCAGCCCTGCGACTCGCAAAAAGATCAACAGGGCAGTGCAGCGGCTCGGGTATATCCGCAATCGTGCCGCTCAAACAATGCATGGCAAACGGTCAGGAACGATTGGCCTGGTCGTACCAACTATCAACCATGCCATCTTCGCTGAGGTCATTCAGGCTTTTTCCGACTCTATCGACAAGGCAGGATTCAGCCTTCTACTGGCGTCGCACGGGTATGATCTAGATCGGGAATACGCGATGGTGCGCAAGTTTCTTGAACATCGCGTGGACGGCGTGGCATTGGTTGGCTTGGAGCATTCCGATGCCACCAATCGCTTGATCACGCAGCAGAAAATACCTGCACTTGCGATTTGGAACTACTCAAAGGATTCGGATCTTCCTTGTGTCGGGGCCGACAACCAGTTGGCCGGCCGTCTCGCAACAGAGCATCTGCTGGCCCTAGGGCATCGTGACATTGGGCTGATCTTTCCAAAGACCAATGGTAATGACCGCGCGCAACATCGACTTTCCGCTGTGCACGAAGCGCTACAAAATATGGGTGTCTCCGTTCCGGGCGAGCACGAATCTGAAGCTCCTTACAGCGTTTCGCAGGCCAAGCAGGCTGCGCTGAACCTTTTGGCGGAAACATCTCGACTTACGGCTTTGTTATGTGGAAATGACGTCATAGCGCAGGGCGCTTTGTTTGCGGCCCAGAAACTGGGGTTGAACGTTCCCGGCGATCTTTCAATAATGGGCATCGGAGATTTCAAGGGATCAGCTGATGTTGAGCCGGGGCTCACCACCATTCGAATCCCCGCCGAAGCCATCGGTAAACTCGCAGGTGACAAGTTCACCGATTACATTACGTCAGATGAGTCGGAACATTTTAAAATTTGCTGCGAGCTGGAGTGTGTTGTTAGAGGAACAACAGGTCCAGTGTCAGTATAATAGTCGGCATTGCCAACTTGTTTGCACATTCTGAACGGGGGTGTCGCAAACTATGAGGCCCGGTTGACGAACATGCGCGATTTGACGTTTTTCCTGTCGAATAGTTCGTTAACAGATTTCTACATGATCTCATTAAAAGGCTGCCATCTCCTCAAAGATGCAGTTTTGTACGCTGGGTACATCTATCAGTTCTGACACTAGTCCGACCCTGCGATAACAACTTCGATTTCATTTTTGTCGAGCATGGCCAGGATGTTGGCAGGAGGAACGCGGTCCGTATACAAAACATCAATTCCGGCCATGTTATGGAGAGATATCGGGGCCCGCTTGTTGAATTTTCCGCTGTCGGCTACGACGATGCGCACCTGCGCATTTTCAGCCGCAGCACGCGCGATATTGGCCTCTTCAAGATCATGAAGCATGAAGCCCAAATCGCCATTCACGGCTCCAACTGAGAACACTGCCAGCTGTACGTTGAAACGCTTCACAAGATCTAATGCCTCTGCACCGAAAGCGCCCCCATCATGGGCGCGCAGTTCTCCGCCCGCCAGAAACACCCGGTTGTTGTTGTGCTTTGACAACGTGTAAGCGACGAAAACCGAATTTGTAACTACAAACAGGTCTTTGTGTTTCCGTAGCGCGAGCGCGACGTAGGCGGTCGTCGAACCGATATCCAGAAATAGGGAATCCCCGTCGCTAATTGTATTTGCGACTGCCCGGGCTATTGCTTCTTTCGCATGTGCTTGCGTTCCCAAACGGTTTTCAAAGGGTGGCTCTATGGCGTCTTCGCTAAGATGTACGCCGCCATGCACCTTCCGCACGATCTTGCGCTCTTCCAGCGCCTTGACGTTGCGCCGGATCGTTTCATTGGAAACATTCAGTTTTTGAGCCAGGAGGCTGACCCTGCACGACCCGCCCGCATGTTGCAGCTCGCGAAGGATTTCTTCTTCGCGCTGATTTGTGGTTTTTCGTGGCTTTAACATGCGACCTCCTGAAAGGGGGATACGGCAGTCATCCCAATAAAACAATATTACGTCCAATACAGTGCCGTTCGGGGCTTTTTGTGTGAATTATAACGAATATTCGTGGCGAAGTGTGGTTTTTATTGACGTAGTTGTCAGATTGGCGCAGCATGGAAGTGTAATAAACGAAAAACACTCAAAAAGCCACATTCAGGGAGCACAACATGATCAGGAAATTCAATGCACTACACGCAATGGCATTAGTCGCTGGCGTAACTGCTTCGGCTTCTTGGGCCGCCGAATCGACGGACCCAATCAAACTGACGTTGCATGATTGGTCAGGGCAGCTGATCAACACCAAGATAATGGGATCAATCCTGCAAGAGGCCGGATACAACGTTGAGTATGTACAGGCAGACTATATCGCTCAGTTTGCGGGCCTGAAGACAGGTGATCTACATCTGGCAATGGAAATCTGGGAAACCACCGGGCGTGAAGCGCTGGACGAAGCCACCGCCTCTGGCAATGTGGTGAACGTTGGTGAAACCGGTCTGATGGCGATCGAAGAATGGTGGTACCCGACTTACATGAAAGACCGCTGCCCCGGCTTGCCAAACTGGGAAGCTCTGAAAGACTGCGCAGGGGAATTTGCCACGGCTGAAACCTCGCCAAATGGGCGCTATGTCGGCGGACCCGTGACCTGGGGCGGTTTCGACGAAGAACGCGTCGAAGCGTTAGAGCTGGAGTTTGAAGTTGTCCACGCAGGCACGGATGCTGCGCTTTTTGCAGAGCTGGAATCCGCATATCAGCGCGAAGATCCGATCATGCTGTGGGTCTATGTTCCGCACTGGGCCCCGGCCAAATATGACGGTGAATTCGTGGAGTTTCCGCCATACTCGGCCGAGTGCTACAGCGACCCGTCCGTCGGTGTGAACCCGGCCTTGGCCTATGATTGCGGAAAACCGCGCGGTCCGATCTGGAAGGCTGCTTGGTCTGGCCTGCAAGAAAAGTGGCCGGGCGCGTATGACATCATCGAAGCCTATAACATCAATAACGACGAGATGAGCGCCATGGTCGGCAAAGCCGATCTGGACGGTGTGGATATTGATGCAGTTGTCGCGGATTGGATGGAGACGAACAAGGACCGTTGGTCTGGCTGGATCTCTAAATAATCTGCTTGGCCGAAGCGGTTACCCCGCTCTCCTCTACCGCTTCGGTCTTTTTCCGTCTTAGTCCCGGACACCACTGATGACCCCCACAACAAAACTGTCCTGCCGAAACGTTTGGAAGCTTTACGGTCCAAACGCCGAGACCCTTCTGGCGCAAAATCCGAACCCATCGGCAGATGACATTCGAAATGCGGGTGTGATCGGAGCGGTACGCAACGCCAATATTGAAATCGTTGAAGGTGAAATCTTCATCATTATGGGCCTGTCCGGTTCAGGCAAATCAACCCTGGTTCGTTGTCTATCCAGGTTGATCGAACCCACGAGCGGAGAGGTTCTGTTCGACGACGCCGACCTGCTGCGCGCCAGCGAGAAAGAAATGATTGAAATCCGTCGGCACAAGATGGGCATGGTGTTTCAGCATTTTGCCCTGCTACCGCACCTGACCGTATTGCAGAATGTGATGTTCCCCCTGACTATTCAGGCTACGCCCAAACACGAAGCCGACGCAAAGGCGAGAGACGTGGTGGAACTGGTCGGCCTGAAAGGGCGCGAGGACTACTATCCACGAGAGCTCTCGGGTGGTCAGCAACAGCGTGTGGGCATTGCTCGATCGTTGGTGACAGAGCCCGATCTTTGGTTTCTGGACGAGCCTTTTTCGGCCCTCGATCCGCTGATCCGGCGCGAAATGCAGGATGAATTTCTGCGACTCCAGGAACGGTTGCATAAGACTATTGTCTTTATCACACACGACTTTGAAGAAGCCGTTCGCTTGGCCGACCGCATCGCCATTATGAAAGATGGTGAAGTCATCCAGATCGCCACCCCGGAAGAACTGGTGATGAATCCAGCGACAGAATATGTGGCTGAATTCACGCGCCATATTCCGCGCTCCAAGGTTTTGACGGTTGGTGGTGTAATGACCGTCGGCGCTGCAGGTGAAGGTGAGCCCATTGTGCAATCGACCCGCGTCTCGACCGTGGCGGAACGGATCATCGCCGCAGATGCACCAATTCCCGTGACAGACAGCAATGGTCTGGTTATTGGCGCCATTGATCGCAAGGCTGTGGCCCATGTGCTATTCGGTGAAGGGGACGCGGTATGAGCCGCCTGTCCCGCAGTCAGCTCATCATTCTGCTGCTTGTCGGACTCACGATCCTGCTGGGGTATTTCGGCAGCAACCTGGGAAAAGCGCTCGATGCGCGTTGGATCACCAAATTCCCGTCAGCTTGGGTCGTCCCGTTCAAAACTTATATCTCATCTGCAATGTCCTGGCTGATCGAGGATGCTGCAATCGGCCCAGTTTCGTTCACCGACGTTACCCGCGCTGCTGCTTGGTTGATAGAACAGCCCTATGACCTTGTCTTGTCCCTGCTGGCCGAGGGTTTTGTCACCGGGCAAGGCAACGATGCGCAAGTCATCCTACCTGCGATCAGCTGGATTGTGGTTATCACCGCCGTAATAGCTTTGGGACAGTATTGCCGGGACTGGGGGTTGGCGGCGTTGGTCGGCGGCTGTTTCACTTATCTGGCCGTTTTTGGCCAGTGGGACAGCGCGATGGTAACGCTTGCCTCCGTCCTGATTGCGGTGCCGATTGGCGCGGGCGGCGGGCTGTTGTTGGGGATATTGGCCTATCGCCACCTGACTTTCGATCGCATCATCTCGCCCATTCTGGACCTGATGCAGACAATCCCGATCTTTGCCTATCTGGTACCAATTCTGTTCATGTTCGGCTTTGGACCGATTTCGGCGCTTGTTGCAACTATCATCTATGCGACACCACCCATGGTGCGGATCACCACGCTTGCCTTGAGAGCCGTCGACCCCGAGATTTTGGACTTCGGGCGCATGGCAGGCACGACGCAAAAGCAGTTGATGTGGCGCGTTTTGGTTCCTTCCGCCAGCCACAGTCTGATGGTAGGCGTCAATCAGGTGATCATGCTGACGCTGAACATGGTCATCATTGCCTCGATGATCGGGGCCGGAGGATTAGGGTTTGACGTCCTTGCCGCGCTGCGCCGGCTGGACATCGGCGCTGGGTTCGAGGCCGGTATTGCCATTGTAGTTCTGGCCATTGCTGTCGATCGCCTAAGTCAGGCTTTTGCCGAGCGTATGGGGCAGGTACATCACGAGCTCCCCGGCTCGTGGATCACCCGCCATCGCCGGACAGTTCTGGTAATGATCCTGCTGATTTTGACCTGGGTTCTGGGACAGTTCTCACCCCTGTTGCTGGAATATCCTGAAAGCCAGACGATCACCACTGGCGGGTTCTGGGATGACACGGTCAAATACCTGAACATCAATTATTTTGACACGTTCGAGGCGATCAAGATCTTCTTCCTGACGTGGTTCATGATCCCGATCAAAACGGTTTTGCTGGGAATCCCATGGCCTTGGGCCATTGCCATGCTGACCTTGCTGGGTTGGCACGCAGGGGGCTGGCGGCTGGCGCTGCTGTGCGGAGGACTGGCGTCGCTGATCCTCGTGTCAGGACTGTGGGCCAAGGCAATGGTGACAGTTTATCTCTGCGGAGCCTCTGTGTTTCTTGCTACCCTGATCGGTGTTCCACTGGGTGTTGTGGCTGCACTGAACAAACGCGCCGGGACGGTGATCAACCTGTTGATTGATACGCTGCAGACATTGCCCAGCTTTGTCTATCTGATCCCGGTTGTGATGCTGTTTCGCGTCGGCGATTTCACTGCGCTGATTGCCATAGTCCTTTACGCGCTGGCCCCGGCCGTACGTTATGCGGCCCATGGCGTGCGCTCGGTCAGTGAGGAATTGATCGAGGCCGGATTGGTCTCTGGGTGCACACGCACGCAACTCCTGCGCCATATTCGCTTGCCCATGGCCCTGCCCGAAATCCTTTTGGGTATTAACCAGACCATCATGCTGGCGCTGTCCATGCTGGTTATCACCGCCCTCGTTGGCACTCGCGACCTAGGGCAGGAAGTCTACATTGCCCTGACAAAGGCTGACACTGGTCGAGGTCTGGTGGCAGGGCTGTCTATCGCATTCATTGCCATCATCGCTGATAGGCTGATCAACGCAAGCGCTCGTCAGGCACGCATCCGCTTTGGAATGGAGAGTTGATATGACCCAATCCGACCTGATGACCCGCATTCGCAAGCTACCGATCTGGCAGGGCGAAATCAAAGCCACCCCGTTGACGGGTGGGATTACAAATGTGAACTACAAGGTCACTGACAGCAGTGGATCCTATGTGGTGCGTGTCGGTGACGACATCCCTTTGCACCAGGTGATGCGCTTCAACGAACTGGCTGCCAGTAAGGCCGCCCATGCTGCAGGTCTGTCACCCGCTGTAGTGTTTTCGTCCAACGAATTAACAGTGCTGGAATTCGTCGAAAGCCGCACTCTGACCGAAGAAAACGTACGCGACCCCAGTATGCTGCCTCGAGTGCTGGAGCTCGTGAAAGCTTGCCACCTTGAGGTGCCCAAGCACCTGCGCGGCCCGTCGCTGGTGTTCTGGGTCTTTCATGTCATCCGCGACTATGCCGCCACCCTCACCGATCGTGGAAGTTCGCATAAAGGCCTGATCCCTGAACTTGTGCGAATTGGAAATGATCTGGAAGCCGAGGCCGGGCCGTACGACATCGTGTTTGGCCATAACGACCTGCTTTGCGGCAACTTTCTGGACGATGGCACCCGCCTGTGGCTGATCGATTTCGACTACGCGGGCTTCAACTCGCCATTGTTTGATTTGGGTGGGCTGGCCTCGAACAACTCTCTTTCCAATGAACAAGAGGACTGGGTTCTGGAAACCTACTTTCAGGCACCCGTCACCGACCAATTGCGTCATCGCTATACGGCGATGAAATGCGCCTCGCTGCTTCGTGAAACCATGTGGAGCATGGTGTCCGAGATCACCTCGGATATCGACTTCGACTACGCAGCCTACACAAGTGAAAATCTCGCGCGGTTTCGCACGGCCCTGACCGATTACAAAAACACCTGAGGACAGATATGACCGACCTTCCAAATACAGCCAAAGCCGTCATCATCGGCGGCGGCATCATCGGCTGCTCGACCGCCTATCACCTTGCTAAGCTGGGTTGGACCGACACGGTGCTGCTGGAGCGCAAAAAGCTGACTTCGGGCACCACATTCCATGCTGCCGGTCTGGTGGGGCAGCTGCGTTCGAACGCGAATATCACTCAGCTGCTGGGATATTCAGTCGATCTGTACAACAAGATTGAAGAAGAAACCGGTCTGGGAACGGGTTGGAAAATGAATGGTGGTTTGCGCCTTGCCTGCAACGAGGAACGCTGGACCGAGGTCAAACGGCAAGCCACCACAGCCCATTCCTTTGGTCTGGACATGCAGCTGCTAACCCCGAAGGAAGCGCAGGATCTTTGGCCGCTGATGGATATCGGTGACGTCATCGGCGCGGCGTTCCTGCCCACCGATGGGCAAGCAAACCCCTCGGACATTACCCAGGCGCTGGCCAAGGGAGCGCGCATGGCAGGCGCGAAGATATTCGAGGATACCAAGGCCACCGATCTTGAAATCGAGAACGGCAAGATCCGCGCCGTAATCACTGAACATGGCCGTATCGAATGCGAAAAGGTGATCGTGTGTGCCGGTCAGTGGACGCGCGACTTTGCCGCCAAGTTCGGTGTGAATGTGCCGCTGGTGCCAATGGAACATCAGTACATGGTCACAGAACCATTTGGTGTACCCGGTGATCTGCCTACCCTGCGGGATCCCGATCGGCTGACCTATTACAAGGAAGAAGTTGGTGGGCTCGTCATGGGCGGTTATGAGCCGAACCCAATCCCATGGGCGGTGAATGGCATACCTAAAGATTTCCACTACACCTTGCTCGACAGTAACTTCGACCATTTCGAACAGATCATGGAGTTGTCGCTGGGCCGCGTGCCAGCGTTGGAGACCGCGGGGATCAAGACCCTGACCAATGGTCCCGAAAGCTTCACTCCGGATGGCAACTTCATTGTTGGTGAAGCACCAGAGCTGAAGAATTTCTTTGTTGGTGCTGGTTTCAACGCCTTTGGCATTGCTTCTGGCGGTGGCGCCGGAATGGTGCTGGCAGAATGGGCCGCCAAGGGCGAGCCGCCCTTTGACCTGTGGTCCGCCGACATTCGCCGTTTTGGCCGCCCGCATTTCGACACCGATTGGGTCCGCACCCGAACAGTCGAAGCATATGGCAAACACTACACTATGGCCTGGCCTCATGAAGAACACGAGTCCGGCCGCCCCTGCCGCAAGTCACCGCTGTACGATACGCTTATGGATCAGGGCGCTTGCTTTGGAGAAAAACTGGGTTGGGAGCGTCCAAACTGGTTTGCCGACGCATCGCTGGGTGAAACGCCCAAGGACGAATACAGCTTTGGTCGCCAGAACTGGTTCGCTGCCGTTGGTCGTGAACACAAAGCGGCCCGAGAAGCGGCAGTGCTGTTCGATCAAACATCATTTGCCAAATTCGCGCTGAAAGGCCCGGACGCCTTGGCGGCGATGAACTGGATTTGTGCCAATGATGTGGACAAACCGGTGGGAGCGCTGGTCTATACCCAGATGCTCAATGACAAGGGCGGAATTGAATGCGACCTGACCGTGGGCCGTGTAGCGCATGATGAATTCTACATTGTCACTGGTACGGGCTATGCCACCCACGATTTTGACTGGATCAGCCGAAATATTCCGGACGGGCTGAACTGCCAGCTGTTCGATATCACCTCCTCGAACGCAGTGTTGTCGCTGATGGGGCCAAAAGCACGAGATATTCTGGCGGCAGTTACCCGTGATGATGTCTCGAATGACGGGTTCAGGTTTGGCACAATCCGGACAATCGGCATCGCGGGTTGCCCGGTCAAGGCGCTGCGGGTGACATATGTGGGCGAGCTTGGCTGGGAACTGCACTTGCCTGTCGAATACGCGCAAACAGTCTATTCTGCGCTGATTGAAGCAGGGCAACCGCAAGGGCTGGTTAATGCGGGCTACCGCGCAATTGAATCTCTTCGGTTAGAAAAGGGTTACCGCGCCTGGGGGTCTGATATCGGGC
Organism: Ruegeria sp. L11; assembly: GCF_056531755.1. NCBI lineage: Bacteria > Pseudomonadati > Pseudomonadota > Alphaproteobacteria > Rhodobacterales > Roseobacteraceae > Ruegeria > Ruegeria sp. L11. Next base: position 66,238 of record NZ_JBQFMI010000008.1, read on the forward strand.
CTGATCACACGCCGTTTGAAAGCGGTCTGGGATGGGCTGTGAAACTGCGCAAAAACATAAACTTCAAGGGTCGCGCGGCAAGCGAGAAGCAAAAGGCCGAGGGCGTCAAAAAGATGCTGGCCTGCTTCACCGTCGACCCCGATGTGGTGCTGTTGGGCCGCGAAACAATATACCGGGATGGAGAACGGGTGGGTTGGCTAACGTCGGGAGGCTATGGCTATACAACCGGCAAATCCATCGGTTACGGCTATGTCCGAAATCAGGGCGGCGTCGATGCAGATTTTGTTACGTCCGGCACGTATGAGTTGGAGGTTGCGACCCAACGTGTCTCCTGCGACGTGACACTTCAACCGCTTTACGATCCCAAAATGGACCGTATCAAATCGTAAGATAAACTCCTGTTACCTTGATGAGGTTGGGGCAAATGTGTCCCAACCTCAATACCTCGGGAAACGTGGTTATTTTCCAGGTAAACCGAGAGGTGTCTCGGCAGGATTTACCGCCCAGATCACCAGGTTTCTGGCAGATTTGGAGTGCACGAGCACTTTGTTTCCAGTTCGCGCCGCGCAAAAGTCAAATACCCCGCCAGACTACATGCTCTGGAGAGGCACAAGTCAGATGTTCAACTGCATGGATGACTTTGTTCGGTCCATTGCAACGAATGTTCTGAACTTTCGGATGTTCTTGTTCGAAAAGAACAACCGTTGGGTAAGCTTTTCATATTCGGACATATCTCGAACGATAACGATCAGAACAAAATCCACTTCACCAGTAACATAGTAGCATTGCTGAACCTCAGGGGCAGCATAGAAGCTTTTCTTGATTTCATCGATTTTTCCGCCAGTCTCGGTTTTTAGTTCGACTTCGACGAAAATGGTCAGCGGCAATCCCACGGCTGCCGGATCAATATGCGCTGACTGCGCGGCAATGACGCCCTCCGCCTCCATGCGTTTGATCCTCCGCTGCACGCTGGGCGCAGACAGATTCACGCTTTCACCGATTTGACGGTGCGGCACCGTATTGTCCTGCTGCAACACCCTAAGAATCGCGAGATCGAAGCTATCCAGACTTCCTGATAAATATTTTTGTTTCACGGCGACCTCATGCAAGTTTGCTTCAAAATTACCAGCAATTCAGAGCGAAAACATCACTGACATTGAATTATATTTGCACCAACAATGGAAGGACCACAAATGCTCGCAAACTTTGAGACAGTCGGAATTGAAAGCCATACAGCCAAGCCAGGCTTTGGCCATGCCGCCACAGCCACCTTACCCCGCGAGGGATTTGACCTCGCACAGAGGGAAATTCAAAGCTGGAGTGGGTACGAAAGAGCGCCAATGCCGTCTCTTCAAGGTCTAGCCGAAGCACTGGATCTGGGCGCAGTCTATTACAAGCATGAAGGGTTAAGATTTGGCTTGGGCAGTTTCAAAGCACTTGGCGGCGCTTATGCGGTTCTGCGAGTATTACAGCGCGAATTAACCAAAAAGACAGGCCGTGAAGTCACTGCCGATGAGATCCGAAACGGCACCCATACTGCCGGAATTGCAGACATAACCGTCATTTCGGCGACAGATGGCAATCACGGTCGTTCAGTGGCTTGGGGTGCCCAGCGCTTCGGCGCGCCATGCCGAATTTACATTCACAAAGAAGTAAGCGCATTCCGCGCCGACGCAATGCGCCAGCTGGGGGCCGAAGTGATCAGGGTTGATGGAGATTACGACGCTTCCGTGGCACAGACCCGGACCGATGCAGCGGCACACGGTTGGTTGATTGTTTCAGATACTTCCTGGCCCGGTTACACTCAGGCACCTCTTGATGTCATGGCTGGTTACGGGGTCATGGCGCGCGAGATCGTGCAGGATTTGGCTTTGCCACCCACTCATGTCTTCCTTCAAGGCGGCGTTGGAGGCTTAGCGGCTGCCGTCACCGCGGTATTCCTCCAGGAATGGGAGCGGAATGCGCCGCGCGTCATCGTGGTCGAACCTGAATTGGCCCCCTGCCTTTTTGCAAGCGCCCAGGCAAATCGGCCTACAGCCGTCGAAGTAGGCGAAGAAACCATAATGGCTGGGCTATCCTGCGGCGCGCCGTCCGAATTGGCATGGAACGTTTTGGAAGAGGCCGCCAGCGGTTTCATGAAAATCCCTGACCAGCTTGTGGCACCGGCCGTCCGCCTATTGGCAAACGGCGCTTTCGGAGATGAGCCAATCGAAGCCGGAGAAAGCGCCGTGGCCGGTCTGATTGGCTTGATCTGCGCGTCGATGCGCACCGACTTGCGAAAACAATTTCAAATTACGCCGCGATCCCGAGTGATGTTGATCGGGTCAGAGGGCGTCACAGATCCGCATGTTTTCGACCGGATCATGAATGATAGCAACTGACTTGCGGAAATGACCCGGCGTGGTATTCCCCCTTGGTGGAAGCCGCGCCCGGCTTCCACCTTCCGGCCACGCCGCAGGAGTTTACCGCTGTCCGGCCTGCAAGATACGCCTTTGTTCTTGGCCAATCATGCAGGTTCACTTCCTTTCGACAGTGAACCGCGTTCCCCAAGGGTCTGTCAGCTCTTGCGGTTGCAATACAGTCCCATCCGTCAACAGCACGATCTCATCCAAGCCGCTGCTGTCAGTTGGACGAGCTTTTGCACCATTGCTGTTCCAGACGTTGCCTGCAAAGTGATGGTGGTACCCACCCGAACTGTAGAACCCTGCTGAACCTTCGTGCAGCATGCGATCCTGCGCTAGATGTCGTGTCATGAATTCGTCGACCGCATTGATATCCCCGACCTGTAGGTGGACATGTCCGACCACCATATTTTCCGGAGCCCCGGACCAGTCTTGACGGGCCGCACCTGCAATGGCCTCCAGGTCCAGATGATGCGAGCCCATGCGGATATACTCTCCATCCATCTGCCATGTTTCAACAGGCCGGTCGGCGTAGATTTCGATCCCATTGCCTTCTGGATCGTTTAGATACAGCGCCTCGCTGACGTCGTGATCCGCCGCCCCGGTCAAAGGGATGCGGTTTTGTGCAGCATAGATCAGCCAGCGTCCCAGGTAATCGCGGTCCGGCATCAGAAAAGCTGTATGGAAAAGACCCGCCGCATGCGGATAGCGCCGCGCACCACGGTCTTGGCGCAACTCGAGCAGAACGTTGTTTCCTGCGCCCAGTTTCAGGGTTTCGCCATCCCGCGCCAATTCCTCAAGGCCAAGCACTTGTTGGTAAAAGGTCCCAACAGTGTCCAGATTGTTCACAATCAGTGCCACACGGCCGATTGACACGGGGGCTTCGCTGCTTCTCATGCCATAGGCTCCTTTTCTGAGTTTCGAAACCCCCTTCCCATCAACCGCGCTGGCGTAGGCCCGCGTTCCCAGCATATCAGCGATCATCGCTGTACCGGCGGCGGCAGTCAAACCTCCGGCCATCCTGTTTAGAAATCCTCGCCTGTGCACATTGCCGGGTTTGACGGTCATGGGGTTTCTCCTGATCCTCAATACTCGAACACGCCGTTGGCGTTTGCGGATTCTCCGGTCTGCGCTTCTTCGATGTCCCAATGCTCTACGATGAAACCATTGTCATCAAAGCGGAAGAAATCGAAAAATCCGATGCCCAGATCGCCCTCAATGTCGAGGTTGGTCTGCTTCGAATGAACCAGCACCATGTCACCCATCGCAATAGTCTTGGCAATTTCTGTTTTTAGGCGCACGTTATCAGCAGCGAGACCGGTCAAGTATTCTGCCAGAGCATCGCGCCCATCCGGCACGCTCGGGTTGTGCTGTATATAGTTCTCGGAGGAGATATACGCTTCGACCGCTGATAGATCACTTGGGTTTTCAAAGCTTTTCAGAACGGCGATGGCACGTTCACGGTTCTGCTCGATATTCTGATCGGAATAAACATCTGCGTTTGGCCCCAGAAACATGGTGTTTTCATTCGCCGCGCTATCGGGGACCTGCTGGTAGTGGTCCCAGTGTTCGACCAGTTTTCCGTCCTCGGCGCGCCAGACATCAACATAGACGTACTGGTCTCCGTTGCTGCCGGTCCAGACAGAATGGATTGCAACATAGGAACCCTCAGCAAGCACGCGGTAGAGATCCACCTGCACATCAGGATCGGCAGTCAGTTCACCGGCAACGGCCTTGATCAACTCAACCGGCCCGTCGCCATATGCGGTGGCATGCTGAACATAGGTATCGCCGATGTACTTCCCGAAATTGTTGAGGTTCCGGTAAACCAAAACATCCCGATAGAACCCTTCGGCCAGTTTGATCGAGGCCTGGGTTTGTGCGTCAATGCTTAGCTTATCAGCATGGAGCGGAGTGGAAAGCGCCATAACCACAGCGGTTGCAGCAAAGAGGACGGATTTTCTAAACGGCATGGGTTTACCTTTTCGGTTGCATGTGGCGACCAGATAGAGATTTTCATTGATGAAAATAACAGAAAGAATAACCATATAACTCATGAAGAAAAACGATAATAAGGAACTCGGCGTCCGTTTGATACGCATGTTTGCCGCGGTCTATGACACAGGTTCGATCACGGCGGCGGCCAGACGTCTGGAGGTCACACAATCCACTGTCAGCCATGGATTGAACCGGCTACGCGGAATTGTGAAAGATGAGCTGTTTGTCCCTATGGGGCGCGGTATCTCTCCTACGCCGCGCGCAGCCCAGTTGTTTGCACAAGCGCAACATATTCTGGAGGCAGTGGACGCATTTACAGAACCCGCGCAATACGAGCCTCGTGATGACAGCGGCCAGTTTGTAATCGCCGCCAATGATTATGAGACCGAAATCGTGCTGAAACCCTTATTTCACGCGTTGCGACACCGCGCACCGAAGGTACAATTGCGCATTTGGCGCGCGCAGTCGCAACAAGACTGGGCCGAACTACTTCGCAACGGGCAGGTAGATCTGGTGCTGGCGCCCGAGCTTACCGGAACCGAAGCCGACTTGATGCAGAAACTGATCCTGACCGACAATGATCTTTGCTATTTCGACCCTGACCACGTGACTGCTCCTGATACAATCGCGGCTTATTGCGCGTTGCCCCACGCGGTCATGATGCCCGGGCAACACGAACTTACCGCTATCGATTTGGCGCTCAGCCACCTGGAAAGGCACCGCCGCATCTCAGTGACGCTGCCTGGTTTCTCGGCAATCGCCTCTCTTATTCGCGGGACCAATACTATTGCGACTATGCCTGCGCGGTTAAAGGACAATATCTTTGCCGGCTTTGCTCATTGCAGCCCACCCGTCGACCTGCCACCCGATAGAATTGCGCAGATCTGGCACATGCGCCAGGCAGCGTCACCTCGCCACCAATGGCTCCGCGCGCTCATCTCGGAGATAGCGACCGCCCGATGAAGGGGCAAAGGAACTTTGATTGCCATCTCTGAGATGGCGCGCAAAAGACGTGGTCCGCCGCATGCGGACCCTCCTTCCGACAACCGGAACCGATATCCTAACTCCGAAAGCGGAACGTTCACTGGAAACTTCCTGGCAGATCAACCGCCAGAAATTCATACAGCCCCTTGGACGTGCCGATGTGCACCGCGCTGGCGACCTGCCCATGTCTTCCAACAAACATGCTGAAGTCTCGCAGTGGGGCCTTAAGGCGATGTGTTCGACATGCTCCCCAATCTCGCGCGCGTATCTTCTTTTACGTCGCCCATCGCCATGCGCGCAAAGGCTTGCCGCCAGCCAGGGGCGAGGTCTGTCAGATTTGCGAGGGCTTCGGCATCCATGCGGGAAACTCGTCGTGTCAGGCGGGCGCGGGTCACGTGCTGCACGCTCCAGTCCGGATTGCGCCTTTCAATCAACGTTATTCGATCTCCTGCTTCGACCTCACCGGTTTCCAGAACACGGTAGTACCACCCAGTGCGACCCGTTTTCTGAAACAGGTAGGGCATCCTTTCATTTCCGGTGTGCAGTCCCAGTTTCCAGCAGGGCTGACGGCCCTGGCTGATTTGAACGATTGCCGTGCCCAGCCTCAGGATGTCGCCAATGCACAGATTTTCCTCAGTCAAACCGGTTGTTGAGATGTTTTCACCAAATGCTGCAGGCTTTGCGCCGGGGGGCAGCTGCCCCTCTCTCTGCCAATCCGCATAGTGATCCTGCGCATAATGGTGAATGGCTTTTTCTGCACCGCCATGCACGGTCAGGTCCGCCTGTGCATCATCTGAAAATCCAGTAAGCGAAATGACCTGACGGCCAGACACCCGGTCCTTCTGAATGGCAGAGGGCGGCTTTGCCTCCCAGCGGTTCGTGACACAACCCAGGAAAATGCCACCTATTACTGTCGATAGTTCAGGAAGGGTCATTCAGGCCTCTTTGTGTTCAATACATATCTTTTCTTCTTCGCCACGCTCGAGGCTCACTTCCAGCAAGCTGCAGAAGCCATTTTCCTGACCTTTCTTATGATAGGCGCAGGTCATGCATTTCCCGAACGAGTGACCACCGTTCGCTGCCAATGCCAACATCAAGCTCTGAAGCAGACCATCCTTGAGAGACACCTGAACGCTGGAGGGCAGATTGCCGATGGCGTCAGCAATCGGATTGGCCTCTGTCAAAACAGAGGCGCCCGCCTTGGACAGTTCGTACGAGATCGACCGCTGGTCAGATTTTTGTCGGTGCTCGGCAGCGTATCCCTTGCGCACAAGCGCTTTCAGTGTCTGGGACATCGTTCCGCGGGTTGTCCCAAGGTACTCAGCGACATGTGACGGTGAACGGGAAAACTGATTTGCCTCGGAAAGGTACTCCAGCGCCGCCCTTTGTGTCGGGTTCAGGTCGCCCGTCCAGCCCGCAGCGGAATCTATCCGGGCAAGACGGTTGATAAGGATACGAATACTGTGGGCGGTTCTCATGCCCAACAAGTAGCGAGTCGAAATTAAAGTTGCAATATGTTTCTCCGTTTGGTAGCGAGTCGATATCACTTTACCGGAGATAAGAAATGACACTCACCTGGAAATCACTTGCTGCAGTTGTGATCGGAGCTTCGTCCGCCGTCGCAGAAGGCGATCACGCGATACATCAGGAGGGGGCTGTTGTCTCTCCCGCTGATGTCGCCAAGGTGGCCGACTTTGACATCCTTGCAGCGCATGCGCATCGCAACGGCAATACCATTACGTTCCACATGACCACCAATGGTACTGCCGGGGCATCGGTGCCGGCAGGAACCGGGGCAGTAGGAGGGTCAGACGTCTGGTCCTATGTGTGGCCTACATCCCTGGATACGTCTGCAGTAGGTTTCGAAGGCGGCGCCGGCATCTTGGCAATGGCTGCAACCAGCCACCCGGATTTTGACGACACCCCGCTGTTTGATGAAAACGGCGATGGCGACCCAGCCAACGACGGTATCGAATGGCACAGCCACTGGGTTGTTCTCGCCCCGACCGAAACTTGCGGCCCGGGCGCCCTTGCAGTGCGCGATATCCCTGAAGGGACGACGCCAAAGCTTCCTGCAACCTGGCCTGGATTCCCAATCTTCCTGGACAGCCCAGGGTTCACACCGCTGTTCGATGGTCCGGAAATTCAAGTCAAAGCCGGATTTTCCAACGACGTTCAGTTGGAAGGCATCGCTTATGATGGCGTAACCTCTGCTCTGCGGGTAAACGCCAACATTCACGCTCCGCTATTGTGCGTCACGGATGTTTTCGACATTGCCTCGGGCGACCTGAGCCTACCGGGCAAGCTTCAGTAACGATGTCAGCCGGTCGTCTCAGGCAGGCGGCCGACCTCTGAACAGGAGAGATCAATATGCAAGCACCTGAACTGCAGGTCAGTGAATGGTTCAACACTGACAAGAGCTTAAAGCTTTCGGATTTCCAGGGTAAGGTTGTCCTGATTGAGGCTTTCCAGATGCTGTGCCCAGGCTGCGTCCTCCATGGCATTCCTCTGGCACAAGCTGTGCGGGAGTATTTTTCCAGCGAACACGTCGCCGTAATCGGTTTGCACACCGTTTTCGAACATCATGACGCGATGACCCCGGTATCACTGAAAGCCTTTCTTCACGAATACCGTATCAAATTTCCTGTGGCGGTCGACAAACAGGGCACCGGGCCTTTGCCGGAAACCATGGCGGCATACGGAATGCGCGGCACGCCCAGCCTTGTTCTGTTGGATCAGTCAGGACGGATTGCAGCACATCACTTTGGCCAGGTCTCAGAGCTGCAGCTGGGTGCAGAGATTGGCAGCCTGCTTGCCCGTAAGGCTGCTGCTGAGGACGCAAGTCGGCACCCCAGTCAGGCCAGCCGGTGTGATGACACTGGCTGCGCTGTGTAAAACGGAAGTGTAGAGAAGACAAACCAAGGCGCACTTCCCTTTCTCGGTTTGTGCGACTTGGGTTCACCCTTTTCTTAACTGTGCAGGTCTGCCCTGGTTTCACATGATCGTTTCGGCCAGGCACTACGCCCGTTTCAGATTTGAATACCGCGATAGCAATACGGCCGGATCATCTGGAATACGGTTTCACACCGGTCGAGGCAAGTTTCGCAAACTCTGTCGTGTTCGGCTGCCAACCTTGTCGTGTATGAGCGAGTGATGCCAGTGAAATTCTTACTAAATCCGTGCGATCGGCAAGCTTCGTCGATACCTTGTTTCTTGCATTACTCGGGGGAAATGGCGGATGAAGTTCATTCACATCACTGATATACACCTCGTCCGCGACTCCGGACCGCTCAATGGCGGTTTTCCGTCCCAACGGTTGGACGCCTGTTTGGACGATATCCTTCAGTGGCATTCCGATGCGGCGTTCTGTGTCATCTCTGGCGATTTGGCTGAATTTGCTGAGGATGAGGCCTATCGGGCGCTCAAGGCGAGACTGGCCGCATTTCCTCTTCGCTCATTTCTGCTGATTGGAAATCACGACGACCGAGCTGTTTTCCAATCGGTCTTCCCGGATCATCCAAAGGATGCCAACGGGTTTGTCCAGCATCGGTTCGAAACGGATGAGGGGGTTTTCTTGTTTCTCGATTCAACCAAAGACGGGCGCGATGTGCATGAAGGGCAGCTTTGCCCTGCCCGGCTGGACTGGCTCAGGCAGCAACTGACCCAGGCCGAGGACAAGCCAACCTATGTGTTCCTGCACCACCCGCCCTTTGACCTTGGCATTCCCCTTGTGGACGAGATCAGGCTGGTCGAAGCGGACGCCTTTGCTGACGCACTCAAACACGGGCGCAACATTCGGCATGTGTTTTACGGCCATGTGCACCGCATGACCTATGTGAACTGGCGTGGCATTCCATTTACCAGCCTGCCCAGTCTCAACCATCAGATTCCGTTGAATGCGGCCAGTGTCGATGGCGAGTTCTGCGACGAACCTCCGGCCTACGGTGTCGTACAGATCGCCGAGGATCAGCTGACGGTGCATTTCAACACTTTCCTGCAACGCAACCCATTGCATCAGACCTGAGGTATGGAAGCCTATTGGATCGCATTGGTTCTGGTTTCGGCGGCAACCCACCCATTGCGCGACCTTACGCTGAAAGGGGTTGCGCATCCGGTGTCGTGCTATGTCGGAGTGTCTCTGACCTGGGTGATCCTGGCGGCGGTTCATACGCTGGTCATGGGTCAGGAATTGAGCCTGCCACTTGAGACCTGGCCCTTTGTCGCAATCTCAGCCCTTGGGTTGACCTTCTACTACTACGGCACATTGTCGGCCCTGAGACGTGGGAACCTGTCGGTTTATTATCCGATTATCCGTTCGTCGCCGATTGCCATTGTCGCCTTCAGCTGGCTGGCCCTTGATCAGCATTACTCGTGGTTCACCCTGCTGGGGATCGCATTGGTCCTGCTAGGCAGCCTGATGATTCAGAAGTCGCCTGGCGGACTGCTGCATGATCACAAAGCATTCGCGCTGGCAAGTATGGCGATGCTGGGATCGGCCGCTTATTCGCTCAGCGATGCCCAAGCGATGAAGCTGACCAATCCGGCACCTTTCCTGTTTTTCACCTATATTCTGGTGACACCGCTGCTTGCTGGCATCAGAGCCTGGGAAGATCGCCACTTGTCAGCCCCGTTTCTGGGGGTCGTGCGTGGCTGGGCGCAGGCACCGGTGCGGATCGCTTTTGCCGGGATTGCGTCCTATCTGTCTTACCTGTTCATCCTGACCGCATTCCAGCTTGGAGCCGAAGCCGCCACAGTCAGCGCGGTACGGCAAGCGTCGATCCCGGTTTCAGTGACCCTCGCGGCGATCATCTTGAAGGAATCCCGTTTTCTGCACCGTATCGGCTGGGCAAGCCTGATCGCATTGGGAATCCTTTTGATTACGCTGTCCCGAGGTTGAAACTGTAGTCACTGTCTTGACGCGCTACGAACTCGTCCTTCGTTTACTGGCCTTGTTTGGGATCTCTCTGGACGTAGATAACCGGTCCTGTAATGACCGTGCACGACAGAATCAAACGACTACAATGATGATCCGAAACGCTCCATCTCTGGAACCAACGTGTGGATGCCATAGTCGCTCGGACAGCGCAAGTACGCCAACTCCTTGACGAAAAGGAACTTGGCAATCCCTAAGATCGAAATGCCGCTACGGTAGCCGATCTCCAGATTATCGCAGCGACAGCCTGCAACAGTCACCGGCCACTGATCCTGCCGAGCCACTCGGATGTCGCTTCTAGCCCTTGTCGCAGAATAGCAAACATATGCTCGATTTCGCTTTTTGTAATGATGAGGGGCGGTGAAAGAACACACATGTTGATCACGGGTCGTACAAGCAGACCGCGTTTCTGACATTCCATATCGATACGACTGCCAATCTCATAGTCGCGCCCAAGCTCGCTCTGTGGATCGCCATCGACTGAGCACTGAACACACCCCATCAATCCCATCCCACGCGCATCGGCCACAATGTCAATCTGGCGCAACTGCTGTAATTGATCCTGAAAAACCGGGCCGACTTTTCGAACGTGTTCGAGTATCTTTTCCCGCTCGATAATCTCGATGTTTTTCAACCCGGCAGCCGCGCTGACCGGATGGCCCGAATAGGTGTAGCCATTCGAAAAGGTGGCATCTTTTCCCGCAACATCCGCTATCAGCCGATCTGAGATAATCGCGGCCCCCATCGGCGCATACCCGGATGTCATCCCCTTGGCGCAGGTGATTATGTCGGGCTGAATGCCAAAGACAGCCTCGGAGGCGAACCAATGACCCAATCGGCCGAAAGCCGTGACAACCTCGTCTGATATATACAGAACATCATACTTCCTGCAGATGTTCAGGCAGCGTGCGTGATATCCGATTGGTGGCACGATGACACCGCCCGAGGCCAAAACTGGTTCAGCGATAAAAGCGGCAACATTTTCCGGGCCAAGTGCCACAATGGCGTTTTCGAGATCGGCAGCTTTCTCGTTCAGAAAGCTCTCATCGCTTTGACCGGGCGCGCGGTAAAGCGGGTTCACGTCCGGCAGGAAATGCGCCAGGTCGTCGGCCTTGTCGAGCCAAAGCCTGTCACGTTCTTTTCCACTGACGCTGGCTGCCAGATAAGTGCTTCCGTGATAGGCTTTTTGCCTTGAAATGATTTTCTTTTTCTCTGGCCGACCCATAAGGTTGTTGCGGAAATGGACAAACCGGATGGCTGTATCAACCGCGGTGGAACCGCCGGTTGTAAAGAAGACATTATTCAGATCGCCGGGCGCACGTTTGGCGATTTCGCGGGCGAACTGTGCCGCAGTCGAGTTGGTGTTGTTGAAGGGTGAGAAATAGGCAAGATTCCGGGCTTGCTCGGCCATTGCTTCGGCCATTTCCGTGCGCCCATACCCAATCTGGGTGCACCACATTCCCCCCGGTCCGTCGATCAGGCGAGCGCCCTTTTCGTTTATCAGATGGATGCCGCTGGCACCTTCGATAAAGGTGCGGTCGTTTTCACCCAAAGCCTCCATCCCTTCCCACGGGTGCAGGAAGTGGTCGTTGTCCCATTGCTTGGCGTTGGAGTTATCCATGGCGGGCCATGCTTTCCGCGCTTAGTACAATAGGGAATTCTTCGCGCACCCGAGCGTCCAAAGCACCAAAATAATTAGGAAAATGGCTGTCGAGGATGGAATTCGCCTTGTTGCGGGCGCGGTCCAACAGATCCGTTTTCCCCTCATTCTCCCAAGTGTCCGTACGCTCGCGGTCCATCAGCTGTGGGTAGACAAATTCGCTGTTCATATAGCTCAGCGTGTGCGGATTGCCGAGGAAATGACCCGGATCTATGGCGCATTGGTGAATCACATCCACAGCCATGGTTTCATCAGTAACCTCTATCCCACGCAACGATCGCAGGATCATGCCGCCCGCTTCGTCATCGATGACCATGCTTTCAAAGCTGCATCCCATCAGGCTACCGATCATGCCACCAAACTCGCACAGGCGATTGGCGCCAGCATGCGCCGCAAGGGTAAAGGTCAGCGCCTTTTCCAACCCGTATTGCGCATCAGGTATTTTTGCATCGGTCATACCTGCACCCACCGAGGTAGGAAGGCCGTAAAAGTTGCCCATCTGAATTGCTGCGGCACCGATCAGCGCCTGTTCGCCGCTGCCGCCAGTAAAAGACCCGCTGCGCAAGTCCGTAATGAAGGGCCAGGCCGCAAAGCAGATGGGGCAACCCGGCGTGATCAGGTTGACGATGGCAACGCAGGCAAGTGTTTCGGCGACGGTTTGAACCAGCGTTCCCGCAAGCGTCGCAGGTGCCGTGGCCCCGGCTTGAGGCGGCACAGCCAAATCGACAGTCAGGCCAAGTTTGGCGGTATCAATCAGGATCTCCATATTTTCCTTGCCGATCCGCAAGGGGGAAACAATGGGGCAGCCGCCGAATATGACGCTTGGCTTTTTCAGGAAAGCCCCCTCGCCCCCTTGGGCCAGATCAAACATGCGGATGGCATGTGGAATGTGGCTGCGGTCACGGAACGTCAGGCAAGCGGGTTTTTGGCTGCCCGCAAGCATGGCATAAATGGTGTTCATGTCATGGGTGAAGTCATCGGTCACATCCGTCGCCAGAACCGTGTCGCCCAGCATGTGAATGTTTTCCAAACAGTCGACCAGGCGGGTGAAATCATAAACATCACGCAGAACCGACGGACGATAGGTTTTGGTTTTGGAATCGAATGTTGTCACGGCGGTGCCGGAATTGGCGAAATAGACGCTTTCTGCCGTGCAATGCATGTCGTCCTTACCTTCGCGCTCCCCTCGGGCATAGACGTAAAACTCCTTGGCGGCACCTGCCAGGATGTCCTCCATCAGGGCGCGTGGGAAGCACAGCCGGTTGAGGTCACTCAGCACTGCACCTTTGGGAAGCACCAGCTCAAGCAACTCCGGGAAATGGTCGGTAATTCCGGTTTGTTCCAGGACGGTCAAGGCCGCATGATGGATGTTCTCCATATCGGTCTGAGTCAGCGGTCTATAGCGTCCGCCGCTCAGACCCCCGCGTACGGCTTCGTTACCCGTGGTCGTCTGTTGTACCTTCAGACGCGCTGCGCGCCCCCCGCCCCCGCGACGACGTGAACGGGGTGCTTCATTGGTGCTGTTCATGTTGCATCCTCTGCCAAATCAATAATCTCACGACGAAACCAGTCATTGTCTGCATCGGCCTTTGGGCGTTCGAAATCGCGGGCGGCGCGATGGCCTGCAAAAACTGCGTCTGCGATCAGTCCCGGCGACGCGGCATCACCAATGAGGTCAAGGGTTTTCAAACCGGCTCCCTTCAGGCTGTCGAAAAGGGCGGTTTCACGCTCGCGCTCGGTCACCAGAACAGTTGAGGCGCACGGGATTTCAGTTTCGCGGTCGGTAAAGGCACAGCCTATCCGCACCGCGTCGCTCTGAACCGCCGTAAGCACCTGATTGCAGCGGATATCGACCGCCAGTTCGATCATGCGGGCCTGGATGCGGGACTGTTCCAAAGTATGAACGGCGTAGGCCGAAACCAAACTCTCAGGCGTGGCAAAAATGACCTGATATCCGGCAGTCGCCAATTTCTCGGCAATCACCCCCGCCAGATAGATGTGATCATCATCATAGATCATCACCGGGCCGTCCGGGGGCAGAACACCTTTCATGATGTCATCAGGCGTCAACACCTTGGCATCCGGCGTGACCCTAGGCAGGCGGCGCTGCGTATTGCGACCCACGCCGTCTGCGCGCCAATGGCTGCCGGTTGCAACAAAGACATGCTCGATGCCAAGCTCGGCGACTTGTCCGGCTTCGAGCTTGCTGTCAGTGAATAACTGAACGTTGGCCCGCTGTTTCAGATCGTTCAGGCGATAGTCAACCACCCGCGACCAGGCGGCGAGGCCGGGAAGTCTGCTTTCCCTACCTACCCGTCCACCAAGTTCGGCCGAGGCCTCGGCCAGTGTCACCTGATACCCGCGCCGTGCCAATTGCATCGTGCATTCCAACCCCGCAGGTCCGCCGCCGATGACCAGCACTTCGGCCTCGCTTTTTTTCGGCGCGATGATCTCGGGGTGCCAGCCACGGCGCCATTCCTCGCCCATCGTTGGGTTTTGCGTGCAGCGGATCGGAATACCCAGATTGTCCGACGACACGCAGATATTGCAGCCGATGCATTCGCGGATTTCGTCGATCCTGCCTTCCTCGATCTTTTTTGGTATGAAAGGGTCCGCAATGGATGGCCGCGCGGCACCGATGAGGTCGACAATTCCCTTTTTGACCATCGACAGCATCATGTCCGGGGACGTCAGTCGGCCAACGCCAACGACAGGTTTTCGGGTGATCTGTTTGACGTGGGACAAAAACGCGTTCTGATAGCCATCTTCGGGCTGAAAACGGGTCGTTGCGCTGTCATTGGACCAATCCGCCACATTCACGTCCCACAGGTCGGGAAGATCGGCCAATAGCTCAACAACCGCGCGGCCTTCTTCTGCTGCCTGCATACCGTCGGCGCCCATCATCTCGTCAATGGCAAAGCGGAACGCAACGGCACAGCTGTCGCCTATGGCATCGTGGGTGTCTTCCAGCAACTCACGGGTCAGCCGCACACGGTTTTCAAGCGACCCCCCATATTCATCGCTGCGCTGGTTCATATGGGCCAGCATGAAATGTTGCGCCAATGTCATGTTGTGCCCGGCATAGACATAAACGATGTCAAAGCCGGCCTCTTTCGCGCGCAGGGCCGCGTCGCGGTGCCAGCGGCGGAGTTCCCGGATATCGGCCTTGTCCATGGCCTGCGCGTGCTTTGGTTGCGTCGTATCCACAGACATCTCGGACGGTGCAAGAACCGGAGCGCGGGTCAGCAGGTTTTGCGCGTGGTTGCCGTTATGAACCAGCTGTATGGCCGCCAACGCGCCATGTGAATGCACTGCATCTGTCATCAGCCGCAGCGCAGGCACATCGCGTGCGTCCCACAATCGCCCTTCGGGGAACGGGGACAAGTCCGAGGTCGGGTGAATCTCGGTCTCCTGATTGGACACCACGGCCCAGCCACCTTCTGCTTTCATTCCCCGAACGGCAGCGTCCGCCCGCGGCCTGAGATGCCCCATCCCGGTGCAATGCGGCACCTGATAAAAGCGGTTTCTGGCTGTGACGGGCCCGATCTGGACCGGTTCGAAAAGCAGAGCATATGGGTTCGCGTTCGACATAATCACGCGTTTTCCTGTAGTTGAGTTCCGGAGCCTAAAGGCTCCGGATAGTGGGTTATGTTAGAAGCCGGCTTTGATCCGCTCGAATTCGGCCAGCATCTTCGCCTCAAGCTCGGGGTTCACAGCATCAAAGAACAAACTGCCTTCGAAGAAGCTTTTGGGATCGGAAAAACCATAGGCTTCTATACTGCCCTGATCGGCGATTTCGAACGCTTTTGCGTTGGAATGCGGGTAGCCCCAGTTGTCGATGATGTACTGACCACTGGCAGGGTCCGTAAGCGCGTTCAAAAGGTCATAGACCTGATCGACCGGTGTCGTGGACGATTTCAGATGCACATAGCCACACGCCCAGGTCGCGATGCCCTTGTCCACGTTGCGCATCATGGCCGCGGGCACTTCGTTCCAGATCAGGTTCAGTTCGGACTGGTTCCAGGCCCACCCCATTTCGATCTCGCCACTGGTCATGGCCTGGTCAAACTGACCCGCATCGGACCAATAAAAACGCATATTCGGGTGGATCGAGCGCAGGAAATCCGATGCTTCCTTGAATTGCTCATCGCTCAGGTTGGTGTAGTCATCCGCGTTTCCGGTGGCCAGCGCGGCCAAGGCATAAGCAGACGATGCGGCATCCGGGATGGCGATTTTGCCTGCATAGGCCGGGTCCGCCATCAATTGCAGTGAGATGTCATCCCCTGATATCTTGTCGGTGCGATAGATAAGACCTGTGTTCCCCCATTCGAACGGCAGCATGTAAAGCTGGCCGTCCAGAACGATGGCGTCGACCTCTTTGATCTCGGGCAGCACATCCGCCCAATTGGTCAGCTTGCTTTCATCCAAAGGCTGAATCAGATCAGCTGCGACCCATTTTCTGACCGCGTCAGAACAAGGATGTGCCAGATCAGCAGTAAAACCGGAACTCAGCTTGGTAAAGGCTTCTTCCTGGCTTCCGAAATAGGAATAGCTTGGCGCTTCATCCCCGTATTTTTCCATGTAGCTGGCAAAGAATCCGGGATCTTCATATCCCGACCAGTCAAAAACCGTCAGATCGGCGCCACCTGCACTGGCACTGCCTGTCGTTATTGCCGTCGCACACGCGAAGGCCGCAATTCCCTGAAGTTTCATTCTATCCTCCCTCTGTTTTATTCCGAGATCGTACCAAGATCGATCACGCTAGCCGCCTGAAGCCCCAGCCAAACGACATCGCCGCGTTTAAAGTCGACCGTGTGGAAATAGTTCGGAACCGAGACCGAGATTGGTTTCTCGGCCCCAGCCACCTGAATGTGGTAGTGAATATTCTCACCGTAGAAGGCGACGTTGCTGACAGTGCCCTGAACCGTTGATGGGTAGTCTTCAGGACGGTCCTCAGCAATCTCCAACTGTTCCGGTCGAATACCGATGTTCATGTTTCTGGCGCTGGTCGCCACATTGGGGTTTCTCTCGATTTCCATCCGCCCGAAGGCAGCCGCATCGATTGACAACATGTCACCGCTTTCGCTCAGTAACCGGGCCGGCAATATGTTCATCTCACCGATGAAGCTGGCCACTTGTTGATCACAGGGACGGGCATAAAGCGTCGTTGGCGTGTCAACTTGTTTGAGTTGTCCGTTGAACATCACGCCGATACGGTCGGACATGGTCATAGCCTCGTACTGGTCATGCGTGACCATCACAAAGGTAATGCCAAGCGACTGTTGCAGATTGCGCATTTCAAACTGCATCTGTTCACGCAGCTTCTTGTCAAGCGCTGACAAGGGTTCATCCAAAAGCAACACCTTTGGCCGCATGATCAGCGCGCGGGCAAGCGCCACCCTTTGACGCTGCCCGCCCGACAACTCGCTTGCGCCGCGATCCTGAAGACCACCCAGTTCGACCATTTCCAAAGCTTCGGCGACGCGCTGGTCGATCTCGGCCTTGGGCGCTTTGCCCCGCAACCCGTAGGCTACGTTGTTCCCGACATTGAGGTGTGGGAAGATTGCGTAGCTTTGGAAGACCATGTTCGTCGGTCGGTTGTTGGCCGGCACTCCTTCCATATCCTGACCGTCAATCAGCACCTTCCCCCTGGTGGGTTCCTGAAAGCCCGCGATCATGCGTAAAACCGTGGTCTTGCCACATCCTGAAGGACCGAGGAGCGAAAAGAACTCACCCTCTCTGAGGTCAAGGTTTATTCCGCTCGCGGCCACAAATGTTCCGTAGCGCTTTTCGACGTCCCTGAGCTCTATGATGTTTCTGTGTGTCATCGGACCTCTGATGCGGATGAACGGCGGCGGAAGTATTCGGCCAGAACCAGAAGCAGAACCGAAGTCAGCAGCAGGATCGACCCCAGCGCCAACACATTTGGAAGCTTGGCGGGGAAACGGATCTGGCTCCAGATGTAAACCGGCAGGGTTGGCTGGTTGCCGGACAGGAAAAAGGCAAGGACGAACTCATCGAAACTGACGGTGAATGTGACCAAAACACTGGCTACGATACCGGGGGCGACGACCGGCAGCGTCACGCGGCGGAAGGTTTCGAACACACCGACGCCCAGATCGTAAGATGCTTCCTCCAGTGATGCGTCGAAGTCATCAAAGGCTGATTTCAAGATCGAGACAGAGAACGGCAGCGCGAGAAACGTGTGGCCCAGAATGACGGTCAGCAATGACGGCTTGAGACCAAGAAACAGAAACAGGACCAGCATTGAAGAGGCGACGATAATACCTGGGATCACCAAAGGCAGCATCACCAGACCTTCTGCCGCGCGTTGACCCCGAAAACGGTACCGAACGAAGGCACGGGCGGCGAACAATCCCATGGCGGTCGACAGAAGGGCAACAACAGTGCCGACAGCAAGCGAATTCCAAAGCGCCTGGATCAACGTGTCCTGCTCGCCCAGCTTCCGATACCAGTCCAGTGTCCAGCCCTTAATCGGGAACGCAACGATTGTGCCGCTGTTGAAAGAGAACAAAGGCAGGAACAAAACCGGCAGGTACAGAAACAGCAGATACACGAACGCATAGGCTGTCAGGGTCGTAGGACGTCTCATCTGATCCGCCTCCCCAGCCGTGTGGCGGACATGACAAACACGATGGCCGCAAAGCCCACCGACAGCATTGCGATCAGCGACAGCGTGGCCCCAAGTGGCCAGTTGTTGGCGGCCCCGAACTGCACCTGAATAAGATTGGCGATCATCTTCCCATCTGAACCACCAACCAGAGCCGGGGTCACATAATCACCGACGGTAGGGATGAAGATGATCAGGCAAGCAGCAATGATACCTGGGATCGTCAGTGGCAGGGTCACCCGCATGAAACGTTGAAAGGGGCTGTTCCCAAGATCTGTTGCAGCCTCAAGAAGGCTCGGATCGATCTTTTGCAGTGAGACATAGATCGGCAGGATCGCAAATGGTGCCCAGGCATGCGCGAGCGTCAGCACGACTGCGAATTCGTTGTAGAGCAGGAAGTCGAGAGGTTCGCTGATCAAACCCAGCGCCAGAAGCGCAGAGTTCATCACGCCGTTGAACCCCAGAATGAGCTTCCAGGCAAATACGCGCAGCAGATAGCTGGACCAAAACGGAATGGTGATAAGCAGAAGCCAGATGGTCTTTTTCTGGGCCTTCATCGCGATAAAATACGCGATGGGATAGGCCAGCGCGACGGTGACTATGGTCACCGCTCCGGCAATCCAGATCGACCGAAGCATCAGGTGCCGGACCAGCGGATCCGCAAACGCATCGCTGTAATTCTTCAGTGTCGGTGTCTTGTCGAGCGTCACATAGGTTTGGGTCCAGAATGAGTAGGCAATCAGGATCACCAATGGCGCCGCGACCAGAAAGCCCACGTAAGCCGTGGCTGGCGCGCTGAGGGTATATCCCCGGGACGCTTCGCTGCGAAAGATCACCCAACCTCCCTTCCCACAATTCACGAGTCACTAATGGACGATCGTCCATTAAATGTTGCGCCAGAATGGCCTTTCGTGTCAATATTCCTGTGAGCTACCTCTATGAGACACTCACAAACGGTTGGTAACATTGAATAAAGCGCAAAGCGTCAAGGAACAAAAACGCGGTTCAAAGCGGGATCCGGAAGCCAATAAACAGCTACTGATCGACGCGACTCTGGACACGATTGCCGATATTGGGGTGACCGATACCTCGGTCAGCCGAATCTGCGAGCGCTCCGGTCTGTCACGCGGAATGATCCATTTGCATTTCGGGGGTAAGGACAATTTACTGACCGCAGCCGCCCAGCATTTCAGCACCGAGTATTATGCCGAGATGGACAGAAGGACAGATCTGGGCCCGAGCGCAAGACCCGAAGACCGTGTTATGGCAGTGATTGAGGCCGACCTGTCAGAAGCACTGCTCAATCCCCGCAGTACTAAAATCTGGCATGCGTTTCGGGGTATCGCAAGCTCTCATCCAGGTATCGCCCGTTACAGCAGCACTCAGGATGACAAACTTGTCGAAACCTTGCGGTCCGCGTTCACAGAGATAGCCTCGGAAAACAGGGGCGACCCGAACCTGGTAGATGACGCAACCAGCGGAACGCTGGCCTTGCTGGAGGGGATGTGGGTGAACTACCTAACCGATATGCAGGGATTTTCACGCCGCCGCTCTGTCAACCTTGTTCGAAGGTTTTTATGCGGACTTTTCCCCGGAAAATTCTAGGTCTAAGCCTAGGCGGCGTCCCAATTCAAATTGGATAGCTCGGAGACAGAAGTTTCTGAGAGATAATTGTTCCGGGCGCATGCAATCAGCTCGCCTGTGCTTTCGTTTTGCAAGATTTGCGATAGCCGTGCCAACACTTAATTGTCCTTACTTCAGATACTGACAGGTGACGAAGCACCCTGCCCCTCGGGCCCTAACGCGCTTGTCCCACTTGTCGAACAGATACAGGTTCTTCGTACCCAAACTGGATATGCGTGACCTTTCCCATAGGCGTGGACTCTGGCTTTACCATCAAAACAATGCCCACACGCCGCCGAAAAAATGTTTCACTTTGGGGAATTTTTTCCAGGTGCCTTCGTAGTTGTATTGTCTGCCATTCGGCAGACCTGAAACAGTCGGAGAATACAATGTCCCTAAAGTCCCTTACTTTTTCTGGTGTCGCGCTGGTTGCGACTGCAACCGGTTCATTTGCGGATGGTCACACCGGTGCGCCAGCCGTAACTGGCAAGCTCAACGGAGAAACCTTCCTTATGGATGCGCACAAGATGACTCTCTATACCTTTGACAAGGACGAAACAGGCGTTTCGAATTGCTATGATGACTGTGCCACCAAATGGCCGCCGCTGATGGGTGATGCCAACATGGAACTGAAAAAAGGCTACAGCCTGATCGAACGCAAGGATGGCAGCGTTCAGATCGCCTACAAAGGAAAGCCGCTTTATCTATGGTTCAAAGACGAAAACCCTGGGGACATGACAGGGGACGGTGTAAAAGGTGTTTGGCATATCGCACGCCCCTGAACCTTGGTGCCGGGGGAAGGTTTCCTCTCCCGGCTTACGTACATGCTTCAGTCATTTGAAAACCAGCTTGAAAACTGCCTCCCCGATCTTTGGCGTTATGCCTGGTCGCTGACCCGTGATCCGGATGCGGCGGATGATCTGGTGCAGGATTGTGTTGAACGCGCCCTGCGCAAACGATTGCTTTGGCTTCCGGGGCGGCCGTTGAAACCATGGCTCACTAAAATATTGTTGAACCTCTACCGGGACAGGTGGCGTCGAGAGTCCAGATTCAACACTGTCGATCTCGACAACATTTCGACGCTGGCAGCTACGACAAGCACGGCCGAAGAACGGTTGGAAATCAAGGCTGTCTGGAAGGCGCTGGATTCTGTTCCTCAAGATCAGCGAGAAGCCCTTCTTTCTGTTGTCATTGGTGGATTAAGCTATGACGAAGCGGCCACAACTTTGTCCATTCCAAAGGGTACGCTGATGTCGCGGATCTCGCGCGCCCGCACTAAAATCAAATCTGAAATGGACGCTTCGGCCGCCGTGAAGATCAGGAGCGTGAAATGACGCACACCCCATCCATCGAAGACCTGGTTCAGCGTAGCATAGACGGTGAATTGACACCGGAAGAAAGCGAACGCCTTGACCGTCACCTTGAACATCACCCGGACGATGCAGCGCGCATCCGTGCATTTCAGCGTCAATCAGACCTGATAAACAAGGCGGTCCCTGTTCCTTCTGCGGCACATCTTCGAAGTCTGCGGAAACAGGCCAAGCCGCCCTCGCCAGTCTCTTTGAGGCTGGTTGCTTCGGTCGCGGTTTTTGCCGTTGGTTTTGGTTTGGGGTCTTATTTGCAACCTTGGGAGAACCGAGCAACCGACGATCTGGCATTGTTCTCGCAACACGCAAAAGCGGCGCATTCTTTGTTCGCCGTTGAAGTTCTTCACCCTGTGGAAGTCGCCGCTACGGAAAAAGATCACTTGCAAACCTGGCTCTCCAATCGATTGGGCTCTGCCATTATCGCGCCACAACTTGGGGAAACCGGGTTTACCCTGATTGGAGGACGCCTTCTGCCCGCAGGCGACCATGCCTCAGCTTTATTTATGTATGAGAATGCAGAGGGTGATCGGTTGAGTTTGATGGCCACGCATGGCGACACAACTCAAACCCAATCGTTTCGGTTTCGACAAGAGGACGGGTATCTTGTCGTCTTCTGGCAGGACGGACCCTGGCAGTATACGTTGGTCGGGGACCAGAAACGTGACCCGATGGAACACATCGCCCGCTTGGCGCATGGTCAAATGATCTAGAAACCGCTTTCGACGGCTTGGCTCGCGCAGAAGATTTGCGACAACACCTTTGGGGTTATGGCAGATCATCCAGCAACATCGGGTACAGCAAGTTTCCTGCCTGCGGCCCGGCCCCAAGGTAATCAACCCATTGATCGGTCGACTCGTTGTACCGCCGGTACCGTTCGATCTTGTCATATAGCCCGTTGACGATGGTTTGCTGCTCTGAAATCGGAAGGCGCACCCAATCATCTTCAGTAATAGTCATGATCTGAGACTTATAGGGCAGGTCAGACAGGTATTCGTCCAACGCCACAGCTTCGGCAAGGCTGGGGTCTGATTGGCGTGATACCTGATCAGGTCTGCGGCTCATGTCTGCGGCAACTCCAAGAACCTGTGCAAAGAACTGATCAGGGTTCACGACGTTCCGCTCGGCCTGGTCGACAATGATCCGCAACGCTTCTTCCAGGTTACTCAGATCCGCCTTCGAGATGAGCAATCTGATAGACAAAGGTTTCAATCCTGGTCGATCAAAATCCCGATCCGCCACATAAGCTTCAAACAAGTCGGGCGCTCGCGCGCCTTCTGTTTTTCCAAGGTAGGCCAGTTGCATAGTCCGGCTTGCTGTACTCAGGCCGGAAAACCTGTTGTCACCTTTGTCAGCAATGGCGTCTTCGTCCAAAATCTCGTCGCCGCCGCTGCGACGATAAGAAGACGTATGCTTTGCCACAATCCCACCCAACGTGCGTGCGGTTTCCTTGTAGACGTCTGGGTCACCGTTCTCGATCGGGAAATACAAGGGAGCAGAATTCGGAAAGGCGGTCAGTTGCTTATAAGCCGCTTCAGCCGAAGGGTGGTCTTTGGCACCTCGCGCGGTACGCAGATGCATGACGGCCATCGCACCACCTATGCGCTCACGGACAATCCTGTTCAGACTTTCGGCGCTCAACCCTGTGGCAGAATACTGATCATCGAATTCGCGTGGACCTGCATCTGTAACCAGTACGATAAACCGTCCCCCAAAGTCGCTCCAGTCCATGTCTTCCAATGCGTATTCAATACCGCGATAGCTGTCTTCGCGAAAATTCTTACTGCTGGATTCCGCTTCTTGCATCTGATCGATGCCACTCAGGAAGTTGTCAACGTTAAGGCCCTGCTGAAGATCCACGAATGTCCGAACGTCATACCCAAGGCCCGGAGCTGCCTCGAGGCTGTCGCGATAGCCAACAAGCCCGAAACTGATCGCGTCTGCTGCCGCTGATCCTGCGGCCTCTCGATAAACCTCTTGCAGTGCTGCACGGGTAGCGCGGATATACGGCTCCATCGATATCGTAGTGTCCACGACAAAGACCACTGCTGTTTTTAAGTCGCCCGAATTCTGACTACCCGATGGCGCCGGGCGGTTCGGGGCGTTGGCACTGGCAACGGCCACTTGCAGCAGATTTACGAACGGTCCGATGTCGAACACAGCCTCTTCCGTTGCCAAGATTGGCATTACATAAAGGTTTTGACGCTGATCAATCGTTTCGCGCGGGCCTAAGGCGATCACGCTTTCTGACGGTTCGCCGCCCTGCTCAGCTGCCAGCGCTTCATCTCTGGCGTTTTTTGCAAGACCGGCGGGGTTTTCGCTTTCGATGATGTCATAGATCGGGTCGATATCATTAAAAAACAAAACGCGTCCGACATTGTCACTGCCTTCCAACGTTGCAACAATGTTCTGATTCCAGGGAATAGCCGCCCCTTCCGGAATCCACATAAGATCGTCGCCTTGATCGCTCGCTCCGATTTGCATCCAGTCGCCGTCACGAGCATAGACAAAAAACACCTGTAATGGAGAAAGAGACGCCGCGGAACTTTCGCTGTCTGGCTCGGGCCTCGCGTCGATCCGCTCACGGATCAGAACCCTTTGATACAGGCTTTCTTTGCCTTCGATTGGAAGCGGAGATCTTGATTGCGCCGTAGCCGGACCGACCATAGAGGCCAACAAGGCAACTAGGGAAATAACTCGTATCAACATCTTCTTCACCTCCTCACTCAGCCAATCGATCCAAAGCCTGACGCGCCGGGTCCGACCCAAGATCAGCTGCGCGCTGATAATAACGCCGTGCTGCCGACGGGTCAGGGCGCGGGAAAGGCGATGTAACGGTGCTGTGCGTTTTAGGATCATACATCTCAGCAATCAGGATATTGGCTGATGCCCGATCCTGTTGGGACAACTCCTGATCGTTGCTGATCGCAATCAGCGCGCCCAAAGCGGCATCCAGATTCTGTGCCCCGCCCACAGCCAAGAGGTCTCGTGCGGCTGTCAGTGGGTTATCGGCAGCAACGGCCTCCTGCGCAATCCCGACAGACTCATTGACCTTGGCTGACGAACCACCAGCTCCTGACAGAAAATACCATGCACCTCCAGCAATTGCGATCAGAGCGACGATACCCGCCGCAATCAAAGGTAGTTTGCTGCCCCCACCCTGGTCGGGCGCGGCAGTCGGCTGACGGGGTACAGCCGCCGAAGTCGGTGCTGCCTTGGCACCGCTCATTGCTGTGCGAAACAAGCCAGGCAGGTCACTGGGACGGTCTTTGGGGTTGGCTTTCAGCAGGTGTTCCAAAACAGATTTCAGACCGGGCGCAACCTTTGGATCGGTTATCTTGATGTCCACCTTTCGGTCTTCAACCGCGGCAAAACCTTTACCTTCACCTGGCAACTCGAGCCCGGTCGTACGCATCAACACAAGACCCAGTGCGTAGGCATCGGTCGCGGCTGAAACACTATTGCCAAACAAACCCAACTGTTCCGGAGCACAATAGCGCAGCTTGCCTGCGAAACTGTCGCCGATAATCGATTTGTCGGTTCCGATGCTGTCAGAGGCCAAACCGAAATCTATGAATTTCGCTTGGTTAATGTCTTCATGCGAGATCATCACATTGTCGGGTGCAACATCTCGATGAACGATGCCAAGTTTATGGATTGCCTCCAGTCCCTGCGCCAGTCGCAACCCCAATTTTAGAACGTCATCGGACGAAAGTCGCGCGCCCTTTTTCAGATAATGTGACAGAGGATGACCTGGTACAAATTCCATGACCAGAAACAAGCGCCCGTCCTTATCCAGCATGGAGGTTTCGAACCGAACCACCGCCTCGCTACGGACAGTTCGCAGCAAATTCGCTTCGCGCCGGAACAGATCAACCGCTTTTTGGTTCTTGGCAAAGCTTGGTGTCATTACTTTGATTGCCACTTCGTGACCGCTGGCCCGGTTCAAACCCCGGAATGTGGCACCCATACCACCTTCACCCAACAGAGACTTGATCTCGTAGGTATCCTGAAGGACGCTGCCGGGTCGAAGCCCAAGTACAGAATGTTCCATAGCTTATGTTACCTCCGGCTCTTCAAACTGATCGCGCTGTGTTTGGAAAAGGTGCGGATATCCATGATTTGAAAACAGATGCCAGCAAAAACAAGCGAAGCGGTAATCCCGAACACCACAGTCAGAAAGGCTGCAATGATGGTCGTTGTATCCGGCCCCAGCGGAGACAGCCGCAACATCGTAATTGCTGTGAAACAGAAAAAGACAATGGATAGACAAGTCGTTATCCAGACCAGTACTTCAAGCGATTTGTTCAATACATCCCGCATAGTTCAACCTTTCCAATTCATTCTTCGACAAACGACAAAGCAACTGCCTGAAAGTCGTTCGCAATCTGATCCAAATCCGAATAGCCAGCTACGCTTCGCGCACCGATATGATCCTGAACCATAGCAAGGCAAGTCGCGCGCTCGCGACCCCGTTCTGCTTCTGTCGGATAGATGAAATCGATCTGCTTGCGCAGCAAAACAGGTGAATACTGATCGACCAACCCTTCGATCAGGTTGGCATATTCGACAATATCAGCCTTGGCCTTGGCCTCAAGTTCGGCCAGCTTGGCCGCAGCGTCCTCTTTGGCAGCAAGCACTTCGTCAAGGAAAGACTGGTCCCCGCTTGCCCGCGCTTCCGCCTCCAGCGCATCCAGCTCAGGTGCAATTGTCAGTGATGAAATCAGCGCATTTAGATAACGTCGAATGCCCTGCCCGCAGACAAGTACACCCGAGGTCAGGATAAGGCGGATCGACTGGTCGCGTTGCGCGTTACGTTCCACACGCCCCCTGTTCAAGGTATCCTTGATCACCGCCAATTGAGTTTTGGTCCGATCCGACAACGTCTCGGCCGATATCACATCCAGAAGGTCCATCGCCTCTTGTTCGCTGGCCGCTACAGCAAGACCTTCGTCCGGGCGTGCCAATTGGTCCAGTCCATCTTTCAGAGCCTGGTCCTGATCAGCCGAAGTAATGGCCAAGCCCTGCAACACAAGACGTGTGCCGGTAAACCGGTCCGCTGAAGAGGTATTGGACAAAATGTCAAACGGCGGCACTTCGAACCGGGTCGAAGAAGTGATGTCCGCCAAGGGTGTGCGTGCATCACCCCCCCGTTTCACAAATCCTCCGGCCTGTCCGTGCAATCGGCCGTGACGGACCAAAGCAAATGGATCGCCAACGATTTCGGCCGCATTGCCCAGCATGTCATGCAGACCCAAAGGGTTGGGGCGCAACGAACCTATAACCTGTAATTTACCGCCCGCCGACGCTGTTCCACCATGTGCTATGAATTCGTCCTGCGGCGTCCCTTCCGGAATCGGGGGCAAGGGCGCCCGGAACAGAGCTTGATCAACGGCCAACCCACCGCGGGCAGAGTATTCCCACTCTTCTTCAGTCGGCAATCGCAGATACCCACGTGTTTCACCGACACGCGGTAACGTATCCGGGGCGTTCTGCATCAACCATAGCGTATAGGCCTCAGCAAAGCGCTGATAGTCGAGCTTTGATTTTGCGACGGCAGGAACAAACTCGCGTCGGCGGGGTTCCTTTTCGGAACATTGACCAGCCATGACCACATCCCATTGTGCCTGTGCCAACTCGTATTTGGCCATGTAGAAGTAGCCCTTGGCCGCACCATCTTCATCCGCGAACGCACCAGATACAAACGCCCGGCGAAGACCGTTCAGATAGGGCTGCTCGCTTCCTTCCTGACCAAGTACAACCGAAACATCGCCAATCACGCCGTCAGTATTAGGAGTTGCGATCTTTCGAAACGTCATCGCTCCGCCGCACGGCATTGGCAGAGTCAAATCTCCCTCGGCGGGTTGCGGATTAAAATATTTCTCGCGCCAAGTGATGTCCTGCGCCTGTGCGGTTGAAGTCAAGCTGAAAAGGCCGATCAGAGTGGCAATCATACTCAGAGGAAGTCTAGGCATGGGTCAAAACCTCCTGTGGTTCAACATTGCGAACGGCAAATACCGCCCAGGCCGCTGCCGTGACAGCTGTCACAGCGCCCAGACCCAGAGTGGCCAGAATGTCACCGGGGTAAAGGCGCGCAATGGCCTCTCCGGGCGCCGTTTCGAAGCTGGCATTGATGGCAAGCAGAAAAGGCAGGATGATAACCAAGGTCGCAATCACACCACCCAGTACAAGCGTCAGGCTTTGCACAACGGGAATGACGCACCGCTGACGATCGGGCATCGTCAACATGGAAAACAAACTGAAGATGACGCGTTGACGCTCGACCATACCACGAAGGTTGGCTGACATTGCAGCCCAAAACCCGAACATCGCCAATGCCGCTACGGCCGTGAAAAGGATGTTTAAATTCCGGCGAAATGACAGCAACAGCGCTGCGTTTTCAGCCCTTGGACGAGATTGCAAACCGATATCCGCCAAATAAGCGGAAAGGGTTGCGATATCTTCGAGAGACCTGGCATACAGGCGATAGCTGGCAAAGCTGTCAGGTTCCGGAACCGGGTCCGTCCAGTTACCAGGTGTCGCGGACAGGTCATCCCGGAACCGCTCAACTGCCAGCAAGTCGGGAACCGACAGGAAGATTGCGGGCCGCGGCCAGATCTCAGGCGATAGCACACCGATAACCGTCAGGTCGCGCCGCGCGTTCTCGCGCTGCCCGTCGACCTCGCGCCCGATAATCATGTCCAGTGTATCACCTGCGGAAACCGAAAGATCACTTGCCAGCGTGTCTGATATCCAGATCCGGCCGGGACCGACGGCCTCGCCCTTGACCAAGGGGTCACCCGCAGATGACGGGATCAATGGCACCGCCCGCTCCAGTTTCCGCTGCGCCTCATTCCGAACAGCGTTTGCGGATGTGTTGATTGAGCGTGTTGCAGGAACAACAAAACCTACATCTTGCCGCGCACTCAAACCTGCAAAGAAGGCAGCATCATGCTGCCCCGCACCGATGGCCAGGATTTCACGGTTCGACGGATCTTCGATCAGACGCCCGACCATTGTGCCGATGACCCCATTCTTGAGCGCAAGTATGATCAGCAGAGGTCCAAGAACACCAGCCAAGGCAGCGACAAAACATAAAGCCGATTGCCAGTCGTGCTTTAACTCTCTGAGGGCCAGTTTGGTTGGTATTTTCAACATCATGCCACCTTGGCCGCTACACGACCCGCTGTGGAAAAGATGGAATAGGACTGCCCCTGATGATCCAGAAGCCGATGATCAGCCCGAGGCGTTTGCGCAAACTCACCGGTCTGCGCCTGATGGCTGGCCAACACGACAGCAGACCCGGCCTCTGCCGCAAGATGCACGATCAAGCCCTCGACCTCGGCGACATTCGCGGGATCCAATGCCGACACCGGCTCATCCAGCAGCAACAGGGCCGGTCGACCCAACAAAGCCCGCGCAACGGATACTCGCTGTCGTTGACCAACAGATAACTGACCCGGCTTTCGCGCCCCATAGTCACCCAGGCCCATCGACCGGATTAGATGGTCCTGCCATTCTGCATCGGGTTCCTGACCCGCAACGCGCACGGGCAGTTCGATGTTTTCGAGCAATGTCAGATATGGAACCAGTGTGTTTGTTTGAAGTACAAATCCCAGCTTGTCCGGCCCCGCAAAATCCGCACGAGGCGTATCCGGCGTCACCGTAACGCCAGCTATCTCGTGGTGCGTATCCGGCAATGCAGTCAACGGAAGCGCCCCCGCGATCAACCCCAGAGCAGTACTTTTACCCGCCCCACTGACAGCATCCAGAACAATGGTCTCACCTGCCCTCAGGTCCAGTTCTTCGATCACAACAAAGAAACCCGGCGCTCGTTCTATACCAAGGTTCCGGATTGACAGGACGGTATCAGGGTCGTTTGAGGACAAGCGCTATCCCTCCCAGTTCAACCCTCGACGTGGTGTTGATCTGCACCGGCTCATTTGGCTTGAGGCGCCGCCCGTCAACCTTGGTCCCATTCGAAGACCCAAGATCTGTCAGCATCATTTTACGCCCTTGCAGAGAGAGGCTTGCATGACGGCGGCTCAAATTGCGATCAGTGACTGTCAGTGTGTTCTCGCTGGCACGCCCGATGGTGACACCGGATTGCAGCTGCCGAGCACTGAACTGCGCAGAATGACCCGCCATGCCCACGGCAAGAATAGACCGCCCAGAGGATTTGGAAGACGCAGCCGACCGCTCGGGTTTGAAATCAGCCTTACCGCGACTGCGCGAGACGACATAGTACATCCCACCGATCACCACAGCGCCTCCACCGCACAATACAGCAAGGATGATCAGAAGGTTGCTGTCTGACGTACCACCGGAAACGACAGTTGGATTGTCAGGATCACAACCTGCCTTGTGACGCGTGAACGGGACATTGCTGTCTTGCAGGAAACCGGCGATGGAATTGGCGGATGGTGCAAAGAACGTGCCGTTAGCAGGAGTTTCACCATCCGAATTCAACATGACACCGGCGGTGTTGATCCCCAAAACCGAACCGCAGAAATCGATCATCGGCCCGCCGGAGTTTCCGGGGTTGATTGCTGCAGTGTGCTGAACAATTTCTTGCGTACCACGATTCCGCTGCGTTTTTCCGGGTGAAACTTTGCTGACAGCCCCTTGTGTCAATGTGGTCTCAAAAAAGGCCAGCTCGTTTCCGCTGTCATTGGATACGTCTGAAGTGCCAGGAAAACCGACTGCGGCAACCTGCTCGCCTTTGTTGATTGTCCCAACACGCACCGCCAGAACGTTCGGTTTGTGATCAAAGGATTCCTGCGGTGTGATCTTCAGGATAGCCATGTCCTTTTCAAAGGAATCGTATGCGACCTGAACGCCGTATTTGTAGATCCGGTCGCCTTTCTTGAAACCAACAAACGCGCTGACACCACCTTCGATCACGTGGTGATTGGTCAGGAAATAATACCCGCCTCCACCCGGCAAAGGCGCAAGCACAAAGCCAGACCCGGTTCCCCATCCACCTTCGTATTGGACAACCACACGCCCAACCGCACCATCAGCCACCCTAACGACTTCGGATTGGATCTGCGCGCATGCAGCTGACACGCCGAAAGCAGCTGACCAAACAACTGAGAAAAACATTGCACGAAGGGCGATCACAACATTCACATCAAAGTTCCATACGCAATTACGGCCACAGCAACGACCAGAATAAACAACAACACCACTAGCGATGCCTTATGCCCAGCACGACCACCGCGCTTATGTCGAGGCGTGCGACCGTCCTGCGGTCGCTTTGGTTTCGGGTCAGGTGGTTCATGTTTCTCGACAGGGTGACGCAAATCGATACCTGAAATCCGGGCATAGTCTCGCGCAGTCTGAATTCGGTCTCGGGGCAACAGCTGACACCCCATGTCGATCGCATTGAGCAGAACGTCATCATATTGGGCCTGCACACGGTTGCGGATCAGATTCTGACGCACGGGCACATAAGGATCACGACCAGTGGCCCGCTTGTCTTTCCAGCGTTCTTCCGCATTTGGCGGCAGGCTTTGCGACACCATTTCGTAAAGAATAACCGACAATGCGAACAGATCGCTCCACGGTCCTTCGTGAACTCCGCCCGCCAACCCGGTTTTTTCGGGCGGAAACTGCTCGATCGCGGCGTATTTCCGTGTGAACATAGAAGCCAACCCGCTGGACTTGCCCATCAGTCGCGCTGCTCCGAAGTCAATCAGGATCGGCTGCCCATCTTTTCGGATCATGACATTCGCAGGCTTCATGTCGCGATGCACAATGCCAACTTTGTGAACCGCATCCAATGCACCAAGCATTGATTGGAGAAACTTTTTTACGAGGTCCTGAGGTACGGAGCCACGTGCCTCGATCATACGGGTCAGCATCCGGTCCAACGGATCGCCGTGGATGTATTCCATCACGCAATAGGCTGTACCATGCTTGCGAAAAGCCGCTCGAACACGCATCAAGCCCTGCTGCTGCGGCAGGTCGCGCAACATGTTAGCTTCCTGCAAAAACGCTTCGAGCCCCATGTGAAAAAGCTGGCGCCCTTCGTTTGTGGGAACGACTGCGTTCTTCGGTCCGCGACTGGCGTAATCCGCCGGGAAGTACTCCTTGATTGCAAATCGTTCACCTGATTCCCGGTTGCGCGATTGATAGGTGATGCCAAAGCCCCCTTGCCCAAGCACGTCCCCTAGGACATAGCCGGCAAAGGTTTCTCCCCTTGGCAAATGAGCGGACACGGGCGGCGCTACTCCTGAACTACTGAATCAGTGGACGGTTGCTCATCCTGATTGGTCACATCTTCACCAGGCTGATCACCCGACGCTTCAGGCGCATCTGACGGAGGGGCTTCTTCACCAGGCGCTTCCGGATCAGCCACCGGTTCCTGAGCATCCGATTCTTCGGATGCGGGGCTCTCAACACCTTCAACAGGCGTTTCCGGCGAAACCGGCTCGGCGACCGAGCTGTCTCCGATACTGCGTTCTTCCTGCTCTACTGGAGCGGGCTCGGGCTTTGTTACCAGATCAGTTTCCGCTGACTTCTTGTCGCCGAAACTCAGCGCACCAATAGTGGCCCCAACGGCTAAAGCCCCAAGTCCGATCGCAATGTATTTCAGTGTTTTCTTTCGATTGTCAGCGGGTGTGAACGCCCACTGGCTGCCCCGCAACATGCTGCTCATGCCTTCCTGAACATGTGCATAAACCACAACAGTCGTATTATCCTGTTTCGGTTTGCCTTTCGCCTCGACGGCATTCAGCAGATCCGAGGCCACACCACGCATGTCGCGACTTTTACCGCTTTGCAACACACCGGTGATCTCGGCTTGCGACAACGTATCAAGCCCGTCAGAACATACCAGTACGACATCACCGGGTTTCAGGTTGATCGCGTTGATATCCGTCAGTGAAATCCGATCTCCCATCAAGGCAGAGCGCAGTGCGTTGCGACGCGGATGGTTGTCAGCCTCGTCCTGAGTGATTTGACCAGACGCAACCATCTGCAAAAGCTCGCCGTAAAGCGAGTGATCAGCGTTGAGCTTTTTCAGCCGTCCGTCGCGTAGCAGAAACAAGCTGCTGTCTCCGACGGACAACCAGACCAAACGGTCACCCAGTTTCAGGGCGGCAACAAGTGTACACCCCATGCCCTTTAGATCCGGTTGGCTGCCAATCTTGTGACGCAGAGCTTCATTGGCCGCGATCAATGACTCCTGCAACCGGTCTCGAGGACGAGGGGCGTTCGAGCCTTCGATGAAATGGGATTTGAAGGTTGACAACGCCATGTTCGCGGCCACTTCACCACCAGCGTGCCCCCCCATCCCGTCGGCGACCAGCATGAGGATATCTGATTTGGGGTCACGTTCATTCTGGAATACGATGTCAAACGCATCTTCCTGGTTCTCGCGCTGGCCCAGGCTTTGCTTGCCGCTGATAATTGTCATCTGAATTAGTCTTCAGAGGATTGGGCCAGTTCCGACCAGTCAAAATCCTCGTTACAGAAAGCAACAAAACGCACATGAGTCTGCTTGGACAATTCAATCAAAGCATAGTTCTCAAGCGGCATTGTCGTGGCGACGATCTGCCCGTTGATCCGACTGATATTGCGGCCTGTTCCGGGGGCTGCAAAGAATACCCGATTGGCGTCGTCAAAAATGATACGCAGATGATCCTTACCAGAAATCAACTTGTCACCAAAATCCAGTGACACACGCTCTCCTCCCTCGCGTCCCAGCGTGTTCATACCTGAACCCAGGTTTACAGACTGTCCCAGTCCGGGGCCCTTCACCACGACCAACCACCCTGTAATGGGATCAATCATTGGATCAAATTCGGCTTTTCCGGAAAAGCTCTTGGACATACCTCCGTGGTAGATCTGCGTCTTGTCAGATTCTACATATTCGGTCGGGGCTTCGCTGTAGGATGATCCGCCGATTGCATGTGTCGGTTCATTGTTCGAAGGGGCAAGGCTTTCGGTAAAACCGTCATCTCCTTCTATGTCCAGATCGTTCAACTCTTCGTCATCCTTATCGAACAACCAGCTAGTCTTGTTATCGTTACCCATTTTCATCACCTTTCCTGTTCAGATGATCTGGCGGATTAACCGCGGACCAGTTTCAGGCGCACGGGCCCAAGGCCCACAGTGTCACCCACATTTATTCTTTGCGTGCCTTTGATCTTGCGATCATTGACCAGCGTCCCGTTCAGACTATCCAGATCACTGAGTGTGAACTTGCCATCCAGCGATCCGCTCAGTTCGGCATGAACACGGGATACGCCGCTATCGGGAACGACCACGGCGTTAGTGCTGCTGCGGCCCAAGGTCGAACGCCCTGCGGGCACCGGAAACCGATGTCCATTGTCAACACGCACAAGAAAGGCAACCGGAGGTGGTACATGCGCAGCCGTCGGTGCTGCGTCGCGGTTCGGCACTTCCTCAGCATTTGGGATATCCCCCAGTTCGATCTCTTCCAGATCATCATCAAAACCAGAGCCCCCGCGACGCATCAGCAAGAACGCCAGCAAAAGTACCAGCAATGCCAGAACACCGGCACCGACATAGACATACAAAGCCGGCAAGCCGAAAATCAGAGTTTCATCCACTTCCGGTTCAGCCGGTTCTTCCGTTTGCGCCGCCGCTACATTGACAGGCTGAAACTCTGCCGAGTAGCTCTTGGTCTGTGTCTGACCAGGTTGACCAACAACAGGTTCGATCATGTCAATCGTGATACGCGCTGGCGCCGCAT
This sequence comes from Ruegeria sp. L11, assembly GCF_056531755.1. Taxonomy (NCBI): domain Bacteria; kingdom Pseudomonadati; phylum Pseudomonadota; class Alphaproteobacteria; order Rhodobacterales; family Roseobacteraceae; genus Ruegeria; species Ruegeria sp. L11. The sequence goes on from NZ_JBQFMI010000008.1 coordinate 100,557, forward strand.
CGCCTACGGGGACGATCAGGCCTGAGCCCTTGACCGAATTTCCATAAGTTCGAATGAAGCTTGAAACTACCGTGTTTGCTGTTTGTTGGTTCTGAAGAAACACTTCTTCCATTAGACCTTGTTGAGGATCGGTCAGGCGTTTCAAAACATCGATGCCGCGCGTGGTACGGGCATTCCCCTGTGCCCGCCAGAACATCCCAAGAGCTGAGACAGACACCCCTGCCTTTTCCGCAGCCGCTGAAATCTCTTCAACGGTGGCCAACCCTTCCTCGTCGCCGTCGGTGATCAGGATCAGGTTTTTCAACAGCACATCGTCCTGCTCGCTGAGCAATTCGATTGCCCGGGTCGAGTTTGCAACAAGGCGCGTGTTCTGTTCTTTGATTTCTAGAGATTTGACCACGTCTTCCGCGCGCGAGCGGCTGGTGGAGAATGGTGAGAGTTCGACAATATCGTTACCGAAACCGTAGATTGCAACTTTCTCATCTGGCGGCAGGTTCGTCACCACGCGCGATATAAGGTCCCTCTCGCGGCTCCAGCTGCGCACCCTGCCACTGCGATCCCCGACAGAAAGGTCAATCAGAACCATTGTAGCAGAGAGGGTCAGGTTACCGGGCAATTCGTCGACATCTTTGACGAACTCGAAATCAGCTTGCGTATCACCAAGGGATCGAAAGCTCATACCGCCGCGTTCGTTGCCTGACGGTACCCGCACCAGACAACTGTCTTCCGGTGCAGGTTTTGCCGGAGCGCAATCCAGAATGGCAAGCCCAGTCGCAGGCGCACGCGTCTTACCGTCCTGCGCCTGGGCTGAGCTTGCAAAAACCATTGCAGCCGCAACCGCAATAAATGTGCGTGATATTCCGTAGGTCACGATCCCAAGACCCCCCTCAGGCAAGTTGTCCCGGTCGTCGCATGCGTCGACAAGCGCCGACCTGGCGTGTTTCTTATCAGATCGACAGCGCGCGATAGGCCGACTTAATCCGGTTCAGTTCGTTCCGTACAACAGACGGATCAGCGCCGCTTGATACGTCCCGTTCGACGGCCCCCAGTTGATTGTCCAAAGCCTGAACTTGCTGCAGTTTCACCGGGTCCGAAGCTGACGCTGCGCGGGCTTTGGCCCCTTGGGCTTTGACTTCCGCAATCTGCTGACGCAATGCGTTGATCTCGCTTTGATTGGCGTTGCGCTGCGACGCTAGCTGAGCGTTTCGCTGTTCAGCCGCCTTGTTCTGAGCAAGAATGGCATCCGCCTGTGCCTTATTCTGCGCAATCTGGCGATCGTATTCCCCGGAATTCAGGTTAGCTATATTGTCGAAGAGAGTCGCGGTGGTTGGGTCCGTAGATCCTGTACATCCCGCAAGGGCGATCAATGAGACCAGCATTACCGGTTTTGAGAAACGAAAAAGATCAGAGGTCATGGTACACACTTACTATTGGAAATCCCGCGTCCGGTAACGAACGCGGGTCAAAGAAACTTAAAGAAGATTGATGGATGCCCGCGTCCGCGCCAGACGATTTTTGTTGCTGACGGCTGCATTCGTGGCTCCACCCAGACCAGGCTGGCCTTTGCTCGAAGCCGCGCGCAACTCGGAAATCGTTCCATCCATGTTCTTTTCGCTGCGCTTTAGCTCATTCGAAACAACCTGGCGGTTTGACTTGATAGCCTTGACGCGTGCGTTGTACGCCGATTGAGAAACCTGGCCGCCATCCAGTTGACGACGAAGCGACTTCAGTTCCGCGTTTTGCGATGCCAGAACTGACCGCAGGTTTGCTTCGACCGAATTCAGTTGCTTACTGACGTTGGACAGATTGGCCAGAACAGCCTTGCTGTTGACGATTTCAACATTTTTGGCTGCCGCTTTCTTGCCGACCTGATTGCCGCCTACGCCGCCGATCAGGCCACCTGCTGCTGCACCAGCGGCACAATCGCTGCCACTGCCACCCAGCAACAATCCGATCCCACAACCAACGACTGCACCAGCCAGGGCACCCTGAATGGTATTGTTGACGATGATATCTTTTGAAACCTGATCCAGGCTTCGAACCTGCTTTTCAAGTTGCTTTTCCTGCTGCGTCTTGCCAGCGACTGCCGATGATGACGCAGATTGAATTGTTTCTTCTGTACAGGCTGAAAGTAGAAGAGAAAAAACCGCAAAAATAGAAATTGCTACTGAACGCATCAACAAACTCCGTACTCATAATTTTCTTCGTAGTTGATTATGAAGTCACATACTTTTTATTTTCAATCAACGATTCGCATGTGTGCAAGTGAAGAATGGTAATATCGTCTCACGTCGCCGAACACGTGAATTCCTTATTTATCAAACTCGAGATTTTCAATGAAATTACCCTTTGATATCAGAGATAAACTCTCACTCGCAAATGATATTTTTACCTTCCTTGGGCACCTCGGTGCCGGAGTTGGCGCATTTCTTGCGTTTCTCGGTATTACTTCCAATTTGACGAACAATACGTCCAGTATTGTGTTCAATGTTCAGGTTTCTTCACTGTCTTTACCTGTCCGCCTGACATTATTAGTTTTAGTCGCTGCGGCATTGGGATGGGGATTGGGTGCACTTGTCGGAAAGCTAAGTCAGCAAAGAAATGAGTCTCTTGGCTTTGCAGCTTATGTCGTCGCGCTTTTGTGGGGCGGCCTTATGGTGGGGGCCGCTGACTGGCTTTCTATTGCGCCCCACCAACAGGTCTTGCCGGAAGTCCTGTTATTCACTGTCACAGGAACGGGTCTTGCCGTGTGGGTCGCTGGATTCCATTTTCAAAGCGCTGGTGCAGGTGGGAGACGAGCACTGCGGATCAGGTGCGACGCGCTGTTCCTATTCTCGATCGGCGCGGCCCTTTTTATGGTGCTTACTTTGTTGGGGGCGCGGACATGAAGCTCGGTGGACCTCTGGATTCAAAAAACGCCGCCCGCCTGCTGAGCGCCGCCGCTGTCCTAGATTTTTTGTTTCTGGGTTTTGTATTGGTCACTTTGGAACCTGTGTTGCGTCAGGAACTACGGTTGGGAAATACCGGACTGGCCTTGCCGGCGGGGCTTTATCTGATCCTTGTCCTTAGCTACTGGTTGATCTGCGAAGGTTTTCTTGGTGGACACAGCCTGGGACGATATGCCTTACGTCTGAATATGCGCGACAAACGCGGCAATCCGGTATCTCATATGCGGCGCTCTACCCGCGCGTTGAAAAAGATCATGTCGTTTGGCTTAACCGGAGCGAATCCGAACGTCGCATCCCGATATGACAGGGCAGCCGATGTGACATGGTACAGCCCGATGGCTCCCCGCGCCTTAGCCTTTTGGCAACTGGTTGTTCTGAACGGCCCGGATCGCGGCAAGTTGGTCGAATTTCGCAATGTTAAAGGCTTGTCTAACTCACATCAGATCAAAATCGGACGTGACAAGAACTGGGCTGATCTTGCGCTTTCTCGCAGCGAAAGAACTTCGGGTCAGCATTGTGTTTTACGCGTAGAAAAAACGGGCGATCTTTTTATTCGCGATATGGGCTCAACGAACGGAACCTGGACAGGTGGACGGCGTGTCGGTCCTGAAAAATGGGTACCGTTGGCCGCGGATGGTCGGTTCCGTGTAGGAAATGTCCAGATTGCCACGGTCCGGTGACCAGTTCGAGCGCACCGCGGGTTTTAGCATAGTTTGTTAGCTACAAATGCACGGCAGGTATTTCGGCTGGTTAATTTCCTAAATTTGACTTTGGAATTGGTTAATCACTCAGGATTCCACGGTCATCAATTGCGATCCGGTTGCGACAAGACCTCGGTACAGGTTTCGGGCGGATCACCCTGACGTCATGGTAAATTTGTTTGACATTAGACTACCGGTATCTCATATTTCTGTCATGACAGAAACAACTGACTTATCCGAATCCTCGGCCCGTTCACAATTCATCCTCTATTGGGGTGATATGGGCAGCCAGTGGGGCGTGAACCGATCCGTAGCGCAGATACATGCGCTTTTGTACCTCAGCACTTCGCCCATGAATGCCGAAGAAATCGCAAACGAACTTGGCATCGCCCGGTCAAATGTTTCAAACTCGCTGAAAGAGCTGGCCGGATGGCGTTTGATCCACCGCGTGCCCGTCCCCGGTGATCGTCGCGAGCACTTCGCAGCCGAAACTGATGTCTGGAACATGGCCCTTCTGATTGCAAAAGGCCGCAAAGAGCGCGAGATCGACCCCGCGATGCGGGCGTTGGACATCTGCGTGCAACAAGCCTCGGACGAGGCTGATCTGTCCCCTGTCGTATTGGAGAGAATGCAAAATATGCAACAGTTCCTGACTACGGCCGACCAATGGTCCGAGCAAATGCTGTCGGTCCCTAAGTCCAAGCTTTCGGCTCTTATGAAGATGGGCGACAGGATCATCATGCTCCTCAAGATCGGGAGCAAGAAAGGCAAGTCGTAAAAAATTTTGAGAATATATTTCTCTTCCTACAGAAATAACAGCAACTACAGCATATGGTGTGATATGAAACTGAGCAATTTCTCTCCGCATGTTATGGACATGTCCGATCAAAGGTTTCGCGACTTGGTTGGCCCCGCAGCTTGGGCCGCCCTGCCCCATCAGGTCCGCGCGCGGTTTGGTCATTGCCTAGCGAACGGCGCCAGCGTGGTCTATCAGGGCAAAGTTGTAGCAATGCGTCTGACGCTGGCCGGGCAACTGCTGGCGCATCTGGCCCGTCTGATCGGCGGCCCCCTACCCTTTGATACATCCAGCGTGGATCAGCCCGCGATTGTCACCGTGACCGAGGATAGTTCCGTTAACGGACAGTTCTGGATCCGCCAGTATGGGCGCGCCGGAGGGTTTCCTCAAGTTATCCACAGCTCAAAACGGTTCTCTGGACCGACCGGGATCGAAGAATACATCGGCGCCGGTATCGGTATCGCATTGCGCGTTCAAGCAGACCGCACCGGTCTCCGCTTTCTCAGCGATCATTACTTCGTTCAATTGGGTGATAGGAAACTGCGCCTCCCGCGCTGGATTCGCCCTGGCGTTCTGACCATCACTCACACCGATCTTGGCGACGCGCGGTTTCTGTTTTCCCTAAGCCTTCATAGCCGCCTGTTCGGAGAGTTGATCCACCAGGACGCCATTTTTTACGACAGAAAGGATCCGACATGACTGACCCGCTGCTTTGGACATTGATTGCCCTTCAGATCTCGATGGGTGCATTCGACACGCTGGTGCACCATGAAGGCACCGAGCGGCTGGCCTGGCGCCCTTCGCAACAGACCGAACTGCGCCTGCATGGGGTCAGGAACGCTTTCTACGCCGTCATCTTCCTGTGCCTTGGATGGTTCGAACCCCACGGCACGTTTACCATTGCTCTGACCATAATCCTGGGCCTTGAGGTCCTGATTACCCTTTGGGATTTCGTTGAAGAGGACCTGACCCGCCGTCTCCCCGCCAAAGAACGGGTCAATCACACTTTGCTGGCGCTGAATTATGGTGCGATCCTCGCGCTGGCTGCCCCATACCTTTGGACTTGGTCTGCCCTGCCGTCAGAGATGGTACCCGTCCATCACGGCGGTTGGAGCATCATGGCGACCCTTGCCGCGATTGGTGTGGCGCTGTTCAGCGCGCGCGATTTGGTGGCGGCCGCACGCAGCACGCGGTTGAATGCTGTCAACGCGACCTCTCTGGTCGCGCAACTCGCGCCCCGACAACATCTGCTGATCACGGGTGGCACCGGTTTCATCGGACAACGCCTGGTCGAAGCCCTGGTTGCTGGCGGCCACCACGTCACCGTCCTGACCCGCAATCTGCAAAAGGTCGACGCTTTGACCCATCCGGTACGCCTGATCACCTCACTCGAGCAAATTGACAACACAGAGCGTTTTGACGCCATCGTCAATCTGGCGGGTGAGCCGGTAGCAAACGCGCATTGGACGCCTCGGAAACGCGCGCGCATCCTGCAGTCTCGGGTCAAGATGACGAAAGATTTGGTCGCACTGATCCGCAGGCTGGATCAAAAACCATCTTGTCTGATCACCGGCTCCGCCGTGGGCTGGTATGGGCTGCGGCAAGACGAGACCCTCACCGAAGACGACACGCACTGCCCCGCCTTCATCCATGAGGTGTGCGACACATGGGAGCGCGCCGCTGCGCCAGTCGTGGATATGGGCGTCCGGGTTGTGCAACTGCGTATCGGTCTGGTGCTGGGGGTTGAAGGCGGCATGCTGGCCCGAATGCTGACACCTTTCGAGTTTGGTGCCGGTTGTCAGCTGGGGAATGGACAACAGTGGATGCCCTGGATCGAACGGAATGATCTGATCCGCGTCATCGCATTCGCCATGTCGCATCCGGATATCAACGGCCCGCTCAACGCCACTGCTCCAAACCCGGTGCGCAACGCAGAGTTCACACAGGCTTTGGCAAACGCATTGAACCGCCCTGCCCTGATACGTCTGCCTGCTTGGCTGATCACAAACGTCGCAGGGGATATGGGACGTGAAACGATACTGGGTGGCCAGCGTGTCATTCCGGCAAAACTGCTACGCAGCGGGTTCCGTTTCAATAGCCCCGAGCTGGCCCCCGCCCTTGCCAGGATCACGGGCGCTCGGGCCGCCTCAAACAGCGTCAGCTCTGAGAAACGCCGCGCCTGACCCGCGCCCGCTGCGCAACGCCGGGATCCAGACGAATCCCGGTGTTGCACGAGGCAAGGGTTGGTCGTGTTACGGCTTGGCTTGCTTGTTGGTGCACAGACCCAGAAGCGCATAGATCGGACAGAATTTCATGAATGCCGTCACCACAAACACAGCCCCAAGCCAACCCCAGGGGCCGATAGTACCGGTCAGTGCCAGAAGGATCAGCACACCACCGAGGATCAGGCGCAGAATCCGGTCGACAGAACCAACATTAGACGTGAATTGCATGGTCGAATCTCCTTGATTGTCTGGTCCAAGATTCACTGTTTTCCAAGCCATGTTATGTGACGAGGTCACACAACCCCCGTTCTTGCATGGTGGTGCAGGGCTGGGCGGTCCTGCAGATAAATCACACCTCGCTCAAGCCTGACCCACCCGCGATGTTCAAAATCCTTGAGAATACGGGACATAACTTCTCGTGCGCTGCCCAGTTCGGCCGCAATGCGCTGGTGCGTGATGCGGATATCGCCCGAAGGTGCGCCCTGATCCAAAAGCCACTGCGCCAATTTCAGGTCCATCCGGTTAAGTAGAAGATCATCGATAACCTCGGACAGCTCAACAATGCGTTGTGAAAACGCCATGAAGACCGCGCCCCGAAACTCGGCATCTGTAGCCAGCAACGTGTTGAACTTGTCCCGCCCGATGGCCAGCGCCGTCACCGGCCCCTCGGCATAACCGAACCCTGAATAGGGGATGTCCGACAACATGCACGAGGTCGTCATAACGCAACTGTCGTACGGGCCAACCCGATAAAGAACAACGGTGCGTCCCGACGGACTGGTTTGTTCCACCCGGACGTTGCCCGAACGGACGATCAAAAACATCTCACCGTAAGCGCCCGGTGCAAACAGTTGGGATCCGTCTGGTATAGTCAGATTACTTCCTGCGGACTTGAGCCGGTCGAGAATGGCCTGGCTCCAGTTCTGTTGGGTCACCGCTTTACCTCCGTCTCACACTCACTCCCGGATTTTTAGCCTTGGGGACCTCGCGAGCAAACCCAATTTGCCTGTGACAAACCCACCCGCGCGGAACCAAAGTTGACAATTCTACTACGGTCTTAATAGCGGCGGCATCAGTGGAGATGGCGACTCGATTGGCCTGCCAGTTGGGCGAAGTGCTGAAATGGCCGGAGTCCAGGGGAGATCTGCCTTTAGCGGATCATGTTTTTCAGTTTAATGGTCGTCAGGGCAAATGCGATTGAAGCGAAGGATTTGATTGCCAGCATGGGTCTGGATCCTCTGTCGCTAAAACGCCGTTTTGTTCGGTAGGCGCGGATTTGAAACAGAATCGAAACGAAGCGCTTCACGATGCGTTCGCGCCTACGGGTTGATTGATGTGTGCTTTCGGCTTGGTTGTTCTAGCCTTTGTGCGAGATGCGTCCATGCATCTCGCCTTCGCAGTTTACACAAATGGAAGTGGTAAAAAGTTACCGTGTCAGGTCACGTCAGATCGTCGACACGTGCGTCAGGTGCGTTCCGTTTGACGGAATCGATCCCGTTATCCCGCCCTGAAGTGCTGGTATAGCTCTCGCTGGTGCCGATCACCTGACCGTTGCTGGCCTTCAAGTTGAACATATGACCGCCGGATTTGGTTTCCTTGCGCTCGTACCGGCTGTCATCCGGCGCGTTCTTTTTGACAGACTCGATCCCGTTCGTGGCACTCGCCTTTTGAACATATCCTTCACTGGCCAGAATGATTTCACCATTCCCGGCTTTCAGACGAAACCGAAATTCACCAGCCTTGTCTTTATATATCTCGAACTTCCCGGCCATTTGACGCCTACTCCTCTGTTCTACTTTCGGTTTTTTCAAATACATTCCTATAATTAAACATTCGTCTCAAGAAAAAAGATGAGGCGAGCAATCTACCCAGAGCAAGATACCCCCAAAGTCACAGGTAAGATCGAAATGGATGATCTGATGCTGGCTTCGGTTCCATTCGTTACACCTCGCCTGAACTGGCAGGATGCGAGCAAACCCGTCCTTTACCAAGGGACCTCAGCGACCACCTAGCGATCAGCTTCAGCCATCCGCGTTCTCCATCCCCCACGCCGCCAGCAGTTTCGGCAACGCTTCGTTCCAGTCCATCACGCCGACGGTTTCCGCCCAAGCCTGGTATTGATGGATCATGTCTTTCTCAAGGGCGGCGTTGCGGCCCGCAAGGTCGGTCAGCTCGGTACGGTCGGCCTCGATGTCGTAAAGCTCCCAGGGGCGGTCATGCAGTCGAACCAGCTTGAACTGGCCCAACCGGATGGCGGCATTGCCCTCGTGCTCCCAGAAGATCGGCTGCTCGCGCTGCCAGTCCTTGCCCTTCATAAGACCTAGCAGAGATTCCCCTTGCAACGGTTGGATATCATGACCGCCCACCTCTGTCTGATAGGCGCCTCCGGTGGCTTCCAGGATGGTCGGCAGAATATCGACCACATGGCAGGCTGCATGAGCCGTGCCGCGCGGTTCGAACCCATTTGGCCAATGGGCCACCAGTGGGGTGGAGATACCGCCCTCGTGGACATAATGCTTGTAAAGCCGGAACGGCGCATTGGAGACATTGGCCCACGGTTTGTCATAGCTCTGGAAGGTTTGGGCATCGCCGGGGCGCAGACCGGTCACATTGCCCATGGTGATCTGCTTGCCGTCATGGGTGCGGTCGGGATAGAACTTAGCCCAGCCGTCCTCGGCCATGAATTCGGCGCAGCCGCCGTTGTCTGACAGGAACAGGATCAGCGTGTTGTCGAACTGACCGAGCCGTTTCAGGGCCGCAACCAGCGTGCCGATCGACTGATCCATTCGGTCAACCATCGCCGCGTAGGTGGCCATCTTGCTGGCCTCCCAGTCCCGGTTCTGTTCCTGCTCCCAACCATGTACAGTGCTGTCGCGGGGCGAGATGTCCCAGCCGCGCTGGAACACACCCTGACTGTTCATGGTTTCATGGCGCGCGGTGCGAATATGGTCCCAGCCTTTTGAATAGACCCCATCGTATTTTGCGATGTCCTCAGGGTGGGCGTGCAACGGCCAGTGCGGCGCTGTGTGGGCTAGGTAAAGGAAGAAGGGTTTTTCTTCCGCCACAGCGCTTTCGATCATACCAATAGCCTTTTGGGTGATGGCGTCGGTGAAGTAGAAGTCATCGGGGAAGGTTTCGACCCGACTGTCATCCTCCAGCATGTAATGCGGCGAAAAGAAATGTGTGGCCCCATCCATGATCCCGTAAAACCGGTCAAAGCCGCGTTGGCGCGGGGTTGGGTGTTCGACGTCGCCAACCCGCCAACTGTCCACCTTACGGGCTTCAAAATCGCCCGCCACATGCCATTTCCCCGACATCAGCGTGGCATAACCGCTGGCGCGCAGATGCTCGGCAATCGTGGCACTGTCATTGCGCAGGAAGCCCTGATAGGCAGGGGTGCCCAGATTGGCGCCCATGTGGCCAACGCCTGCATTATGCGGATAAAGCCCGGTCAGAAGCGAAGCACGGGTGGGGCAGCAGCGGGCGCAGTTGTACATCGCCGACAGCATAACGCCGCCCCGCGCAAGGGCGTCGATGTTGGGGGTCTGGATTTCAGAACCGGTGCAGCCAAGATCGGCAAATCCCATGTCGTCCGCAAGGATCAGGATGACATTGGGCCGGCTGGTTGCTGCCTGTGAGTTGAGGTGGGTCATTGCGATACTTTCGCTAAGGTCAGGCCGCAGCAGCGGGCGCGAGGGGCACGCCCTCAACAGTGACACGATGCATCAGGCGGCGGAAGCCGTGATAATCATTGATCGCCTTATGCCAGGTGGCGCGGTTGTCCCACATGGTAATGTCACCGGCCTGCCAGCGCACACGGCATTGGAACTCGGGTTGCTGGCAATGGGCATAGAGCATGGCCAGAAGCGCCTCAGACTCAGCCGGGGCCAAACCCTCGATACGGGTTGTGAAGACCGGGTTCACAAAAAGGCCACGCCGTCGGCTCAGGGGATGCGTGATAACGACCGGATGCCGGGCGTCCTGGATTGCGGCCTCTGCATTGCCCAGACGTCCTGACTTTACTGCCTCGCTATCCATTACGGCAGCGCCGAACACATGCCGCGAGGAATGCACGGCCGTCAGCTCGCCGAGAAACCGGCGCATCGGGGCCGAAAGCGCCTCGTAGGCGGCCCCCATTGAGACAAACAGCGTATCGCCGCCGTAAGGCGGCATTTCGATCGCATGCAAAATCGAGCCCATCGCCGGTTCCTGATCGTAGGAATGATCGGTATGCCAACCTTCTCCAACGGCTTCTTTCTGGTTCTTCTCTTTCAGCACCATGGCGATCTCGGGGTGCCCTTTGACCTGCTTGAAGAACCGGTTCACGTTGACCGGCCCGAAACGGCGGGCAAAGGCGAGGTGATCTTCCGGGCCCACATCCTGCCCCCTCAGCACAATCACCGAGTATTTGGCAAATGCGCGCTGAATGGCGTCAAAATCTGCATCGCTGCGGACATCCGCACCCAGAATTTCGGCACCCAGCCCCCCCGTCAGTGGAAGAATCTCCATGTGAGTCTCCTGTTTGTCCCAAAAGCAGCATAGGGCTTGTCAAAAGGTCGGTAAAACTGATTTAATACACCTCAAAAGTCAGTTTTTTAGATGATTAATTTCACCCTTCGCCAACTCGCCTACCTGTCAGAAACCGCCCGGCGGGGCGGTATTGCCCAGGCTGCTCGGCAATTGAATGTTTCTCCCGCCGCGATTGCCTCAGCGGTGGACAAACTGGAGGCGACCACCGGCCTGACCCTGTTCGACCGCTTTCCGGCGCAAGGTATGCGGCTGACGCCTGCGGGAAAGGAGTTTTTCGCCCAGGCTGAGGCGCTGCTGGCGCAGGCCGCGGCGCTGGACAGGCAGGCCGAGAACCTGGCGTCAGGACGCACTGGCAGGATCCACATCGGCACTCATCACGCACTGGCACAGCGCATCGTCCTGCCTGCGGTGCTTGCCTTCCGCGAAAGCTACCCAGACGTTCGTGTCGAGGTGAAGGAAGCGGATTATCCGACCTTGGTGGACGCACTGGATGGTGGCGAAGTGGATGCGCTGGTGGTTTTTGACCAGGGGTTCGATCTCAAGCGGCATGAGGCAGAAGTGCTGCTGGAGCTGCCGCCCCTGGTTCTGCTGTCAGGCGAACACCCTTTGGCAGCAAAAGCCCGGATCAGCCTGTCCGACCTGATCGGACTGCCCTATATCGCTGTATCACCAGCCGGGCCTGGCCCTAGCTATCTTCAACTGCTGCAGGCCGCAGGCGTTCACCCCGAAGTGCCATTCCAATCCCAATCACGCGAGCTTGTTCAGGCCTACGTCGGCAAGGGGTTCGGCTTCACCCTGGCAGGCTTCCCGCCCAAGCAGGATCGCACGATTGAAGGCGACCCCATCGTTGCGCGACCGCTCGAGGAAAGCATCGGACACTACAGGGTGGTGATTGCCCGCTCTCGCCAAGCAGTGCAGACAGCGTTGATTGACCGGTTTCTAGAGATTTGCAGGTCGCCGATCTCTGTGCCTAGCCTTGCAGGTAAACCGTTGAATGAAAAGGCCAGTACATCTCGTTAGCGAATCCTGAAACAAGGCAGTTGATGCTGCCGTGCGGGTCATGGAACCTGCGGTTCGCTGCATGAGCAAACTCCTACTCTTTCCGAGCTCGGGAATATCGGGACTTTTGCCTGGCGTCGCATTGAGAACAGACACGCATTTGGCGACAGTTCTTCATGATGGGATGACCTCAGCTGATTCCACACCTCAATCCACGGATCGCACCCTTGCGGGCGTTGCACTGATGCTTGGATTTTGCCTGACTGCTCCCTTGCTCGATGTAGCTGCCAAGCTCGCATCGGCCAGTGTGCCGGTTGGGCAGATAACGGCCGCTCGCTTTGTATTGCAATGTGCGTTGATGGGACCGTTTGTCTGGAAAATGGGACTGTCATTGCGTGTCGCGAGCGGTGAATTGATGGTACTTGTATTCCGCTCAATACTTTTGCTGTTCGCGACTTTTTGTTTCATTACGGCTATCCGAGTGATGCCGCTTGCTGATGCCCTTGCCATCGTGTTTGTGGCACCGTTCATTGTCTTGCTGGTCGGCAAGTTTTACCTTGGTGAAGATGTCGGTCCTCGTCGCGTCGGGGCAGCTCTTGTAGGGTTTGTCGGCGTATTGTTCGTCATCCAACCCAGCTTCGCGGCTTTCGGCGCAGTGGCAATTATTCCTCTCGGTACGGCTGTTGCTTTCGCTTTCTACATTCTTGTGACGCGGGGCTTGTCGCGACGGATGCACCCGGTGGCTCTGCAATTTCACACTGGCCTGGTTGCCAGTCTGTTTTGCATTCCAATCTTATTGGTTGCGCAAGGTTCTGGTTCCGAACTTTTCGATCCCGTTTGGCCGAAAGACATTGCACTGTTGTGGCTTCTTGGGACCGGTTTTTTTGCGACGGTAAGCCACATGATGATGACTTATGCGCTGTCATTTGCCCCGTCTGCCACATTGGCTCCTTTGCAGTATTTTGAGCTGCCGGTAGCAACCTTGTTTGGCTACCTTGTCTTCAATGACTTTCCGAACAGGCTTAGCCTGCTTGGCATTGCCATCATCATCGGTGCAGGTCTGTACATGATACATCGCGAAAGAGTTACTGCCAGACAGTTGATCACAGCGCGCGCAGCACCTCCAATCTAAGATTGCACGTGATTGCAACCTTGTGCAGACCTTGATGGATCGAGCGGCCCCTGCCAGGTTCCCTTCTGTACTCAAAGGGTGTTCCACCATTGGATTTCCTGGTCGGGTCGCCTTTTCATACAGCAATGTCGGAAGCAGTGAATTCTTACGCATAGCTTCCCAAGTAAAGTGCTTTCGACAACCAAACTCATCAGGTGTTGAAACTGACCAGCGGAGCCGACCCTGGACAGTTTTCAAACAGCAGATTTGGCCGAAGGGGCACGAAAGTGGCGCACCTACTCGATTCGTTTCAATTGAAACACCTGACTTTGCGCAACCGCATCGTCAGCACGTCCCATGCGCCGAATTTTGTTGAAGATGGCCATCCCCGGGACCGCTACAGGTTGTATCACGAGGAAAAGGCAAAGGGCGGGGTTGCCCTGACCATGGTCGGTGGGTCGACCAATATCGCCCCTGATAGCCCATCGGTGTTCGGCCAGCTTTATGCCGGTGATGACAGCGTCATTCCATGGTTTCGGAAACTAACGGATGGCGTTCACGAACATGGTGCCGCGATCATGTGTCAGATCACTCATATGGGGCGCCGCACTGCATGGGATGATGGCCATTGGCTGCCTGTCATAGCTCCGTCCAGTATCCGCGAACGTGCACATCGTGCCTTTCCCAAGGCCATGGAACAAGAAGACATCAACCGCGTGATTGACGATTTTGCAGCCGCTGCGCGTCGCTGTCAGCAAGGAGGATTCGACGGGATCGAGCTCCTGTCCCACTCACACCTTCTGGGGCAATTCCTGTCCCCGCTGACAAACAAGCGCGACGATGACTATGGTGGAACGCTGGAGAACCGCATGCGCCTGACCTTGCAGGTGCTCGACGCCGTGCGCGCCGAAGTCGGCGCTGATTTCATCCTGTCGATGCGCATCACCGGCGATGAACTGAAAGAAGGTGGGCTGAACGCTGAAGAATGCATTGCCGCAGCCAGGATGCTGGAAAAATCCAGCGATGTCGACCTGCTCAACATCCTCGCCGGCGCGCCCTATGATGATCTGGGTTTGGCTGAATGGGTGCGCCCCATGGGCCTGCCGGCGGCACCGCATATCACCGTGGCCGGGCGCATCCGTGATGCCGTCGATTTGCCTATCCTGCACGCAGGAGGGATTGCGGATATTGCCACGGCCCGCCACGCGGTCTCCGGCGGCCATGTCGATCTGGTGGGCATGACCCGCGCACAGATGGCAGATCCCTATCTGGTAGAAAAACTCGCGCGGGGGGAAGAAGAACGCATCCGCCCCTGTGTCGGCTTGGGCTACTGCGTGGACCGGGTCAATCAGGGCAAACCTGCCGTTTGCGGACACAATGCCGCCACGGGGCGTGAGCAGACCTTGCCTCATATCATCGCCTACAGCGACACCCGAAAGAAAGTTGTTGTCGTCGGCGGCGGACCCGGCGGACTGGAGGCCGCACGGGTCTGCGCCCTGCGCGGTCACGAAGTCGTGCTGTTCGAGGCGTCGGTTCGGCTGGGCGGGCAGTTGGTTCTGGCCTCTAAAGGGAAAACGCGCAGACAGGTCTGGGGCGTAGCTGACTGGTTGATTTCCGAAGTGACTTTGCTTGGGATCGATATCCGCTTGAACACCTATGCCGAAGCCGATGACGTGATATCCGAAGCCCCCGATTTGGTGATCGTTGCAACAGGCGGCTGGCCCGAAACCACAGTTATCCCCGGCGGCGATCTGGCGATTTCCAGTTGGGACGTGTTGTCGGGAGAGGCACGTGTCTCGGGCGAGGTGCTGTTGTTCGATGAAGTCGGCGACCACCCTGCGGCTGTAACTGCCGATGCGCTGGCGGGCAATGGTTGCAGTGTAAATCTTGTAACCCCGGACCGGGCACTTCTGCATGACCTTGGCCCAACGACCTCTTCCGTCGCCTTACGCGATCTGGCCGCCAATGGAGTTACCTTCACCTGCCTACAGGAGCTCACCTCCCTGGTACGCGAGGGTGATCGAGTTCGCGCCAGCTTTCGTCACGTGTTAACGGGGAATGTCACTGAACGTCTTGTTGATCACGTAGTCGTAGAACATGGCCTGTCCCCAATGGGCGGACTTTTTCACGATCTCAAACCAAGCTCGCGGAACCACGGGCAGGTTGAACACAAGGCGCTTATTGGTGGGACATTTCCATTCGTTGACACCAATCTAAGCGGCCGTTTCCATTTGGCCCGAATAGGCGACGCAGTTACAAGCCGAAATATACACGCCGCAATTCTCGATGCATTGCGAATATGTGTAACTGTCTGAAAGAAATTTCACTTCTTTGCTGACCAATGGAGGAAGCCAAGACGCTTTATCAGGCGGCGCAACAACCGTTTTGCGGTCCGTTTGTCCCGCCTGGGTTGGAGTATTTCGTCCAGCACGACGCCATGCTGATCGACCGCGCGCCAAAGCCAATACCTGCGACCAACGATTTTCACGACAACTTCATCGAGATGCCAGACATCACCAGGACGGTCCTAACTTAGTCGCAAGCTTCGAGCCATCATCGGTCCGAACTTGATCACGCAACGCCGGACAGTCTCGTAAGAAACGTCGATCCCGCGCGCTAGCAGCATCTCTTCAACTTCGCGAAGGCTCAAATTGAAGCGGAAATACAGCCACACAGCCTGGGCAATGATCTGAGGAGGAAATCGGTGACGCTTGTAGCTGATGGACGATGAATTCATCGATGCGATCTATGTCCAAATCCAGACACGAGCAACCGATCTCGGGTTAACCTGACAACACCCCTGTCATTCTGCCCCCAGTCGGAACAGACGCCATCTAGGCATCGGTAACGCCTTGACAATTTAAGTTAACATTTTTTTTGGAATCGTTACCACTGTTTGTTAACAATTTATATCGTCAAGGGAGATCACATGGAAATTCTAGTTGTAAACCCCAACTCTACTGAATCGATGACACGCAAGATCATCACGTCCGCCCAGGCGGCCGCGAGTGCCGGTGTCGTGATCAGAGGCGCTACCGCGCAAGGCGCACCGGCGAGTATCGAAGGGCATTTCGACGAAGCGATGTCAGTTCCCGGCCTTCTGTCCTGCGTGCAAGCCGCAGAAGACCAGCAGGTCGATGGCATTGTCGTTGCTTGTTTAGATGATCCCGGTATCGGCGCTTGCCGCGAGATCGCGACGGGCCCTGTCATCGGAATCTGCGAAGCTGCGGTGAAGGCGGCGAGCATGCTTGCCACCTCGTTCTCGGTCGTCACCACTTTGCCGCGGTCAGTGCCCATCATCGAACACATGATCCATGGCTATGGCCTGTCGCATCAATGCCGGCGGGTTCGGTCAGCAGAGATCCCTGTTTTGGCCTTGGAAGAGCCCGGCTCGAACGCGCGCGAAAAGATCCGCGAGGAAATCCTGCGCGCGATTGAGGAAGATCGTTGCGAAGCAATTGTTCTGGGATGTGCGGGGATGGCCGATTTGACCGCGTGGCTCAGCGAAGAGACCGGCATTCCTGTGATCGATGGCGTGAGCGTGGCAACCCGCATGATCGAAGCGCTGGTCGGTTGCGGCCTAAAGACCAGCAAAATCAATGCCTACGCCCGGCCAAAACTAAAATAACCTGTCATCGGAGGAGAAAATGACAATCAAATCAGACACGGCCGACACGGTCGCTATGTCGCACGACGATCACGTAACCCATATCGAACACAAGGCGATCGGGGAAGAGAGCCTGGCACCGCAAGAGACGCGGATCATGGACCCGTGGTCCTATCTTTTCGCGTGGCTTGGCGGATGTGTTTCCATCGGAACATTTACTATCGGGTCGGGCTTGGTCGGTACGCTGAACCTCCTGCAGACCTTTGTCGCTATCGCCATCGGCTGCACGGTGATCGGGCTCGCGCTAATGATCAACGGTCAGGCCGGTCACAAATATGGCATTCCGTTCATGGTACAGGCCCGGTCCGCCTTTGGCTTTGCGGGCACTCGGATTCCGGCGCTGGTGCGTTCGGTTCCCGCTATCGTCTGGTTCGGGTTCCAGAGTTGGATCGGCGCGGGCGCACTCAACCTCGTGTCGGAAACGCTCCTCGGTTATTCGAACATGTGGGCGTTCTTTATCGGCTTCCAGTTCCTTCAGATCGGTCTTTCGGTGCTTGGGTTTCACGGGATCAAGTGGCTCGAGAATATCGGATCGATCTTCATCATCGCGTCGCTGATCTACATGTTCTTTAGCGTCATCAACAAATACGGCGAAGAAATCTCGACCAATCTGGTAAATGTCGAGGGCACCTGGGGTGCACCGTTCTGGGGGGCAACCATGCTCTTCCTTGGGATCTACAGTACGATGATGCTGAACGTATCGGACTATTCGCGCGAATTGCGTCGGAGCGTTGGGCCGCTAAGGCAGGTCGCGATCTATGCCAATTCGATCCTGCCGGCGACACTTTTTATGGGCCTCATTGGGCTGATGGTGTCCGGTGCTACCGGTGAAGTTGATCCAATCAAGGTGTTTTCGAGCGCTGTCGACAACAAGCTGCTGCTGGTCGTAACGCTCCTGTTCATTGCTTTTGCTCAGGTCACAACGAACATCCTGAACAACGTCGTCCCTCCCGCCTATGCGCTGATGGATGTCTTCAAGATCAAATTCAAAACCTCTGCAGTGATCGTCGGCTTGCTCGCCTTCTGCACTTTCCCGTGGGAACTTGTAAAAGATGAGTCCGCGGCAGGCCTGAGCATTTTCATTCAGACCTACTCGGCTTTCCTAGGTCCCATCTTCGCGATCCTTGTCGTCGATTACTTCGTGCTGCGCAAACAGACGCTTGATCTTGACAAGCTCTATGATCCGGAAGGCCCCTATAACGGCGTGAACTGGGCTGCCGTGATCGCCATGGGTGTCGGAGTTGTCGCGGCCCTGATCTTTTCGGGGATCTCCTGGTACGCAAGTCTGATCCCGGCGGGTCTGACCTACTACGTGCTGATGCACCACCTGCCAAGCGCGAAAAGGTTTCTCGACGCATAGTCGATGACCCATCCGCCAAAAGAAGGCTCGCGTCATTGCGGGCCTTCTTTCTTAGGCATTTACTGCTCGCCGCCATCAAAAAACAGTCACGTACCGGGTAGCTAATAAGCGCCTTGGCCTAAACGACGCGCCCGGCCCTAGGCTGCCGTTGGCCGCCTGTTGGTTATGCTGCGACGCGTCCCGTCGAATCTGCCATTCGCTGCGAGAGAGAAAACTTGGACGCTAAGAACGCACATACTTCAGCGTTATTGCAATTTGACATTATCTCACGTGCTTCGTTGAGAATAACTAACCAACAAAAAAGTTCAGACACACAACAACGATGACCGCGCCGCGACGGAGCTGTTGATATTTGCTCGAACACGGATGAGCATTGACACAAGAAACTGGGCGCGTTCAGACGCGCCCAGTTTCGTCAAGTCGCGACGTGAGATACCTCTTTGTCCGGTGAGTATATGTCCAAGATGTTCCAATGTCCGGTCGTTGGTGTTGGGTTGTTGATCATTGGGACATCAAGAACGGTTGGTTTGCCGCTGGCGATTGCCGCTTCCAATGCGGGCAACAATTCATCAGCAGCACTGAGCCTGTGCCCTTCTGCACCATAAGCTCTTGCAATATCCGCATAACCCGGTCCGTTTGCAGGAGCTGCGGCTGATCCAGGGAACGTGGTCCCGTATGTCAGACCGTAATGCGCCTTTTGAAGGCCCGCGATAGTGCCGAAGGCGTTGTTGTTCATAACCAGCCAGATGATGCCCAGATCAAGCTCGACCGCGGTTGCCAGCATCGACGGGTTCTGACCGAACCCCCCATCGCCAACAAGACTTATCACCACACGGTCAGGGGCTGCCAGTTTTGCGCCGATCGCTCCCGGAGGGCCAAAGCCCATCGTCGCGAATCCACCCGGGGTCAGGATTGAACCGGGTGCCAGGATATCAAATTGTTGTCCGACGCCGTTCTTGTTCCATCCCACGTCCGTAGTGATAATGGCATCCTCGGGCAGTGCCTTGCGGGTATCTGCCAAAATACGTTCGGGCATCATCGGAAAGGACGACGAGGTCGCCATGTCCACGTTGCGCGCTTTGAAGTTCGTTCGGAAGTCGGTGATCTTCTGTTCCAGCGCGGGGCGTTTGAAGCCCTCAGGATACATCTCGCGGGCAACTCGGTTGACGACGCGCAAAGCGGCCTTGGCGTCAGCAACGACTCCGATCTCGGTGGGATAATTCCGTCCAATCTCTTGCGGTTCAATGTCGATATGGATGACCTTTGAGCCAGGAATGTTGAACGTGTAACCAGGATACCAGCTGGAGCAATCGGCCTCTTTGAACCGGGTTCCGACAGCAAAGATGTAATCCGCATTCAGGCAAGACTGGTTGACCAGCTCGGTGCCCCAAAACCCGGTCATTCCCAGCACAAGCGGATGGTCGTCGCGCAGTGCGCCTTTACCCATCAAAGAATGCGCGACTGGTAGGCCCATGTGCTCCACAAAGGCGCGTAATTCCTCGCTGGCCTGTGCCAGTAGAATACCACCACCGACATAAGCGACCGGACTTTGAGCCTGCGCCAACGCTTCGACAATCTCTCGCGCTGTTTCATCGTCAATCGACGGTTTTTTGAGCGCGCGCGTGTTGTCGCGGATACGGTCGAAACTGTCCGAGGGGATCACCTCGGAGAAGATGTCCATCGGCACGTTGACCAGCACTGGCCCGGGCTGGCCGCTTTCGGCCAGATGAAACGCCTTTTCCAGAATTTCGGCCATCAGGTCTGCCCGATCGACCCGCCAGGCGCGTTTGACAAAGGGACGATAGATCTCCCACTGGGCGGCGTCTGCATGGAGGTTCACTTCCTGATGTGGATGTTTACCGTAGTAGTGCGTTGGAATGTCGCCCGCGATCACGACCATCGGGATACAGTCCAGTGCGGCGTTGGCGACCCCGGTTGCACAATTGGTCAGCCCCGGGGAGAGATGGGACAGCACCACCGAGGCCTTGCCCGTCACGCGGGCATATGCGTCCGCTGCGTGGCTGGCGATTTGTTCGTGCCGTACGGTGACGAAATCGATGGGGCTTTCCGCCAACGCGGCCAGAACCGCAATGTTCGTGTGCCCGCACAGGCCAAATACATGCTTGATCTCGCGACGTTCGAGAAAGTCGACGATGTGTTCGGCAACGGTTTTGCCTTCCAGTTTCGCTCCGTCCATCACGCGACCTCCTGTCCGTAGAACTCACCGAACAGGTCCGGCTCCGAGGGGCGATCCTCGGGGATGGGACGGCTGACCCAGGTGTAGTTCATCATGTGTTTCATGGTGACATTTTCATTGGTAATGTTGCCGCCCCAGATGCCGCAACCTAGGCTGCTGGTCATAGGCATGCCATTGGTCCAGGCACCCGCATTGGCCTTGGACTGAGGCTGTCGCACCATCATGCGGCTGACCGGAGCCAGGCGCGCCAACCGGTCGATGTGATCGTCATTGTGGCTGTAGATGCCGCAGGAATGGCCCTTGCCTCCGGTGTTGTAAATCTGGCTGACCGTTTCCAGCGCGTCATCGAAAGTGTCAAAGTGATATAGCGCCATCAGCGTGGTCAGTTTTTCCTTCGAGAACTTGTGCTGCGGCCCGATTTGCCCCTGATTTTCAACCATCAGGAACTTGCGATCTTCGGGGATCGAGAAACCGGCGACCTTGGCCGTTTGCTGAGGCGGACAGGCGATAGTCGGGAAGGTACGGTTTCCTTTCTCATCCCACATGGCAGCTTCGAGCATGGCCTTCTCTTTGGTCGAACACAGGTATCCACCTTCGGCCTCAAGCGCCTTGACCATATCGTCGTAAACCGAGCGCTGGATGATGATGTTACCGTCGGCCGAACAACCCGAACCAAAGTCAGACGTCTTGGAAATTCGTGTGTTCTGAGCGGCGATGTCCAGGTCGGCAGTCTCATCGATGACGATGGATGAATTGCCCGCGCCGACGCCAAAGGCCGGGCGCCCTGAACTGTACGCCGCTTTGACCATGGGCTTGCCGCCCGTTGCCAGCGTCAGATCACAGATCTCCATCAAATGTTGCGTCAATGGGATCGACGGTTTGCGAATGGATTGAAACAGATCCTCGGGGGCATCAGCGGCACGGCAGGCCGCTCGCATGACCTCGACCATCTCGAAGGTGGTATGAGCGGTTCGCGGATGCGGACTGAAGATAACAGCATTCCGGGCGTTGGCGGCGGAAACACCGGTCACCGGTGGTGTCATCGCTGGATTGGTCATCGGAATCAGAGATGCGATCACACCGGCAGGCTTGGCATATTTTACCAGACCCTTTTCTTCGTCTACTTCGACGATCCCGGTCGATGGTGTCCGCAAGACGTCACGCAACACCATGTGAATCTTAAATCGCTTGGCAGGACGCCCTTCGCGATCTCCGATACCGCTTTCGTCCACGCCTTGCTGGGCCAGACGCGTGAAGGTTTTCTCGTTCCCCGCATACCATGCAATGGCCTGAGACAGGCGGTCCAATCTGCCCTGATCCCAATCCTCGATCTCGGCCATGGCAGCGCGGGCGCGTGCCAGCATATCGGCCGCCATGTTGCGGTCGTTTTCAGTGAGCTCTTTGCCCATGATGATCCTCTTGGTGTTTTGGAATTGCAGCATCGGGCATACGACGCTGTGACCGCGCCTCGCCGAATGTTCGCTTGGCGTGGCTGAGACAGCGACGCGCGTGTTCTTCATATCCCAACTCGGCCACGCGGCTTTGGTTGGGCAGTTCGATGGAATAGTCGACGGGTGGCATCCGTTCGATGATGCCTGTGAAATCGATCCATCCCTCACCGGGATATAGCCGCGCATCGCGGGCCAGTTGGATCATGCCCTCACGCGTATCGGCGATGCCGGGCAGGCAATCAGAGATATGCAGGAAGTGAAACAGGTCCGAGGGAACGTGCAACAGCTCACCAAGATCTACGCGGCTGAGGTGCAGGTAGAGCGTATCGACCAGAATACCGCCGTTGGGCTGATCAGAGGCGCGGACAATGTCCAGTGCTTCATCCAGCGTGCGCAAGCGGGAGAAGCTCGGGAACTCCAAGTCCACCGTTAATCCGTAGGGCGCTGCCAGTTCGCAGGTTTCGGAATAGACGTCGATCAGAAAATCACGATCATCGCGGGTGTTTGTCCACGCGCTCATAATCATGCGTTTGGCGCCCAACTCCCCGCCAATCTCAAGAGAAGGCTCAAAACTGCGTGGATCGACATCTTCGGTGATGCGTGCAAGCTCGACATCAAGGACCTTCAATCCGGTGGTAGAGAGAGCCGTTTTGGTGGCCTGCACCTGTGCCTTGTCGATTGGGGATTGAGTGAATTCGCCGGGCACATGCATCGGAATGAATCGGGGGCTGACGGCATCGTAACCGGCCCGTGCGGCGATATAGACCAACTCGGGCGGCGTACAGCCAATCAGCGTCAGATGCGCCAAGGAAAAGAGAGAGGGGCTTGCGCCAGCCTCTTCGGGTTTCACCATGAACGACAGCTCCACGTGTCTGCGAATCTAAAATTCATCACACGTAGTCAAAAATATCTGATATTTTTTAAAATATCAACTTTAATACTTAATAGAAATGAAAACGCCCGGGCAACGCCCCGGGCGTGTATTACATTCGTGTAGGCAGACCCTTAGAGAGTGACCCAGTCCCCTCCGGACTGGTGAGAGCGCACAGAGGCGTCAATGAATCGAACACCGTCTGCGCCTTGTTCGACACTGGGATAAGCAAGCCAATCGGCCGGAACGGTTACGCCATCCCGACGCGCGGCTACGGCCATCGCAAGTTCCGTATAGAGGTTGGCCCAAGCTTCGATAATCCCTTCAGGGAAGCCGCGCGCGGTACGGATCAAACGTTCTGCGCCGGGTCCGATACCATGCCCGAGACCTCGGCTGATGATATGATCCGGTTCACCAAACCGATTGAATTTCAGCCGCTCCGAGTTCTCTAGGTCCCACTCGAGGCCTCCTTCGTTCCCGAATATGCGCAGGCGCAACCCACCCCGGTTTCCGGGGGCAAGGCGTGTTGCCATCAAGGTTCCGGGGACTTCATTTTGGTAACGGGTGAACATGAACACCGTGTCTTCCAAAGGCTTTGGCGCGCCGCAGACATGGAACTCTGCCCGTAGATCAGTCATCGGCAGGCCGGAAACAAAACTGGCGAGATGCGCGGCATGGGTGCCGATATCGCCGACACAGCTGGTTGGACCAGAAATATTGGGGTCCAGCCGCCATTTGACATGGGGCGCGTCAGCCACGTCATCGGGCGTCATCCAGTCTTGCATGAACTCGACATGGATCTGGTTGATTTTGCCGATGCCCCCGTCGGCCACGATCTGCTTGGCCTGCCGTATCACCGGAAAACATGACATCGCATAACCGACAGCAAAGATGTGTCCCGTGCGCGCGGTAATCTCCTCAAGCCCCTCGGCCTCGGCGACTTCGTTGGTCAGGGGCTTGTCGCACAACACGTCAATGCCCGCTTCCAGAAACGCTTTGGCCGCTTCAAAATGAACGTGGTTCGGGGTCGTGATCATGACGGCATCTATGCCATCCGTGCGTGCCGCCTCGGCCTGTGCCATCTCTTCGAAAGACGCGTAGCACCGTTCGGCCGGCAGGAACCACTCGGCCCCACGCGCCTTACTGCGCGCTGTGTCAGAACTGAGTGCTCCTGCGACGACCTCCCACCGGTCGGTCATCCGCGCGGATGATGCTTGCGTGACAGAGATCCGTCCTCCACCAACAACGCCCAACCGCAAACGGCGAGACAAGCGGGGGAAAGGGCCGTCGAACTTCAGGTCTTCGGGTAAAAGTCTCTCAGCCATTCTCAACCTCCATTTCCGGGACCAGTTCGCCCTCGGATAGTATTTCCACCGCCATGAAGATACCGGGGGTGATCGTCTCGTATTGATGCCAGGGATAATTGCCTTCGGCGTCATACATAGGTTTGTGGGTCGCGCCCGGGGCCATGAATTCTTCGAGATACAGGGTCTCGACATCCCGTTCGCGACATTGCTGCATTTTGCCGAAGCCAACGATCTGCGTATGCACTTCGCGAAACCCAGGTACCGGGCAGAACGGATGATCCTTATGCAATCCGACATTCAAAGGGACCGAGCCGGAATGGTACATGGTCAGTCCAACGTTACCCACGAAGACCTTCGGCGACATGTAGTGGCTGACGCCACGCAGACGCTCCTCTTGGCGAACATCAAAAGCAGATGGCCATGTATCTTTCACCCATGCGAACAACTCGTTGTCATTGGAATGGGCGTCGAAACCGTGGACAATGACTGCACGTTCCACGCCGCTAAGCGTGCTGTCTTGCACGATCACAGAGGAAAGCGGTGCAATGGTCTGATCCTCGACAGAGAAATTTCGCCCCCCAAGGTTAAGGACGATGGCGCGACCCTCGATAGAAATTCTGCGCTCGTCAGTTATGTGCTGGACGCGAAAGAATGGCTGGGCAAAGTCGAGTGTCTCAATCGGCATGGGCCGACTCCTTCCTCTCACCGTTCAGAAAATCGACCGGCAAAGGCTCCGGAGCCGCGCACCGGCTTTCTATCGTCTGATAGGCGCCGAATTTTGGCGCCCGTTCAATTGCGTCCATGACCTCGAAAACGTGGTAAGCAAGCGCTCCACTTGCACGGGGTTGGCGTCCTTCTTGTGCCGCCAGGGCGAGGTCCAAAAGGCCGAGCCCGCGGCTATCTTCGTTAAACCCATGTCTGTTTTCAACAACCTGCCAGTCTTCACGACCGGTTGGACGGGGCTGATGAGACCAGCGTGAGGTCTCCCGCGTTTTCAGCCAGACATCCCCCTGAAAGATGTTGGCGCCATGAACCGGGTCAGGGTCAGGGATGCTGATGGTTCCGTTTTCACCATAGATCTCGAACCGCGGAGTTTCGCTGTCCCAGACGTCGAAGCTCATGGTCATCGACCCTATTGCTCCGGAAGAGAACTGCAGCAGGCTTAGGGAGTGCGTGTCCACCTCGACATTCATCCATTCGCCGTTGCGAGGGCCGTTTTCGATCATCCTTTTGTCAAACGTGCGCCGAGCCATTCCGGCAACCCGGTCAACGGGTCCAAGGCAGTAGATCATGGCGGTCAGGTAGTACGGCCCAAGGTCCAGCATTGGCCCACCACCCGCCTTATAGTAGAAATCCGGGTTGGGATGGTGGCGCTCCGTCCCGTGGGTCCCGACATGGGCAAAAATCCCTGTTGGTTTCCCGATAGCGCCTTCATCGATCAAGCGCCGAACGGTCTGCCAACGACCGCCCAGAAACGTGTCGGGTGCGCAACCGACCAGTAGCCCCTTTTCAGTGGCAGTGTGCAGGATCGCCTTTCCGTCCGTTCGATTCATAACCAGCGGCTTCTCGGAATAGACGTGCTTGCCGGCCTCCAACGCGCGCAAACTGATTTCCGCATGCGCCGCCGGAATTGTCAGATTCAGAACGCAGTCAATCGTCGGATCGTCAAACACTTCATCTGGTGTGCAGGCCTGGGCGACACCGTATTGATCTGCTTTGGCGCGGCTTTCCGAAGGATCAAGGCTTGCACAAGCCACGACCTCGACGTTTGAGAATTTGGATAGCGTTTTTAGATAGATATCGCTGATACGACCACAACCGATAAGGCCGACCCGGAAGGATTTCGATGTCTCACGTGTCATCATTCCTGTCTTCGTAGAGAGGTAAGTAATTCGGGGGCATGGGCCCTTTGTTGCGGCCACCCTGGTTCATCTGCTCCCAAGCGTGGGCGAGTATTCCGACCGAGCGGGACAGGCAGAACAACCCCCGCGACAAGGGCGCGGGAAAGCCAAGTTCGCAGAAGATCACAGCTGTCGCGCCGTCAATATTCATGGCAATTGGCCGACCGCCGCGTTGACGGCCGAGTTCAGCCTGAACCTCTTCTCCGATATCAGCAAAGCGACCCGAAACAGTGCCTTCATCTGCCGCATCACGAACAAGTTGCATCAGCCGGGGCGCGCGCGGGTCGACGGGCTTGTGAAAACGGTGGCCAAAGCCCGAGACGATCTTGCCGTACGTCTCGCGCCAGCTGTCCAGACCGTCCTGAACAGCATTATTCAGCGATGCCCCAGCATCCATGCGTTCCGAGATATCATAGTACAGCTCGGCGCATTGTTCGCCTGCTCCGCCATGCACATCGCCCAGCATGTTCACCGCAGTCGCCATCGCATTATTGAGACCTACCCCGCAGGTGGCAGCCATGCGCGCCGCCGCGATTGAGGGGGCCTGTGGGCCGTGATCCACGCCTGCGACCAAAGCGGCTTCGAACAGACGCGCTTGTGCGTCGCTGGGCAGATCGCCCCGCACCATCAGCCAGATCATCTGCGGGAAAGAAACGTTCCCGATCAGATCCTCAATTGCGTTGCCACGAAACGCGATCTTGCCGGGTTTCATGTCAATGATGGATGTGCGCCACCATTGGCGGATTGCGTGCTCGTCGTTTGTCATACCGTTGCACCTCTAAACTCGCGCATGCGCTGCTGACGAAGTGAATCGAAAACGTTTTGAAGGCGACTGATTGAGGCGGTGCAGCCGGTGAAGATCTCAAAAGACGCTGCAGCCTGATGAACCGCCATTCCAGCACCATTCATCACTTTCAACCCAGTTGCGCGGGCCCTGCTCAGTAGGTGTGTCTCAAGCGGGAAATATACGATGTCTGCCACCCATGCATCGGGCCGCAACAGGGATGGTTCAATGACTGTTCCGGGGTACTTGTCCATTCCAAGTGGTGTTGCGTTGACCACTCCGTCCACAAGTTCGATCCGATCCAACGAAATCGAAGGGGAACCCTGAATCTTTGCATAAGGGCGCAAGACCTCTAGTCGACTGACCAGCGCCTGCGCTCGGCGGAGGTCAGGATCAATAATCTCCAGGTCTCGAACACCTGAATCAAGCAAAGCCAAAGAGACTGCACTGCCCGCGCCACCAGCACCAAACATGAGAACCGTTTCAGTCTTCGATGATCCCAAAGAATCTCCGAAGGCACTGTGGAAACCTATGTAGTCGGTGTTGTGGCCAACCATTCGGTCGTCACAAAAAACCACCGCGTTGACAGCTTGAAGCTCCTCAGCAGTCTTGGAAAGCTCATCAAGATAATCAATGACTGATGCTTTGTAGGGATGCGTCACGTTGACCGCCGCGCAGCCTAATTCAACGGAATAATGCAGTAAATCAGCGACCGACATTCCACGAAATGGCTCTTTTGCAGTGTCGATCCTACCGTAGCTCAGATCGATACCCTGCGCCCGACCTTCTGCCTCGTGCATCTCAGGCGTCATGGAGCCAGCAATACCTTGGCCGATTAGTGCCGCCTTCATTTCAGGTTGTTCCTTCCGCCATGTGGTGTCGCGCTTGGGCCGCCAATCGGAACGCAGCATTGCGCGCGCCATAGCCGGAGTAGCCAGATCGGCGCTCAACAATTTCAAAGAAGAAGCCGTTAAAGATAGGTCGGCTGTAGATCTGAAAATACTCGGAACCCGCTGCGCGGTCGTAGAGAATGTTATCCCTGCGCATTTGGGCGATCAGGTCTTCACTTAACCCGAATGTCGCTTGCAGATCAGCGTAGTAGTTTTCTGGGATGGACAGGCTGGGAAAGCCGGACTTCCGCAATTGGGCTGAGGTTTCAAATATGTCGTCCGACTGGAAGGCTATGTGCTGAACACCGGCACCAAAACCGTCTTCAAGGAATGAAGCCGCCAGTGTTCGACGCCCAACTGCACCATTCAGGTTTAAACGCACTTCGCCCTCGGGGCTCTCGATGGCTTGGCTTTGCACAACACCTGAAGGGTCGGCAACGTTCACGATCGGAGATTTTGCCATCTCAAAAGTCGAAATGTAATAGAGCAGCCAGCTTTGCATCTCATCGTTACGCATCGTCTGCGCCAGATGGTCGATGCGGCGCAGACCAGCAGGCTGGATCGCTTTGGTCTTGGCGACTGGCTCGAACTCGATGTCCCAAACCCGATGCAGATCGGATTTCTCATCTATGAAATGGACAACATTGCCACCAACACCTCGGATGGCCGGGATGTCCAGTTCCCCAGTCCCTACCGGCTGTGAGAAATTCGGCGCGCCCAACGCGGTCGCTCGCTGAACCGTCTGATCCGCATCTTTGACACGCAACCCCATGTCACACACGGAGGGGCCGTGACCCAGGAACGCCGAATGGGCGAAACCTTCCTTTTCGGTATTTACAACGATGTTTATCGCGCCCTGCCGCCACAGCTCGACGGACTTGGTTACGTGTTTTCGCTCCATTCGAAAACACATTGCTGACAGCATATCTGCCAGCTGCGCGCCGCTTGTTTCGTCGGCTGTAAATTCGACGAATTCGAAGCCTGACGCATAGACGCGTTCCGGCAGGTCCGGGATGCCGAAATCTGTTCCCGGTTCGGTCCGGGAAACCTCATCTAACAGGTTCACCAGCGACCTGTAGCTGTCTCGGGCCAGTGTCAGGCCACCGGGTTGAGGAGCTGCTTCATTGACACGCGCAATAGACCAAGGCCCCTTGTACCCAGCGCGGGACAACACCCGCACAAAGCCCGCAAGGTTCAGCGACCCAAGCCCCGGCAGAAGCCCAAAGTGCCGTTTGAGCCTGCGAATATCCATTTCAAGTCGGGGTGCATCGGATAGCTGCACATGGAACAGCCGATCTCCGGGAATGTCCCGAAGGCGGGCTGGTTTGGACCCGTCGGCAAGCGAGAAGAAGGAATTCAAGGCC
Source organism: Ruegeria sp. L11 (assembly GCF_056531755.1). Taxonomy (NCBI): domain Bacteria; kingdom Pseudomonadati; phylum Pseudomonadota; class Alphaproteobacteria; order Rhodobacterales; family Roseobacteraceae; genus Ruegeria; species Ruegeria sp. L11. The sequence goes on from NZ_JBQFMI010000008.1 coordinate 129,659, forward strand.
AACCCCAAATAAGGGCTGTCGATAGCTTCAACGACGCCTAACGCCTGTTCATCCGAGTGAATAAGATCCGACCATGGCAAGCCCATATAGGCCAGACGCAACCCCAATGCCTTTGCTATTTCGGCCGCCTCGCCAAGATCTGCGATTACCTGTTCTTCGGTCGCAGCGGCATCGACCTCGAATGCGGACCCGATTAGCAGCAGATCCGTACCCAATTCGCTCATCAGGTCGAGTTTGCGCTTCAGTCGATCAAAGGCGCGCTCCCGTCCGCCGCCAGACTGACCTTCAAGGTTATGGAAAGGTTGCAGCAGGCAAATCTTCAGGCCGAGATCTGATGCAATGTTCCGAATTTGCGATGGCGGCCCGTCAAAAGCGGTCAAGTCCGGTTCGTGTAATTCGACACCCCCGAATCCCGCGTCAGCGATAGTGCTTAGTTTTTCGGCCAGATCACCGGGGATCGACGTTGTCGAAACCGAGAGGCACATTATCCCTGATATCCAAACATACGCGGCAACCACAGGACCAAATCAGGCATCAGTATCATGATCACCAGGGCGAAGATAAGAACCGCGAGGAAGGCCCAGATTTCCGAGATGATTTCGCGTAGCGGAATGTCCGTCACGGCGTTGATCACAAAGAGCAGAATGCCATAGGGCGGCGTGATCAGACCGATCATCGAGTTCACGACGACAAGCACCCCGAAATGCACCAGATCAATCCCAAGCGCCTCGCAGGTTGGAATGAACAGGGGCACAATCACTAGGATGATCGTTGTTGCGTCTAACACGCATCCCAGCGCGAGGATCAGCAGGTTTACGAGGATCAGGAACACAATCGGGCTAACATCGGAACCCTCCAGCAGCGCCGAGATAGACTGCGGTATTTGTTCCTGGATGACGATGAAGTTCAGAATGAACGCGCCACCAATGACAACCCCGACGGCTGCGGAAGAGCGCGCGCTATCGACGAACACCTGATAAAGGCCGCGGAAGGTCAGCGCTCGGTAGAACAACGCTGCCAGTAGCAGGGCGTAGAATGCAGCTACGGCGGCAGCTTCAGTCGGAGTGGTGACGCCCCCATATATGCCGTAGAGCAGGATTGCGGGCATCAGCAGTGCCGGAAATGCGTTGGCGGTTTTAGCCGGCAACTCGCGCAGTGGAACAGGTTCTTCCAATGCAAAGTTCCGCTTTCCGGCCAGATAATAGTTCATCGCCATGAGGACGACGCCCATGATCAGGCCCGGCAGAATACCGGCTAGGAACAGCGACCCGATGGAGGCCTTGGAAACGAGCGCGTACAAAACCATTGGGATAGAGGGCGGAATAATAGGGCCGATCGTTGCCGACGCCGCCGTGATTGCAGCTGCGTAGCCTCGGCTGTAGCGGCCATCCTTGGTCATCATTTCAATGATGATCTTCCCGATCCCAGCAGCATCCGCGACGGCCGAGCCGGACATACCCGAAAAGATCAGTGACGCTACCACGTTTACGTGCCCGAGGCCGCCCTTGAAACGACCGACAGCAGCGACGCAGAAGTTCAAAAGACGGTCCGTGATCGATCCAGCGTTCATGATATTCGCGGCGACGATGAACAAAGGCACGGCAAGCAGGATCGTGCTTTTGTAAAAACCTTGCAGGATCTTCTCGCCCGCGAGGGCGACGTCCAGTCCGGCCGTGCCTAGGTACACTAATGAGGCCAGGAGGATGGAATAGCCGATAGGTGTCCCGATGCCTGCCAGAAGAAAGAGAGCGAGCAGGCAGGAAAGAAGTTCAAAACTCATTTCTTAACTTCCTCATCCTTTTCGACGTCGACACGGGGATGATCGTCAACCACGTTGTACCCAACGACCAGTTCCAACTCTGTCTTTGGTGGGCCATTGCGCATGACGTCGAAGAATAGCCACGCGTAGCGCGCTGCGACGACCAGCATGAATACCGCGTAAATCGAGAATACTGTGCGCAGCGGAATCTTCTCACCGGAGAACGGATTGCGGACAGTCGATGTCTTGCGGATTTTCATCCAGTCGATGTAGTCCCACGTCGGAAGGAAGCTGTAGAGCATACCGACTACGATCGCTGCGGCCGCCAGCATCGCAAAGACCTGCCGTACGCGCATCGGCACCGAAAGATAGATGATGTCGAACTTCACGTGATCCCGTTCGCGCACGATGAAAGCGCAGCTGAAGAAAATCACCCAGACCCAAAGAATGCCGATCAATTCCAGCGTCCAGCCTGCTGGGGTGAAGAAGTACCGTAGTAGAATTTGGAGAAGGAAGATAAGGAAGATTGCCGCCAGCATCCCGCCGGCAATCGCTTCGGTCAGTCGGGAGAACCCCTTCATAAAGGCCTTCATTATGGTTCTCCCTCCCCTGTCTTACTGGGTTCAGTTGCCCAGAGCGTTGATCTGATCCAGAACGCCTTCGGGCCATGAGCCAGCGAATTCGCTGTCCAGATACATAGACTGTACCTGATCGCGGAACGCAGCGAGATCGGGTTCGTAAATCTCCATGCCCTGCTCTTTCAGGAAGCTGACAAGATCCTCTTCTTTCTGAAGCTGCTTCTGGCGGCCTGATTCAGCTGCTGCGTCCGCAGCTTCCTGAACCTTGGCTTGCTGTTCCGGTGTCAGCCCGTCCCAAACCTCTTTGCCGATGGCGATATAGTTCAGGTCGACCAGATGCGATGTCAGGACGATCTGATTGGTCACTTCATAGAACTTGGCGTCGACGACGGTCGGCAACGGGTTATCCTGCCCGTCAACGGCACCGGTCGACAGCGCGGTATAGACTTCGGAGAAGGCCATCGGTGTCGGCGCGGCACCCAGCGCCTTGCCAAGGAACTGCCATGCGTCGGTGCCCGGCATCCGCAGATTCACGCCTTCCAAATCTGCGGGTGTCGTGACTGTCAGTTCATCCTTGGGCTGGCGCAGGTTCACCTGACGACGGCCCAGATACATGACCGACAGCAGTTTGACGCCTAATTCTTCTTCGGCCTTCTGCTTAAAGGCATCCATCAAGGGATCGTTGAAGACAGCCACCTGATGCGCGGCGTCCTGGTGGACATAACCTGCGGTAAAGATCGAAAACTCGGGGAAGAACTGTGCCAGTTCCTGCGCCGAGGTGATCGACATTTCCAGGTTACCCCGGCTGATGGCATCCAACTCGGTGCCTTGGGCAAAGATGGTTCCATTATAGCTGGGCTCGTAGCTTGCAAAATCAGCGACCATCGGCGCGAAAACCTCGGCCATAGCGACCGAGCGCTGGTCGGTCTCCGATCCTGATGTTGCGAGGCGAAGTTGCACTTTGTCTTCCGCCAGCGCACCGCTTGTCGCGCCAAACAGAACACCGGTTGCAACAAGGGCTGATACAGCAGCCCGGCGGGTAAGTTTGGTAATCACTTTGCTCCTCCCTGAGACATCATGATGCTTCTTTTTTGCGATTCAGAGTTTTGCCCTATTTTGGAAATTTTGCAAGATTTTTTGCGAAATATCTGATATTTTATACTACTGTCATATCTACCATTGGTGTTTTTTGTAAGTTTTTGATCCTGACCGTTTCACCTGTTCTGCAAGAATTCTGAATAGCTTCAATAACTTGAAGCGTTCTGAAACCTTCCCATCCAGACACAATCGGCACTGCTTCGTGCCGGGCTACTTCAATAAAGTGCCTGAGCTGATTGACCAAAGGGTCAGACGCACCCTTCTTCAGCGCGGTCGATGAGATAGGCGTCCACCAGTCCCGTTGCTCACTCTGGTAACTCCACAGGCGAAGATCGGGAACGGACAACGAACCATGAGAGCCACCGATCATATAGCTACTCTCTGTGGTCGAAGGATAGATTGGATATTCCTGAGACGTCATCTCCCAGCTCCATGGAGCAACGATGCTGTCGGACACACTTATGGTCCCTATCGCCCCGCTTTCAAATGTCAACAGCGCACCAGCAACATCTTCGTTGTCGTAGCCCCGCTGCGATGCAGCCGACTGAGCCTGTACGGTCACAACTTCTCCGGCCAGGTACCTCAGCAGATCCACATCGTGGACAAGATTGACCGAGATGGGCCCTGCACCGGGTTTCTTTCTCCAGGGCGCAGTATCAAAATACTCGTCTGGCTTATAGAACCAGCAATTCGCATGGACAGCGCGCACATTTCCAATCTTTCCATCGACAATTGCTTCCTTAGCCGACCTGATCAGAGGATTGTGTCTGCGATGATGACCGACCATCAGTGGCACATTGGCCTTCTCCGCAGCTTGAACAAGCTCAAGTGCAGCGGTGGCTTCTACGGCGATCGGTTTTTCGACAAGAACAGGACAACCGTGTCGAACACACGTGAGGCCTTGTTCAACATGAAGCGTGGTCGGGGTCGCAAGAACAGCTCCGTCTGGCGTCTGATTTGCAAACATTTTCTCGAGGGTCTCGTAACATGCGACCCCGTGCTCAACGGCGTAAGCACGACCTTCATCACTGGGGTCGACTACCGCAACGAGATCAACATGGCGCAACGCTCGGATAGCGTCTGCGTGGCGGCGTCCAACAAGACCAATGCCGACAATGGCAATGCGAAAGTTCTTAGACACTTTGCTTCCTTCCGGAGGGTCCGGAAAATCCCGAAACCGTTGATTGCGATCAGGCTGCCTTGCCCAATTTGGCCACGACCGTATTGGGGTTTTCGCGATTCCGCAATAATGTATGATATTATTATTTATACCATACATCAGTTTGGATTGCTGATGTCTCAAAAAAATGCTAATTGAACGAGGAAACTAAAAATATCGGGTGAAACGCATGGCGAAACAGCCGTCTACGATAGGTGCAAGCACCTATCAGCGCATCAAGCGGGACATCATCTTCGGGGAGCTGCAGCCCGGCTCCAAACTGAAGCTGGACGCCTTGAAGGAACGCTATTCGGCAAGCCTTTCGACACTTCGTGAAACGCTGAACAGGCTCGCCAGCGACGGATTTGTCGAAGCTCCTGAGCAACGGGGTTTCCTGGTCACGCCAGTTTCACGAGAAGACCTGACCGAGATTTCAGAACTGCGCGTTCTGCTGGAATGCCACGCGTTGGAGTTGTCCATTGCGAATGGCGACACGGACTGGGAAGGCAACCTGGTCGCTGCGCATCATAAGCTGCATTTGATGGAGCAACGGCTTCTCAAGGGTGATGACTCTGAAAAGGAAACCTGGAAGAGGTACGATTCAGAGTTTCATCAAGCGATGATTGCAGCCTGTAATTCCAAGAACCTCTTATCCCTTCACTCAATCATTTATGACAAGTACCTTCGTTATCAGATGCTCGTACTGACCTACCGAGGTGAGGTTGCAGCCCAAGAACACAAACGCATGTTCGATGCCGCGTTGGCCAAAGACGCTGATACAGCCAAGAAACTGTTGGAAGATCACATCAGAAATGGCCTCGCCCATACGTTGGAGGCTATGTAAGGCGGCATGCTGATTGTGTGCCTCGACGTCTTCAGGTCGATTTGGCAGGGAATACCTCAAGATTCCACATCTAAATCGAGAAGTTTGTGAGCGCCCCATACCGGACCTTTGGCGTCGAAGCCGAATGCTGGTGGTGCAGCCCGCATTGCTGCCGATCGCTGGGATCCCGCCCACCACCTTCCGATATCACCGACCTCATGGCAGGGTACGGAGTTCTACAACAACATGCAGCTACTTCAGTTGATTTAGTGGAAATTCTATTTTCAACGGCTCTCAAGCCGATGGCCGACTTCGTAGTAGAGGGAATGGTGTCAATCGGCATTGAACTTTAACCCCCTATCGGCATCCAACTTTGACCCCTTTTGTGATGAGCAGGCCCGGCGCTGCGTAGTCTCCAT
>NZ_JBQFMI010000009.1:0-121861 GCF_056531755.1 Ruegeria sp. L11
GCTGAGAAAAGAAGAAATCCAAACCGATCAGCAGGAGCAAAAAGTAGCTTAAATTACACCGAAATCTGTCCAAACATTGGGGAGTTGCTCACGCGGTCAGTCAGATCAAGGTGGCGGAACCCGCGATAGGCAAGGTTTAGATGCACCTCTTTGCAAAGCCGTTGCTCCGACCGGAGTTCAAAGCAATACCCAAACAGCAACATGCGGATCAACAGTTCGGGATCAACCGTTGGGCGACCGCTGTGGTTATAGAAAATTGCTAAACTCGAACAAATGCTCGCCAGATCAACGAACCGATCAATCGGCCGCAGCAGGTGATCTTGCGCCGCACGATCCTCAAGGGAGAACTGGTTGAACAGCGCCGTTTACGCTTCCTGCCTCGGTCCCATCATCGTCACTCTCTCCGTGTAAAAAGAATTGAACCAAGGACTTACCCTACGAACAAGCATGAGTTTTTCAACGGGGCAAACCCCTATGGGACTTCAATATGATGCGATCTTTGATATTACTATAGTAAGCATTCTTGCGCGCAGTTGTGAATTTAGTTTTGCGCGTTCGAGAAATATGAAACTCAAAATTAAAAAGAAATTGAAAGCTATGCAGAGTACCTGGGACGCAAATTCTCTCGATCAATTTGTAGAAATATGTGATGCCGAAGGTGGCATTTGGTCACCGCAAGGTCGCGAGACCACAAAGAACTTTAAGTTTAAGCTCAAAACAAAAGTTAATGTTAGTCTGGATCCGTTCAGCGAAGAGTATTTCCAGCAGCAGCTTGCCGTTTACACTGAGATATCTGGCCGAGAGCTAGATCAAGAGTCGGGCGAAATGTTTCACGTTGACGTCGCGAGTCGTGTATCTGCACAAAATCCGTATGGCGTGAATGACATCGCCTTTATCTCAAAACATAGCCGCACGGTCTTGACGGCTTTGATGATTGCGAACCCATCTCCAAATGCTCGTATTCTTGATATGGGTGCTGGTTGGGGACTTAGCTCAGAAATGATGGCCTTTGCCGGGGCAAAAGTTACCGCTGTTGACATAAATCCTGACTTTGTTGAGTTGATTAATGAGCGCAGCGCGCGACTTGACTTACCCATAGTAGCGCTACAAGGAAACTTTGAAACGGTCGAACCGGGGGAAGATTTCGACTTGGTACTATTTTTTGAGTGTCTTCACCACGCGGTCCGGCCACTGGAGATTCTTAGGAGAGTTAGCGGATTTCTCGGGCCAACTGGGCGCATCGTACTTGCTGGCGAACCTGTAAATACAATTTGGTGGCCGCATTGGGGAATGCGCCTGGATGCGGAGTCTGTTTATGTGATGCGTAAGTTTGGCTGGTTCGAAAGCGGGTGGTCGCAAGACTTTATTTGCAAGTGTTTCCGACTAGCAGGCTTCGAACCTACGTGGATACCTCGGCTGGGCATTGATGGTGGCGATATCTGCGTTGCGGATCGAAATGGAGCGAAAGGAATGCGGCCACTCGCGATTCCACCTGAGCCGTTGGCACATACCAAGCGTCATCCCTGGAAGCATCTTAAGGACGCACTTCTGATGCGCAGAAAATAGAAAAACCAGTTGCCCGCTCACTTCCGGCAACACACAGAAAATCCCTGTTCCACCGCCCCCCAACCCGAACCCTACAAATCCCTGATCCAGAACTGCAACGGCTTCAGCGTTTCTCCCTCCTCCCCGATATCTTTCCACGAGAATTGGGCGATTGCGCCGGGTAAGGGCTTGTATCCGCGGGCGCGCCAGAAGGTATCCAGCGGGCGGTAGTGGTCGGGGCGCAGGGGGTGGTCGGTGGGGCGTTGCACGCTGCAAAAGGCGCATCTGGCAAAGCCCAGAGCGCGGGCGTGCCCCTCGCGCGTGTCGAAGAATTTGTGGCCGACGCCCTGCCCGCGATAGTCGGGCAGCAAGACGGATTCAGCGCAATAGAAGATCTGCGACAGGTCCAGCCCGGTGTCTGCGAAGGCCGCGGCGAAATCGTCGGCGTGGTCGGTCAGCGGCGCGCCCGTCGAGGCGCCGATCAGGCGGTCGCCATCGAAGGCGCCGACCACGATGGCCTTGTCGCTGTCGCGGTAGGATTGCAGGTATTTGCGTTCGTATTCCAGATCGCCGTCATAGAGGTAGGGCCAGGCGTGAAATACCCGGATCCGCAGGCGGGCGACATCATCCAAAGCGGCCCCGAGTGCCGCTCCGATCAGGGGGCGGACGTCACTGACGTCAGCCATTCGAGACCTGTTTGGTCCAGTCTGCAAGGTTATAGAAAGTGGTGACGCGGGTGATCTTGCCGTCCCTGAGGTCAAAGAACGACCCGGCAGGCAGGCGATAGGTCTGGCCGTGCGCGTCGGGCAGGCCCTCGTCGGTTTCCAGATAGGTGCCGTTGACGATGAACTCGGCCGCGGCGCGGGTGCCGCCCTGAGCCTCGAACACAACGATGTCGGTCAGGTTTTCGCGGTAGCAGCGGTTCATATGGGCGCAAAAGGCGGCGAACTTGTCCTTGCCGACGCGAATCTGACCTTCGTTCACGTGATGGGCCACGTCATCGGACAGGCAGGCCAGCATGCCATCGACGTCACCGGCGTTGAAGGCATCGAAATAGGTTTTGACGGTCTCGTTCATGTCCCCTCCGTTGGTTCGCCCCAGCGGTCTTTCAGATGCTGAATGATCTGGTCGCGGGTCTGTCGGTAGTGATGTAGCTTTTGTTCGCGGGTCTCGCCCATCCCGGTAGGGTCCATTATTGGCCAATAATCGACATCGAGGTGAAAAACACGGGTCAGTTCCAGCGCCTGACGCTGGCTGGCGGGCGACAGCGCCACGACCAGATCGAACGAGCTGAGGTCATCGCCCCATTCCTGCATCTCGTCAAAGGAGCGCGAGCGGTGGCGGGACAGTTCCACGCCGACCTCGTGGCAGACAGCGATACTGAAGCCGTCGATTTCCAGATCGTTATGCACACCGGCGGACTGAACATAGGTGCCGGTGCCATAGAATTTCTTCATCAGCCCCTCGGCCATCGGGGACCGAACCGCGTTGTGGTCGCAACAGAACAGGACCGACTGCGGCAGAGGCTTCACGCGTCAGCCCCCAAAATGCAGAACGCAGATCAGCGTGAACAGGCGGCGGGCGGTGTCGGTGTCGACATCTGCCTTGCCTTCCAGCCGTTCCTGCAACACGCGACTGCCTTCGTTGTGGATACCCCGGCGGGCCATGTCGATGGTTTCGATCTGGCTGGGCGGCAGCGATTTCACCGCATCGAAATAGCTTTCACAGATCTGGAAGTAATCCTTGACCACCTGCCGGAAGGGACCGAGCGACAGGTGAAACTCGGCCGCTTTTTCGTTGGCCTCGGTTTCAATGTCGAAGACAAGCCGTTTGTCGCGGATCGAAAGCTGAAGGCGATAGGGGCCTTCGGGCACAACGCGGTCGTCGCGTTTGGGCAGCGAGAAGCTGTTTTCTTCCAGCAGATCATAGATGGCGACCTTGCGCTCCTGCTCGATCTCGGGCGTGGGCGGCGGCAGATTTCTATCATCCAGTTCGATATGCGAGATGCGGGTCATCTTTACAGTCACATTCCTTGCGTCAGCACAGACCTATAGCAATGATATTCAACGGGCAACGCACAGAAACGCCATATGCGCCCGGTCTTTGCGTCATTTCAGCCATTCAGGCGGTTCAGGCGCGCGGTGACCGAGAGGCCATGCGCCTCGAGGCTTTCCGATTGCGCCAGCTGTTCGGCAGCAGGGCCGATGGCACGCAGGGCTTCGGGGGTCATCTGGCTGAGCGTGGTGCGTTTGAGGAAATCCATCACGCTGAGGCCCGACGAAAACCGCGCCGAACGCGCGGTGGGCAACACGTGGTTGGGGCCGCCCACATAATCGCCGATGGCTTCGGGGGTGTACTGACCCAGAAAGATGGCTCCGGCGTGGATGGTTTTTTTGCTCAACGCGCGCGGGTCGGCCACGCATAGTTCCAGATGTTCCGGGGCAATGCGGTTGGACAAGGCTGCGGCCTCGTCCAGGTTGCGCACAGTGATCACCGCGCCGTAGTCGCGCCAGCTGGCCCCGGCGATGGCACGGCGTTGCAGGGTTTCCAGCCGTTTTTCGACCGCCTGCGCGACGGACTGGCCGAATGCCGCGTCGTCAGTGATCAGGATCGACTGCGCGCTTTCGTCATGTTCGGCCTGGCTGAGCAGGTCCAGCGCAATCCAGTCAGGCTCATTGTCCTTGTCGGCGATGACCAGAATTTCCGAGGGGCCGGCAATCATGTCGATGCCGACCTTGCCAAAGACGCGCCGCTTGGCGGCGGCGACAAAGGCGTTGCCCGGTCCGGTGATCTTGTCGACCGGCGCGATGGTGTCGGTGCCATAGGCCAGCGCCGCCACGGCCTGCGCGCCGCCGATGCGATAGACCTCGTCCACACCCGACAGCTGTGCCGCCAGCAGCACCAGCGGGTTCACCTGCCCTTCGGGCGTGGGCACCACGATGGCCAGCCGTTCCACACCGGCCACTTTGGCCGGGATGGCGTTCATCAGCACCGATGACGGGTACGATGCCAGCCCACCCGGCACGTAAAGCCCCGCGGCCGAGACGGCAGACCAGCGCCAGCCGAGTGTTGCGCCCGTCGCATCCGTCCATTCCTGATCCTCGGGCAATTGCCTTTCGTGATAGGCCCGGATACGGGAAGCAGCCAGTTCCAGCGCCGTGCGATCTTCGGCCCCGACCAGCGCCACCGCTTCTGCGATCTCCTGCGCGCTGAAGGCCAGCGTTTCGGGCGTCAGCGTCAGCCGGTCGAATTTGGCCGTCAGTTCGATCACCGCCGCGTCACCCCGGTTGCGTACGTCGTCGATGATCTGCGCCACAACCGCATCCACATCCGGGCTGTCCTCGCGCTTGGCCGAGAGCAGGGTCCGGAAGGCGGGTTCGAAATCGGGCGATGTGGTATCAAGGAAAACGGGCATGATCTGGCACTCCGGGCGTTGCGCATTGGGACATATCGCCCGGAGCGCGCGGCCTCAACCCTCAGCCCACGGGGTGCAGCGATTTGTGCATGGTAAAGCAGGACAGATCCCCGTGGCCGCAGCACCGGCCGGTAGCCTGCCAGCCGTGGCGCAGATAGAAATCCTGCGCGGTTTTTGTTGCCTCAAGCGAGGCTGAGGAACATCCCGCCGCGAGCAGTTCCCGTTCCAGCCGATTCAAAACCGCCGCCCCCAGACCACAGCCCTTATGATCCGGGTCGATGTAAAGCAGAGTGATCTCTCCGGTTTCCAACAAACCGCCTACGGCGGCCACCTGCCCGGCCCGTTCAGCCAGCCAGATCTGCGATCCAGGTTTGATCCAGCCCCGGATCGAGGCCGGGTCCTTGTTATCGGTCCATTGCGCGATGGCCTGCGTGTCACCCTGATGATCGGCCCCGCAGAGCTGCGTGATCGAACGGATCAGAACCCGACTGATGTCGAAAACGTCGAAAACGGTGGCGCGACGCAGAGTGACACCTTCGGGCACCTTCGAAAACGCCTGAGATATGCCGCGCTTGTTCTGCATCTATTCGGGATGATACGGGGCCTGACCGGAGGGGGCCTGATAAGGGCGCGTGACGTCCTTGAGGGTGGCATCCAGCGCCTCGACCGTCAGGCGGATCGCGCCATCACCGGCCAGCGTCAGCAGGACATGGCCCGCGCCATCCTCGCCGGGTTCGAAAACGACCGACATCAGCGACATGATCATGTCGGTGTCACCGCGATCAATGCCCTGACTGGACACCGAGAGAACCGAACCGAAGACCAGCACCGACTGCACCCGTTCAAACGGGCGGTCGCGGCGGGCGGCGGCATCCTTGTCTTCCCAGCGAAAGCGGTTCAGCAGCAGGCCAAAGCGGCGCTGCGCCGGTTGCCACTTCATCTCGGTCACCGGAAACACGGCATCCTGCGCGAGGGTCGAGATCACCTGAAGGTCATCTGCATCCTCGGCCCCCAGATTAAGCGGCGCCTCGCGCCCGTCTTCAAAGCTTGCGTCTGTCATTGGCCCTTGATCCGTTCAATCTTTGCACCCACGCCTTCCAGCTTGCGCACCACATGTTCATATCCGCGGTCCAGATGATAGACCCGGCTGACCGTTGTTTCCCCTTCTGCCGCAAGCCCTGCCAGAATCAGCGAGACCGAAGCCCGCAGGTCAGTCGCCATCACCGGTGCGCCTTTCAGTCGCTCGACGCCGGTCACCGTGGCGGTGCCGCCATGCACCTCGATATGCGCGCCCATGCGCACCAGTTCGGGGGCGTGCATGAAGCGGTTTTCGAAAATGCGTTCTTCGAGAACCGAGGTGCCCTCAGCCGTGCACATCAGCGCCATCATCTGCGCCTGCAAGTCGGTCGGGAAGCCGGGGAAAGGTTCGGTCACCACATCCACCGCGCGCACGCGCCCGTTTTTGCGCGCCACTTTCAGACCGCCTTCGGTTTCTGAAACGCTGACGCCTGCCGCATCCAGTTTGGCCGCAAAGGATTCGACCAGTGACATGCGACCGCCCAGCAGTTCGACCTCACCCCCACAAATCGCCGGGGCCAGCATATAGGTACCCAGCTCGATCCGGTCGGTGACAACCTGATGTGTGGCCCCGTGCAGCCGGTCGACGCCCTGAATTTCGATGGTCGGGGTACCTTCGCCGGAAATCTGGGCACCCATCTTGCGCAGGCATTCAACCAGATCGACGATCTCGGGCTCGCGCGCGGCGTTCTTGAGCACCGTGGTGCCCTTGGCCAGCGTGGCGGCCATGACGATATTTTCGGTGGCCCCGACCGAGGCAAAGCGCATCTGATGCACGGCCCCTTTCAGACCACCCGGAGCTTTGGCGTGCAGATAGCCGTCCTTCAGCTCGATCTCGGCGCCCAGCGCCTCGAGCCCTTCGACATGCAGGTCCATCGGACGGGCGCCGATCGCACAACCGCCCGGCAGTGACACAACCGCCTGCCCGAACCGCGCCAGCAAGGGACCCAGCACAAGGTTCGAGGCGCGCATCTTGCGTACGATGTCATAATCGGCGGTCTGGCTGGTCAGGCTGTGGCTGGACATTGCAATCACCTGACCGTCTTGCAACGACGACACCTCGGCCCCCAGCGATTGCAGCAGCGCGGTCATGGTCTTGATGTCGCTTAGCCGCGGCGCATTGGTCAGCGTCAGCGGTTCTTCGCTTAACAATGTTGCGGGCATCAGCGTCAGGCACGCATTCTTGGCCCCCGCAATCGGTATCTGACCGTTCAGCGGGCCGTTGCCCGTTACCAGAATCGAATCCATCTGCTCTTATCCCTCGTCCTTGTCAGGCTTGTCCCCCGCGGCCGCGCGCGCCTTGGCCTGCGCCTTGCGACGCGCCATGTTGGCCTTGAGCGCCGCCTTCAGCCGCGCCTCGCGCGCATCGCCGGGTTTACCTTGTTTTTTGGGTGAATTTTTATCCGTCATGATCTTTCTCTACAGGAGGCGAAAAAAACCGTCCAGACACCCTTGCGCCGCGTTTCGTTTGAGTCTAATCACCCGCCCACAGCGCTGCTGTAGCTCAGAGGTAGAGCACTCCCTTGGTAAGGGAGAGGTCGAGAGTTCAATTCTCTCCAGCAGCACCATCCTTCATTTTCCTGTGAAAAAGCACGCTTTCATCCGGAAGGGTTTGGGTGTTCCGGCGTCTTTGACCATTGGCGTTTCAGAGACTTTTGTGGTGCGCGTTTGGATTATGGGCGGTTCGATACAGCCCGGAGGCGTCGAGCGCTGTGCGTGGTAGTACCATGCGCTTGGCAAGGGGAGCCGCTGCGCGCCCGTTGCATCCCCCCGGCCAGTGGCTCTTTCAGGGCATTGAACCCATTCCAGAGCCATAGATCGTTTCGCGGCGGTCGGGCTTAGTTCATGCCCAGCGCTTCTTTGTACATTTCGATGACGGCCTCTTGCTCGGCGATGTCATCCTTGTCCCTTTTTCTGAGGGAAATGATGCTGCGCAGGGCCTTTACGTCATAGCCGCGCGACTTGCTTTCGGCGTAGACCTCTTTGATCTGGTCGGCGATGTCTTTCTTTTCCATCTCCAGGCGCTCGATACGTTCCACAAACTGGCGCAGCTCGCCCGCGGTGACCTTGTAATTTGCTTCTGCTTCTTCAGACATGCTCATCTTTTTTGTTCCCGGTTATGGACCTGCAACCAGAAGAGGTCAGCCTACGGCTGGCGGTGAACGGCGGTGGCCCGATCATCGGGGGCACCTTCGAAACACGCCTGTCCCAGAGGCTGAAACCCTGGTGTGGAATGCCGGATACAGTGCTGCCGCCCGGGTCGCAAGCACCCATTGGGCCGGCGCACTTGTATGACCCCAACCGATCCGTTAAGCGCGTGATCAGGTCACGAGGATATGCGGGGAACCATGTTTGAATTCATCACCTGGGGCGGTGCGGCCCTGTCTGTGGCCGGGCTTGCCGGTCTGGTCTGGTGCATTCTTCGCGTGATGCGGGCGCGCAAGGCCGGTCTGTCGGATGACGAGCTGCGCGCGGTGGTTCAGGGGGTTCTGCCCTGGAACCTGGCCTCGCTGTTTCTGTCGGTGCTTGGATTGATGCTGGTCATCCTCGGGATTTCCCTTGGATGACCATCCGGTTCACACCGGCAAGTTATCAAACTGCGCTTCAATCGCATCTTCGCACAAGGCCGCATCCAGACGACGCAGGCGCGAAGGCACCTCCATCCCCTGCTGCCGCATCCGGTCAACAATCTTACTCACACTCGGCTGAAGCGCCAAACGCGTTTCCAGACCCGCGTTCACAAGCTTACGTTCAAGCTGCTCGGCTTCGGAATAAAGACCAGTCGGTGTCATAACCATCCTCCCAAATGGCGCCAGTATCCCCAATATACGTAACGGGATTACGACCCGCAGATAATATCGTAGCCTTGTGCGGGAAATTGCCTGCCATGGTCGAAGTTTCGGCAATCTGACGCGGATAGGTTAAAGATTAAGCCAGGATTTCAGCGGTTGCTTTGACCGGCATCAAATGCAGGTTCGATATTGCATCACATTCCAATTCACATATATGATATGCGTGACCGAAACGGAGAAGATCATGACACCGAAAGTGAAAGCGTTTTTTGACGAGCAGACCTTTACGGTTTCCTACGTGGTTCATGAACCTCAGGGGCGGGCCTGTGCCATCATCGACAGCGTGCTGGATTTCGACCATGCCTCGGGGCGGACGTCGACAACCTCGGCGGACAGGATCATCGATTTTGTGCGCGCGCAGGACCTTAAGGTCGAGTGGATTCTGGAAAGCCATGTCCATGCCGACCACCTGTCGGCGGCCCCCTATCTGCAACAGGAGCTGGGCGGCAAGATCGGGATTGGCGATCAGATCGTCACCGTGCAGGACACGTTCGGCAAGGTTTTCAACGAAGGAACCGAGTTTCAGCGCGATGGCAGCCAGTTTGATGCGCTGTTCAAGGAAGGCGACAGTTTTCACATCGGCCAGATGCGGGGCGACGTGCTGCATACGCCGGGTCACACACCGGCTTGCATGACCTATGTGATTGGCGACGCCGCATTTGTCGGTGACACACTGTTCATGCCCGATTTTGGTACCGCACGTTGTGATTTCCCCGGAGGATCGTCGGCTACGCTGTTCCAGTCGATCCAGAAGATACTGTCGCTGCCGGACAACACCCGCATCTATGTCGGGCATGATTACAAGGCTCCGGGCCGCGACGAATACGCGTGGGAGACAACGGTAGGTGAACAAAAGGCGCTGAACGTCCATATCGGACAGGGGCGCAGCATCGAAGACTTCGTGGAGATGCGCGACGCGCGGGACGCCACGCTGGCCATGCCGCGCCTGATCCTGCCGTCTTTGCAGGTCAACATGCGGGCCGGTCAGATGCCTCCGGCGGATGAACAGGGCGATGTTTTCCTGAAACTGCCGGTCAACAAGCTGTGACGCGGGCACAACAAATCACAAAGGGAAATCCCACATGAATATAGAGTGGATCTGGGGACTGTGCGGCGGTCTGGTGATCGGTCTGGCCGGGGCGGTTTACCTGCTGGGCAATGGCCGGATCATGGGCGCAAGCGGCATTCTGGGCGGCCTTGTCGATGGCAGCGCCAAGGGGAGCATGGCCGAAAAGCTGGCCTTTATTGCGGGGCTTGTCGGAATGCCCCTTCTTCTGCGCCCGTTGATCGCGCCCGAGGCCCAGACGCATCTTACCGGCAATCTGGGTGTTGTCATTCTGGCCGGGCTGCTGGTCGGTATCGGTACACGGATCGCCAATGGCTGCACCTCGGGGCACGGGGTGTGCGGTATCTCTCGGTTCTCGCTGCGCGGCATCGTGGCCACCGTTTTCTATATCCTTGCCGGGGGCGTGACCCTTGTGCTGCTGCGTCATGTGATGGGAGTGATCTGATGCGTCTTATCATTGCGTTGATCGCCGGATCACTGTTCGGTGCCGGGTTGCTGATTTCGGGCATGACGGACACCACAAAAGTTCAGGGCTGGCTGGATGTGTTTGGCAACTGGGATCCGACGCTGGCCTTTGTGATGGCCGGTGCCATTCTGCCGATGCTTGTGGCATGGCGGATGACTACAGGTCGCCAAAACGCCCTGACCGGCGGAGCCTTTCCACCCCCTGCCAAGCCCGAGGTTGATCGCAGGCTGATCGTGGGTTCGGTTCTGTTCGGGATGGGCTGGGGATTGGCCGGGCTGTGCCCCGGACCGGCAATGGCCTCGCTGAGCTATGGCGGGCTGGGCGGGCTGGTCTTTCTGGTTGCAATGGCGGCTGGGATGTTCGTGGCACCACCGCTGGGCGCGCAGCTGGACAGGGCGGCAAACGCGGCCTAAGGAATTGGCATGGAGATTCGTCAGATTACCCCCCGCTATGCTGTCTCGCCGCAGATCACGGTCGAGGATATTCCGGCCATTGCCGAGGCTGGCTTTGCCAAGGTGATCTGCAACCGGCCCAATGCCGAAGTTCCCCCGGCCATGCAATCCGACGCGATCGGCGAAGCGGTGCGGGCTGCCGGTATGGAATACGAGGTGCTGGAGCTGACCCACCAGACGATGACGCCTGAGAACGTGAAGCGGCAGCGCGACATGGCGGAAAACGGCAGTGGTCCTGTACTGGCCTATTGCGCCTCGGGCACGCGGTGTTCGGTGGTTTGGGCGCTGGGCCAGTGCGACCACATGAGCACAGACGACATCCTGAGTGCGACCGGCAAAGCCGGGTATCAGCTGGACAATCTGCGCCCCATGCTGGACCAGATCCGCGGCACTAGCGGCTGAGCGTCACTCAGTATTGCTGCCAAGGTCCGTCGGCCCCAGCCCCGCAAGCTGCGTGATTTCCGCGACCATCCGTTCGGAATCGTTCACGATCAGATCGCTGTCTGTCAGATCTGACACCCCGGTCGGGACGGTCTGGGCGTGCGCATCATGCACAGTTGGTTCGACCGGATGATCCTGCGGTGGTGTTCCACTTTTGCTGGCGATGAAGTCCTGCGCGTCAGCGCCGGTCAGGGCTGGCAATGCAGCGGTTTCATTCAGCCGCACGGCGCGGAGACCACCGCATTGCCCTAGGCGACCGATACCCGCGCGTGTCCGGTCAATCGTCAGAACCTCGGTCCGGTCCAGACGGGCCCCGCGCAACGGCAGAATGTCCCCGATCCGCAGTCCCGAGAGGTCGGACAGCGGCAACGACATGCGGCACAGCGCGGCGGTCAGTTCCGCCCGCATTACGCTTGAACACTGATCCATGCGCAGATCAGCCTTTTCCCCGTTATCTTCTGCTTCATCCGAGGCGGCGGGATGTTCAGGCAGAAACACAGATATGCGGCCCTGCTGCTCTCCGTTCGCGAGATCGACGGTCAGTTCGAAAATGCGGTACGCCTCTTCCGTCATCGCCAGTGACAGGGTGCGCAAATCCTTGGCGCGCGAGGTAAATTCCAGCCCTGCAAGGCAAATCTGATCGCTTGAAGCGTCGAACAAAGCGGCGGAACCGGTCAACGCGGCTTCGATCAAGGGGGCCGCGATGGCGGCGTCGGTATCCGTGAACGTGCGTGCGCCGGGATCACCGGGCAGGACCTGACCAATGGTCTGGGCCTGAACAATGGCCGAGACCACATTCGGGTTGAGACAGGCCGCGGCGCGGCCTTCGGGGCCGTCAAACACCAGCAGCAGCCAATCCTGCCCCGCCGCGTCCCCCGGCACCTGCTGCGACTGGTTGGATTGCTTTGCCCCGATAACCGCCAGCGGCAGGTTCAGCCGCTCGCCCGCCGCCCGGGCGAACCCAAGGCGCAGCGCCCGCAGAACCGAGCGTGGGCGCTCCCCCAGATCCTTTTGCCCAACGGACAGTTTGCGCGCCAACGCGGCATTGACATCTTGTGACATGACGCCCGATCACCAATTGTTCCAGCACCTGGCAACCGGTTTACACCCTCGGGCGTTACCAAGTCCTTTATGGCCGCGTCACTGCGCCGCCTGCTGATAGGCCTGTGGCAGGCTGATCCGGAAGGCCGCGCCGCCCTGCCCCGGCAGATAGGTAATCTCACCCCCCAGCCGCTGCATGATTTCGCGGCAGATGGCCAGACCAAGCCCCGCTCCGCCAGCCTTGTCGCCGCCCACGCGGGCAAACTTTTCAAACACCATCGAACGCGCACCCGGTGGGATGCCGCTGCCATTGTCGATGAAGTCGACGATGACCCGCCCGCCAACATCATGGGCGGAAATGACCAGCACCGGATCGTCCGCATCGCAGTATTTCTGCGCGTTCGAGATCAGGTTGATGAACACCTGTCCCAACCGATCCAGATCCGTATGCAGAAAGATGCGCTCGGCCGCGCGGGTCCGGCGGACGGTGATCTTTCGGTCCGCCCCGGCCAGAGCACTGGGCACGGCGCGGTCCAGAACCGAGCGCAGGCTGTCATCGCTGAGATTGAGGCTGACCTGCCCGTTTTCAAGCACGCTCAGATCCAGCAGATCATCGAGCAGCCGGGTCAGGCGCAGGGCTTCGTCATGAATGATCGCGGCATAGCGGGTCTGCTCCTGGCGGCTGAGGCCATCGGTGTCACGCATGATTTCCGAAAACGCCCGGATCGAGGTCATCGGCGTGCGCAATTCATGACTGACCTGGCTCAGGAAGCTGTCCTTCTGTTCGGAAATCTGGGTGAGCTTCGCGTTGGCTTCGCGCAGCTGGCGTGCGGTTCGGCTGAGTTCGGAGGACTTTTCCTCGAGCTGGCCGGAATATTCCAGCAGCTGCGCGGATTCGTCTGCCACGGCCAGCAGATCCTCGACCGAGACCGACGATCCGCCCACGATCTGGCCGATCATCGCGTGGGCCATGGCCGCACCGACCGAGCCGCTGAGCTCGCGTTCCAGACGGTTGAGAAAGCCCGGCGTCGGTTCCGGCAAGTGCGAACGGCCACCCTGTTTTCGCGCCTCGGCCTGAAAGAATTCCTGCGTGGGGCCGGTGCCCAGAATGCGCTGCGTCATGATCATCAGGTCTTCGCTTTGCGCCACCGACCCGGACCACCCGCGCGGCGCGACCGAGTGATCAAAGACGTTGACGAACTGTGCCCCCTGCAACCGTTCCAAGGGGCTGGGAAAGCTGAGCAGGGACGCGACGCAGAAGGCAAGCGTGTTCAGGGACAAAGACCACATCACCGTATGCACCATCGGATCGATCCCCTCGATCCCGAACAGGGCATGAGGGCGCAGCCAGCCAAGGCCGAACAAGCCGTTTTGCAGCACGGTTTCGGGCATCCACGCGCCGCCCATTCCCGGCAGCAGCAGGGTGTATATCCACAGCACAAAGCCAACGGTCAGCCCGACCAGCGCCCCGGTCCGGGTCGCCCTGCGCCAGAACAGCCCCCCAACCAGCGCCGGCAGGATCTGCGAGATACCGGCAAAGGCGATCAACCCGATCGAGGCCAGCGCGGCACCGCCCCCGGACAGCCGGTAGTAGAAAAAGCCCAGCGCGATTATGGCGGCAATGGAAACTCGGCGTGCCATCAGGACAATGTTGCGCACATCGCCCGATACCGAGCCGGTGCCTTCCTGCGTGTTCAGCCAGATGGGCATGACCACATGGTTCGACACCATTGTCGACAGGGCCATCGCACTGACGATGACCATCGAGGTTGCCGAGGAAAACCCGCCGATGAAGGACAGCATTGCCAGCCAGTCATTGCCCTGGGACAGCGGCACGGTCAGAACGAACAGGTCGGGGTTGGCGCCCTGGGGCAGCAGGTCCAGTCCGACCACGGCGATGGGCACGACAAACAGGCTCATGAACAGCAGGTAGAGCGGGAAAGCCCAGGCAGCGGTTCTGAGATGGCCTTCGTCATCGTTTTCCACCACCATCACCTGAAACATCCGGGGAAGGCAGATAAAGGCGGCGGCCGACAGAAAGATGAACGTCGTCCAGCGCCCGGCATCGACGTTCCACTGGCCGATTTCCGAGGCGTCGATCCGGTCCATCATCGGGCCAATTCCACCCGCGATCCCCCACACCACGAAAACGCCCACGGCGATCAGCGCAAACAGTTTGACAACGGCCTCGACCGCGATGGCCGTGACCACGCCATGGTGACGTTCGTTCACGTCCAGATTGCGGGTGCCGAACAGGATGGCAAACACGGCCAGTCCAGCCGCGACCCAGAACACGCTGGACCCTTCGCGATAGAGGCCTGACGGGTCAGCCTCGGCAAAGATCGAGAATGACAGGGTAATGGATTGCAGTTGCAGCGCGATATAGGGCGTGCCGCCCAGCACCGCCAGAATGGTCACGCAGACCGCCAGCGTATTCGACTTTCCATACCGGGACGACAGCAGGTCGGCGATCGAGGTGACCCGCTGGCTGCGCCCGACGCGCACCAGCTTGCGCAGCCCCCACCACCAGCCGACCATCACCAGCGTCGGACCGAGGTAGATGGTGACAAATTCCAGCCCCGACCGCGCGGCGTTGCCCACCGCGCCATAAAATGTCCAGGCGGTGCAATAGATCGACAGGGACAGCGTGTAGATCACGGGTGAACGCAACCATTTGCCGCGCCCGGCCGCAGCCATGCGATCCGCGGCGAAGGCCACTGCGAACAGGAACACGACATAGGCAAGGCAAACCAGAATCAGAACGTTTATGGTGGCCATCACTCAGCGCCCGTGTCCGATCCCTCGCGCGCGGCCATGCGGCGGGCGGCCAGCCCAAAGACAAACCCGGCCAGGATCAGCGCGCCCCAGCAGAGGAATATGTAATACATCGCCGAAGACAGGGGCACCGCCGCATCCCCGCCGGACGGGTCTGGCCACAGCAACGGAAGGGCCAGCAGCGCCGCACCCAGAAAGGGCAAAATCCGGGCGGCATCCGTCAGCCTGTGACGACGATAGCTTTGTCGTTCCAGAAAAAGCGAGGGGCGTGTGCCCGGTGGTTTGGTCTTGTTGCCCTCGCCGGACATCATAAGCGCGTCGCCTGCGCGTGAAGGTCACGCACGGCTGTCAGAACTTCGGCATTGGAAAACGGTTTGGTCATGAAGCGGCTGACGCCTGCGTTTTCGGCCATTTCCCGGTCGCGCGACTGACCCCGTGCGGTCAGCATCAGAACCGGCAAGCCTGCCAGTTCCTCCATTTTTCTGAGTTCCCGAAGGATATCCATACCGTTCTTGCCCGGCAGCATGACATCCAGAATGACCAGATCGGGCTGCGCCCCCTGGATCACCTGAACCGCATCCGTTCCGTCGCCATGCGTTTCGACCTGCCATCCCTCGCGCGACAGCAGGAACCGGATAGCCTCGGCGATGTTCGGTTCGTCCTCAATCAGCAGAACCTTTCGGCTCATATGTTCAGTTCCTCCCATAACCGGTCTTCCATCCCGAGACCGGTTCCCGCCAGATTAAGCGGTCTGTCATGAACGTGTCAAAAACCTTCGCTCAAAATCGACGGCTCGCGCCGGGCTTTGCAATCGCGGTTTGGGCAGACACGGCAATTTGGCCCGACCTGAGTGACCGGCACCTCGTCTGACGGGTCCCTGACCGGGCGCACCACCATGACCGAGCGATAGGCCGGGTCCTGATCGTATCCCGACACCGCATGCGGCCAGGCATAAGCGACGCATTCGAACACGGCCGAGGACCTGCCGGTCAGGACGACCTGCTTGCGCACCGGCACCAGCGGACGGCTGAGGGCCGTAAACAGCGGCCAAAGCGGGCAGACATCGCCGTGTCGGGGCAAGGTAAACCCCTGAATCGGCTTGAGAAACAGGATACTTCCAGACGCGTCGCACAGCACCATGCCGACCGGTTGCGACAGGATACCATCCGGCAGAAAGGCCAGGCGCCTGAGGACGGTGGCAAAATCAACCGAGAACCGCTGCGCCAGTTCGATGGGGTTCGGATCACCCTGCTGAACAACCGCTTTGACGGCCTCCAGCGGCAGCGCCTGCGCGTCTGCGCGATAGATCCTGAGAACTTCGCGCGCGACGGTGCGCGCCGCCGAGGTATTGAGCCCGCTCAGGTCAACCGCGTCCACATCACCCCCGTCTTCCAGTTCGGAAATCGTGTAGGCGCGGGCTTCAAAGAAAGCTTCGACCGCTTCCAGGGGAACGGCACGTGGATCAACCGCCGAGTCGCTTTCGTCGAGGAAGGTCACCAGCGCCTTGGAACTGCCTGCCAGCCGTTCGGCATCCTGATGCAGGTTCTTGTGAAAACGCTCGCGCCATTCGGCCTCGATATCTTGGGTATCCGCAAGGATCGCGGCGGTCGAGCGTATCGCGGCGGCGGTTGACAGAACCTCGTGCATCGACGCGGCCAGTTGCGGGTCGTGCGTAAGGCGGTCGGAGAGGGTTTCGACGTTCCGCTCCAAAGACACGACACGGCGATGCATTTGCGCCAGAACACCGGCCCAGCCGGGAAAGCGCCCGGCGAACTCCTCGAGCCCGTCAACCTCGGCCTTCTGCCCGACCGCATCCTCGGCCGCCTCGCGCAGGGCGGAAACCAGAGTTGCCTCGATCCCCTGTGTCAGGACCGAAGGTTCAACGCCCAGCGCCGCCGCGATATCGACCAGCAATTTGCCTCCGATCCTGCGGCGATTGTGTTCGATCAGGTTCAGATAAGACGCCGATACTCCGGCCTGCCGCGCCAGTTCGGCCTGCCGCAGCCCGGCAATCTGCCGTCTTTCGCGAATGCGACTGCCTGTCAACGTGTCGCGCATGCTTACTTTCCCTGAATTCAGACCCGTCGAATTTCACGCTCGTTTTCAGATTATAGCATCTGTTTCCATAGGTTAATCATTTCTTTTCAACTGACATTTACAACTTTCACAAACTGGCGCAGACCACAGCATCGGTTTCGGGCGTCAATCTGGCGCAAGACATCGCATCCCCCCTTCATTTCCGCGCGCTTTCCCGGCACCATACACGCATGAGCGACCCCGCCTTTGAATATGCGCCGATCGGGCTTGTTGAGCTGGAAAACAGGATCATCCGGCGCTGTAACCTGCAATTTGCCCGCACCTTTGGCGGAGAAGAAAACGACTATCGCAACATGCCGCTGTTGCACCTTTACCCTTCGGTCGCCGATTGGGAGAGGATCGGCGAACGCAGCCTGCAAGTGATGCGCGGCACCGGATATTACACGGATGAGCGCGTCATGCGCCGCCGTAGCGGGGATCTGTTCTGGTGCCGCGCCCGGGGCCGGTCGCTGACGCCCGACGACCCGTTCCGCCACGGTATCTGGAGCTTTTCCGACATATCCGAGGAACGACCGCTGGTTGAGCTGACCATCCGTGAACGCGAAGTGGCCATCCTGTCCTGCCGCGGCCTGTCGGCCAAGGAAATCGGAGCAGAGCTGGGCCTGAGTTACCGCACAATCGAGGCTTACCGCGCCCGTTTGCTTGAAAAATTCGGCGCACGAAAGCTGTCTGAACTGGTCGCCAAATTATCGGGGATGCCCCTGTGACGCGTTCGACCCCTTAAATTACGCGTGAAACGCATGCCAGATGGTGCGAGTCGGCGCTTTTCATGCACCGCCGCTTAGCCTATAACCCTGCGTAATTTGATCAGAGCCCGCAAGAAACAGACGGGCCAAAGGGGAACCGTCGAGGATACTCATGACAGACACCAAACACGAAGCGGATGTGGCATTCATCAAGGCTCTGGCCGAGTTGCTGCGCGAAAACGATCTGACCGAGTTGCAGGTCAAACGCGAATATGGCGAAGAAGACAGCCTGAACGTGCGCGTCAGCCGTATGACACAGACCGTGGCCGCTCCGGTTCAGATGGCTGTTCCTGCGGCAGCGCCCGCCCCTGCTGCGGCACCGGCTGCGGCCCCCGCGGCGGCCCCTGCTGCTGCCGAAGATCCGGCCAGCCATCCGGGCGCTGTCACCTCGCCCATGGTGGGCACGGTCTATATGCAGCCGGAACCCGGCGCGCCCGCGTTCATTTCCGTCGGCGCGACAGTGTCTGAAGGCGACACGCTGCTGATCGTCGAAGCGATGAAGACCATGAACCACATCCACGCCCCCAAATCGGGCACCGTCAAGCGCGTGCTGGTGGGCGATGGCGACGCTGTTGAGTTCGGCACTCCTCTGGTCATCATCGAGTAAGGCGGGCCCATGTTCGACAAGATCCTGATTGCCAACCGAGGCGAGATCGCCCTGCGCGTCATCCGCGCCGCGCGCGAGATGGGGATAAAGACGGTTGCCGTCCACTCCACCGCCGACAGCGACGCGATGCATGTGCGCATGGCGGACGAATCGGTCTGCATCGGCCCCCCGCCCAGCCCGCAAAGCTATCTGTCGGTGCCCGCGATCATTTCGGCCTGTGAGATCACCGGCGCGCAGGCGATCCATCCCGGCTATGGCTTTTTGTCCGAAAACGCCGAGTTCGTGCAGATCGTCGAAGATCATGGCATCACGTTCATCGGCCCCACCGCGGAACATATCCGCGTCATGGGCGACAAGATCACCGCCAAGGACACGATGAAGGCGCTGGGTGTGCCTTGCGTTCCCGGTTCGGACGGTGGCGTTCCCACGCTGGCCGACGCCAAGCGCATCGGTGAGGAATTCGGCTATCCCGTCATCATCAAGGCCACGGCTGGCGGCGGTGGGCGCGGCATGAAAGTCGCGATGAACGCGAACGAGATGGAAAGCGCCTTCATGACCGCACGCGCCGAAGGCAAGGCCGCCTTTGGCAATGACGAGGTCTATATCGAGAAATATCTGACCACGCCGCGCCATATCGAGATTCAGGTCTTTGGCGACGGCAAGGGCAATGCGGTGCATCTGGGCGAGCGCGATTGTTCGTTGCAGCGCCGTCACCAGAAGGTCTTTGAAGAGGCCCCCGGCCCCTGCATCACCGCCGAAGAGCGCGCCCGGATCGGCAAGATCTGCGCCGACGCGGTCGCCAAGATCAACTATATCGGCGCTGGCACCATCGAGTTCCTGTATGAAAAGGGCGAGTTCTATTTCATCGAGATGAACACCCGCCTGCAGGTGGAACACCCTGTCACCGAAGGAATTTTCGGCGTCGATCTGGTGCGCGAGCAAATCCTTGTCGCAGCGGGTGAACCGATGTCATTCGGTCAGGACGATCTGAAGATCAACGGCCATGCCATCGAGGTCCGGATCAACGCGGAGAAGCTGCCGAACTTTTCGCCCTGCCCCGGCAAGATCACGGCCTATCACGCGCCGGGCGGTTTGGGCGTACGGATGGATTCGGCGCTTTATGACGGCTATTCGATCCCGCCCTATTACGACTCGCTGATTGGCAAGCTGATCGTGCAGGGCCGCGACCGGGCCGAGGCGCTGGCGCGTCTGCAACGCGCGCTGGGAGAGTTGATCGTCGACGGTATCGACACCACCGTACCCCTTTTCCACGCCCTGTTGCAGGAGCCCGATCTGCACAGCGGCGAGTACAACATCCACTGGCTGGAGCGCTGGCTTGCGGAGAACATGGAAAAATAAGGGCCATGTGCCAGAGGGCCCGCGCCCTCTGGTCGCCCTATCACCGGCATGAGCCTGACCCCCGAACTGCTGCTGCACGGGTATTCCATCGGTATCTTCCCGATGGCCGAACACCGCGACGATCCTGAACTGTTCTGGGTTGATCCCAAGTTTCGCGGGATATTTCCGCTGGACGGGTTCCACATCTCGCGCAGTCTGGCCCGCCGCATCCGGAACTGCGGGTTCGGGATTTCAATCAACCGGGATTTTTCCGGCGTTGTTGATGGGTGCGCCGACCGATCCGATACCTGGATCAACGCGGAACTGCACGCCCTTTATCGCCAGCTGCACCAGTCCGGTCATGCGCATTCTCTGGAAGTCTGGGACGGAGCGGCACTGGTGGGCGGCGTTTATGGTGTGACGCTGGGGGCCGCGTTCTTTGGCGAAAGCATGTTTTCGCGCCGCACGGATGCCTCGAAAATCGCGCTCGCCTATCTTGTGGACCGGCTGCGGCAAACCGGCTTTCACCTGTTTGACACGCAGTTCCTGACCGCGCATCTGGCATCCCTTGGGGCGATCGAAATCCCGCGTGGGGCTTACAAGAAAGAACTGGAAGAAGCCCTGAACCAGAGCGCTGACTTTGCCGCGCCGATCACTCAGTCCGCAGAAGGCGTGATACAGCGGATGACCCAAACGTCATACCGCGCGTGATCCAGCGCATTCAGCGCCGGAGAGGTCGCAATCATCCAGCCGTCAAACAGCTGATCCGCTTTGCCCGTTTCCCAAATGGTCAGATAGGCGAAGGCATCGCCAGTCGGGTTATCCACCGGATACCGGCAATCCCCCAGCGCCACATCCAGCCCGAAAACAGCTTCGGTCTGACCTGTCTGCAATTCGATATCAACCGTCTGGCCACTGACTTTGTCGAGCCCCCGCAGCATGGCACTGGGGCCAGAGTTGACTTTCTGCTGCGCCGCGGCACCGGTTCCACCAGCCAGCAACAGGGCAAACAGGGCGGCGCGCATCATTCGCTGCCATCTCCGGCTACGAACTTGACCAGCAGCGAGATCAGGCTGACCGCACCCTGGGTATCCTGAATCTCATCTCCGGGTTCAAAAAAGAAGGGTGAACCGCCAGGCATGACTTCGACAAAGTTTCCACCCAACAGCCCTTCGGAAGAGATCACGATGGCGCTGTCATCGGGCACAAGCACGCCTTCGGCAACAGAGAAAGTCGTGTCGGCACGATAGGTATCCGGGTTCAGCTTGACCCCGGTAACGGTGCC
The DNA here is from genome assembly GCF_056531755.1 of Ruegeria sp. L11. Classification (NCBI taxonomy): domain Bacteria; kingdom Pseudomonadati; phylum Pseudomonadota; class Alphaproteobacteria; order Rhodobacterales; family Roseobacteraceae; genus Ruegeria; species Ruegeria sp. L11. Next base: position 21,204 of record NZ_JBQFMI010000009.1, read on the forward strand.
GATTTTCACACCGGCAAGACGGACATCCGTGCCGACGCCAACCCCTTCCAGCGACCGGAACGAGGCGCCCAACTCATAGCCCGCAGCACCTTGCGACAGGCCGGTCGATTGGCTGGCATAAACACCAAAAGCAAGGGCACCGGCCAATACGACGCCTCCGACAACAACTTCGGTCCAGTTATGGGTCGACATCTTCGCCTCGTTTATTCCGGGCTCCAGGCCTCGTAATCCCTGCGCTCAACCGGCTGGGCCCGCCGAAGCGACCCGGCAGGCGCATAGGCCAGTGCCGTACCTGTCAGGTTCTCCTGATGCGGTTTTTCCCAGGCTTTGTGCGGCAGCGGTTTGTCGGTCGGGGGTTCGTCCCAGGTGCGGTGCAACCAGCCGTGCCATTCCGGGTCAACCCGGCTGGCTTCGGCCTCGCCATTGAAAATCACCCAGCGCCTGCTGTCGTCGGCGGTGCGATAAAACACATTGCCTTCATTGTCTTCGCCCACTTTCACACCCTTGCGCGCCGTATAAAGCTGCGTGTTCAGTGTTGACCCGTTCCACCAGGTCACGGCTCGTAAAAGACTGTTCAGGATTCCCATCGGCTGCCTCCGGCATTTCGGTCGAGAGAAGGTATGGACCAAAGGCTCGCCAAGGTCCAGTGCCCCTTGGGCTTCCAGTGTCACTGCGGCAGGAAGGCGGTCACTTCGATCTCGATCCGGTACTTCGGATCAATCAAACCGCATTCGATCATCGTCGCAGCCGGTGGATTGGCGCCAAACGTCTCGGCCAGAACCGGCCAGCACGGCGCGAACTCATTGCGGTCCGGCAACATGTAGGTGACCCGAACCACATCTTCAAAACCCGCGCCCGCCTCAGCCAGTGCCTTGCCGATGATGTCCAGCGCTGACCGGCATTGCGCCACCACGTCGTCGCCCTGCCCGACGGTCCCGGCGACATGAACCCAGCCGCCCGCAACCACCGCACGGCAATAGCCGACTTTCGCCTCAAACTCACCGCCCGAAGAAATGCGCTTCACCGTCATAATCCGTCACCTTTGTCGTTCGAAAACTTGCTTAAGCTCCCACCGCCTGACCGCACCGACCCTCATGTGCGAGTAACGGATCCCCAGCTTCATCTGGCTATAAATATCCCGGGGGAGATGCCCGAAGGGCAGCGGGGGCAGAGCCCCCTGAACCGGTTCAACTGAAGTTCCACCGTCGCGGTAAAAAGCCCGGCCTCAACCCGCCGAGGCCGATTCCTTGGCCGCATCGGCATAGATGAACAGCGGCTGCGCGTCGGACATTACCGCCTCTTCGTTCACCACAACCTCGCTGACGTTTTTCATGCCCGGCAGTTCGAACATGGTATCCAGCAGGATATCCTCGAGAATAGACCGCAAACCACGTGCACCGGTTTTGCGCTCGATGGCTTTCTTGGCAATTGCCTTCAGCGCGTCATCGGTGAAGCCCAGCTCAACATCTTCCAGCTCGAACAGGCGCTGGTATTGCTTGACCAGGGCGTTCTTTGGCTTGGTCAGGATGGTGACCAGTGCTTCCTCGTCCAGATCCTCCAGCGTTGCCAGAACCGGCAGACGACCGACGAATTCAGGGATCAGGCCAAATTTCAGCAGATCTTCAGGTTCCAGATCTTTGAATATCTCGCCCACGCCGCGCTCGTCATTGTCGCGCACATCGGCGCCAAAACCCATGGCCGAGCCCTTGCCGCGTTGCGCAATGATCCTGTCCAGACCCGCAAAAGCGCCGCCACAGATGAACAGGATGTTCGTGGTGTCCACCTGCAGGAATTCCTGCTGCGGGTGTTTGCGGCCGCCCTGCGGCGGAACGCTGGCCACGGTGCCTTCCATCAGTTTCAGCAGCGCTTGCTGTACACCTTCACCGGACACGTCGCGCGTGATCGACGGGTTCTCGGATTTGCGGGTGATCTTGTCGACCTCGTCGATATAGACGATGCCGCGCTGCGCGCGTTCGACATTGTATTCGCTGGCCTGCAACAGCTTGAGAATGATGTTTTCAACATCCTCGCCCACGTAACCGGCTTCGGTCAGCGTTGTGGCATCGGCCATGGTAAAGGGAACATCCAGTATCCGGGCCAGCGTTTGCGCAAGCAATGTCTTGCCACAGCCGGTGGGGCCGATCAGCAGGATATTGGATTTCGCCAGTTCGATATCATTGCCCGCCTTCTGGGCGTGGTTCAGACGTTTGTAGTGGTTGTGGACCGCAACCGACAGGACGCGTTTTGCGGTGGCTTGACCGATCACATAATCGTCCAGCACCTCGCAGATATCCTTGGGCGTCGGAACGCCGTCCGAAGACTTCAGCCCGCTGGCCTTGGTCTCTTCGCGGATGATATCCATGCAGAGTTCGACACATTCATCACAGATGAAAACGGTCGGGCCTGCGATCAGCTTGCGCACCTCATGCTGGCTTTTGCCGCAGAAGCTGCAGTAGAGCGTGTTTTTCCCGTCACCGCCTGAATTCGTCGCCATGATCTACCTTTCGGGCCTCATCCCAGCACCCCCGGCGGGGATGCGTTTTCGCCTGTTCGTGCAGCTTAGGCCAGCGCTTTGGCCGCTACAATCTCAAAATGGTTCCTGCACCGGTGGTGCAGGCTCCGAAACTCAGACCTCATCCGCGTCCATTTTTGCGCGGTTTTCCACGATCTCGTCGATGTGACCCCATTCCTTGGCCTCTTCCGGGCTCATGAAATTGTCACGGTCCAGCGCTTTTTCAACCGCCTTTTTTGTCTGCCCGGTATGACGCACATAGATATCATAAAGGCGATCCTTGAGCTTTTGCGTCTCGGCTGCGTGGATCATGATATCGCTGGCCTGACCCTGATATCCGCCGCTGGGCTGGTGCACCATGATCCGGCTGTTGGGCAGCGAAAAGCGCATCCCTTTCTCGCCGCCGGCCAGCAGAACCGATCCCATCGAGGCCGCCTGACCGATCACCAACGTGGAACATTTCGGCTTGATATACTGCATTGTATCGTAAATCGACAAACCGCTGGTCACCACGCCACCGGGCGAGTTGATGTAGATCGAGATTTCCTTGTTGGGGTTTTCCGCTTCAAGGTGCAGCAGCTGCGCCACGACCAGATGGCTCATGCCATCGTGAATCGGGCCGTTGATGAAGATGATCCGCTCTTTCAGCAGGCGGGAAAAAATATCATACGCGCGCTCGCCCCGGCTGGTCTGTTCAACGACCATGGGAACAAGCGTATTCATGTAGGTATCTACGGGATCGAACATTCGTAACCTGCCTGTTTTGCTGTGGATCGGGACATTATCCCAACAAGTGTTACCTGAGTCTTAGTGTTGGCTCCGGGGGGCTGCAAGGGGGTGTCGGTGAGAACGCGGAATGAATGTGGACCGCCGTCAATAAGATTGTCACACCTGCCGCTGTTCCGCAGCAGCACCCTATCCGTGATTACGCCCTGCCAAAGGGGCTGCGGGGAAAACGGCTGCGGGTTCCCCTTTTTTCATCACGGTTTTTTGATTCATACATATAGCAATAATTGATCGAAACATGTACTGAAGTGGCTCGCAGGCGACGAGCTTTACGTTACGGAAACTACGCCCGGTCAACGGGTTCACAAGGAACACATTCGATGGCACTTCCACAGCTGTCTCAGGACATGTCGCAACACGACCTGGATCGTATGGTCGATAATGCGACACGCGCGTCCAACTTCCTCAAGGCAATCAGTCACGAAGGCCGACTGATGATCCTGTGTCACCTGGTGTCCGGTGAGAAATCTGTTACCGAGTTGGAAGAGCTGTTGTCCGCCAGACAAGCCGCTGTTTCGCAACAGCTTTCCCGCCTGCGTCTGGAGGGGCTTGTGATACCGCGCAGAGAGGGCAAAACCATCTTCTACCGGTTGGCCGATGACCGCCCGCGCCGGATGCTTGAAGTGGTGTACGAGCTGTTCTGCGGTGAGGACAAAGGCTAGCTCTGGCTTGGTGTCGAGAAAGGTGCTACCGAATCCGTATCGAGCACTGAGGAGACACACATGATCCGCGTAATTCTGATTGGCCTGAGCCTGTTTGCACTGACCGCCTGCGAAACCGCCAAAGGCGCGGGCAAAGATATCGAAAAGGCCGGGGATGCAATCCAGAACGCAGCTTCGGACGTGCAGGAAAGCCTGTAAGCGCGCTTATCTTGCGGGCGAGCCGGACATTAACGCAATATATGGTTGAAGATTGCGCCCACACGCAGTAGTCTAGCCCTACAGGTGCATAGACGCGGCATTGCATATCTGACACTAAATCGGGGCTCTTTCGCGCACGCAGAAGAGCCCCGTTCCCATTCGGCAGGGGTGAGTGGTAGCCTGTATGAAACCGAATTTCGGCAAAGGAAAAGGCGTCAGGTGCGCAGACGCGGTCTTTGCATGTATCCTTTCGGATACGCCCTGACGCCTTACCGGGTCGACGTACCCCGAGGAGCACTCCGATCCAGTCGCCCCAGCCCCCTGAGAGACTGCAGCCGCCGCTTTGTCCCCTAAGGTCCATCGCGACATGCATTGGCCGTCTGATAAGATGGCCACCCGACCTGGGTCTACGACCCATTTCCGGCTGATCACCTACCGGTAAGCCCTTGCAGCTAAACGCAAATCCTAAGACCCGCCCTTCTCTGCTCAAACCCCCTTGGCCTTTGCGTCCCGCCCCGGTTCCGAAGACCCTGTGCGGTGAGATGACTGTTGCACCACGCCCTGCATCCGACAAGAAAATAGCACTGCAGCATGAAAATTAGACGGGGATAAGATGTTGATATCCGGCGGGAGAGTTTTGTGGATAACCCGAGAATCCCCGATCCCGCGAAGGGTTGAGGGCGGAAAAAACCGGACGTGACCCCGGCACCCGAAATTCCTGCGATGCTGCGGGTGCAAAACGCTCCGCGCGGCCCGTTAGGCCGAAATTGTGCGATTTGTACAACGCTCGGACCCCCAATCTTACGAATCGTACAGACGGAGATTCGCCGATGCGCTGCACCATTTCCTACGCCCGCGCCCATCTGGGGCCGCTGATCACCCGCGCCCAGGACCCGCGTGAGGTGATCATCCTGACCCGGCACGGCAAGCCGCTGGCCGCGCTGGTCTCGATGACCGAGGCCAACCGGATCTGGCAGTTGCAGGATGACGAGGAGATCGGATGGAAACACCCGCTGTCGGGGCTGCGCGGGATGTGGTCGAAGGGGCGCAACATCCCCGGTATGGAACCGGGACCGGACGGCCGCTATGTCACCGCGCGCGAGGCCGCGCTGAAGGTCCGCGAGATCCAGATGACCCGCGCCGAGGAACGCCGCATTCTGGCGCGGGGCGGTCTGGATCCTGTCGCAGGCGGTGAACTGGCCGCCCGGCCTGCCTCCGCACGATGGAGACGCTGGTTCCGTTTCTGAGAAGCGTTCCGGCCCGGCGGTGTTACCAACACCCCCTCCGCCGCAATCCGTGAGCAATGGCGGCTCATACCCCTTAACAACCCGACCGGGCCGGAAACGCTTCGGTTCACCTGACGGGCCGGAACGGGGTCGAAAACAGTCCCGGTGCGCAGGCTACGGAAATCTCTGATCTGATGATCGGCACCCTCCTTTGGGATGCGGGCCGTGCTGGCCTGTGACTGAGATTGGATACGTGCGCGGCGGTTGCAACCTGTCTGAAGGAAACTTCATCAAGGGTTCATGCGCGGGAAAGGTGGACAAGAAGAAAACCCCACCCTGCCCGGTATTGCGCACTGTGTTTTTCCTTCCAACACCGCGCGCCTCAACTTAAACAGGGATTTCAGGCAACTGCCCTCATCCGGGGGCGTCCCACCCAACATGAAAAGCCCCAGACAGAACATGCGATTTCCAAAACGACAACATCGAGAGTTCAAGAGCATTGTGCGCAGGTTCCGCAACGAGTTTTCGCTGTTCGTGCTGGAACAAAGCCGCGGACAGGTGCTGTGCGGGCCGATGAAGGGGTTTCGCTTTGTCGAAAACGCATTCTGGGGTGGGCACTCGGATACGGCCACGAAAATCTTTGGCCTGTATGAGCAGCAGAACCTGAAGGTGCTGAGCAACTCGGACAAGCCGGTGCTGGTGGATATCGGCGCGGCGGACGGCTTTTGGGGCGTCGGGCTGGTGGCCGCCGGGCAGTTTGAAAAAAGCGTGTGCTTTGAGGTTTCGGCAAAAGGCCGGGATGTCATCCGCGAAACGGCGGAACATAACGGCGTGGGCGACCGCGTGACGGTGTTTGGGGATGCGCTGACGGACACGGTTGAAAACATCGCAAGCGTGGCCCCCGACCCGGCGGACATCTTCTTTCTGATCGATATCGAGGGCGTCGAATTCAGCCTGTTGACCGAAGATTTTCTGACGCATTACCGCAGATCGGAATTCCTGATCGAACTGCACCCCCAGATGGTCGAGGATGGCGATGCGAAACTGAAAGCGATCGAAGCGTTCTGCGCCGGGTATTTTGATATCGCCTATGTGGACGGAAGCGTGCGCGACACGTCCGAGATGGATGAGATTATCCGGTTGGGGGATGATTTCAAATGGCCGATCCTGTCCGAAGGGCGCGGTTTTCCGATGCAATGGTTGCATTTGGTGCCGCGCGGGTGAGGTGCGGGTCAGACGGTTGACCCGCAGACCCGAGGGCCGCGAACGGCCAGAGCCCACACGGCGCAAGCGCAGATACAACCGCCAAACCAACCCTACCCCGTAGGGCGGGCTTCAGCCCGCCACCGGATACAGCCAATCCATGCGCATTGGTATGGGGTCGGGGAAATGGGGGAGTGGTGGATTGGCGGGCTGAAGCCCGCCCTACGGGTGTTCAATGGAACCGAAGAGGGGCGCAAACACGCCGCCCGTTTCGCCAAAGGTGAACCTTTGGTTTGACGGGGCCCGGGGGTGCCGCCGGGCGGGTGGGTTGTTTTGAGAGTGGTGTTGGGTGACGTGACGGTTGTAAACACCCATCTTACGGTTGCCGACAGTCAGGATCTCTTTAGTTCAAAGGTTTCTGAATCCAATTCAATCCTAGATACGGGCACTTTGTCCCCACATATTCTTTCGATCTTGGAAAGCAGATTAGCAGACACTCGCATTCCAACCAAAACTTCATTTAACAAGAGTGAAGGAACTTTTTGGTAAGAACTTGGACCCTCGAACCTTTTTTGTATCCTCCACTCTTCTTCGTATTCCCAGACTTTTGGCTTTGTTAGAACTAGGGCCTCGAAGGCCTGATCGCCCTGACGAATTAGAGAAGCATCCGAAATCTTGGACTGCTCCATCCAACATATCAAGTTGCTAGTTCTTAGCTTGGGTCGACGCTCCACATAGCTTACTTTCAACGGAATATCGTCACCATTATCCATCGCAACTTGCCACGTTGGCTCAAAGCCGAGCACTACTCCGTTGTGACCCGCGCCGTAGTGGGCCCACATCAAGGGATTATTCCAGTTTTCGGAGAGACAAATAATCCGAGAGTGTGCCCGCACTGTGTCAACAAATCTAAGAAGCGTGGCATTTGACTTAGAAATATTCTCAAGTGTGACGCTGAATTCTTGCTTTTGCTTTCGCCGAAGTTCGGCTCGCTTAAGGTTCGGAAAATGCTCGCGAAGTGTATCGAGCGAAACTAAAAACTTTTTGCCGATTTTTCTGTAGAGCTGAAACAGTTCTCCATCTGATGAAGCTACAAAATTGGGGTTGCAATCAAATGGATCATTTTGGGTTTCAATCGAAGAAAAAAACTGCTCTTGGCGCTCTATAACTGCACGCAATTCGTCTTCAAAATAGGCTGTTGAACAAGATCGGTAGCGATAAAGTCGCGCCGGTATCGAATACTCTGTCATATTACAACAAGCTTGCTTCCATCATTTTTCGATCGCTTTTTGAAATTTCTCAATCCCACCGTGTGGGCACGCCGGTTGGCTGCGCCAACCGCTTTCGCCCACCGTCACTAAAAATGGACAGCCTTAGCTGTCCATTTTTAGTGCTGAAATAAACGCCTCCTGCGGGATATCGACCTTCCCGAACTGGCGCATCTTCTTTTTACCCGCCTTCTGCTTGTCCAGCAGTTTGCGTTTCCGGGTGGCGTCGCCGCCGTAGCATTTGGCGGTCACGTCCTTGCGCAGGGCGGACAGGGTCTCGCGCGCGATGACTTTGCCTCCGATGGCGGCCTGGATCGGGATTTTGAACATATGGCGCGGGATCAGGTCCTTGAGCTTTTCGCACATCGCGCGGCCCCGCATCTCGGCCCGGTCGCGGTGAACCATGGTCGACAGCGCATCGACCGATTCGTCATTCACAAGGATCGACATCTTGACCAGCGCGTCCTGACGGTAGCCGGTCATCTGGTAATCGAAGCTGGCATAGCCCTTGGTCACCGATTTCAGGCGGTCGTAGAAGTCAAAGACGACCTCGTTCAGGGGCAGGTCATAGACGACCATGGCGCGCTGGCCCGCATAGGTCAGGTCCATCTGGATGCCGCGGCGGTCCTGGCAGAGTTTCAGCACGTCGCCGAGATACTCGTCGGGCACCAGAATGGTCGCCTTGATGCGCGGTTCCTCAAGATGGTCGACCTTGGACAGGTCGGGCATGTCGGCGGGGTTGTGCAGCTCGATCATCTCACCGTCTTTCATGTAGACGTGATAGATCACGCTGGGCGCGGTGGTGATGAGGTCGATATCGTATTCACGCTCGATCCGGTCGCGGATGACCTCGAGGTGCAGCAGGCCCAGGAAGCCGCAGCGGAAGCCAAAGCCAAGCGCGGCCGAGGTTTCCATCTCATACGAGAATGAGGCGTCGTTCAGGGCCAGCTTCTCGATCGCGTCGCGCAGGTCTTCGAATTCGGCCGAGTCCACCGGGAAGAGGCCGCAGAACACCACCGGCTGCGCGGGTTTGAAGCCCGGCAGTGCGACTTCGGTGCCGTTGCGGTCATTGGTGATGGTGTCGCCGACGCGGGTGTCGCGGACCTGCTTGATCGAGGCGGTAAGAAACCCGATCTCACCCGGGCCGAGGCTGTCGATCATCTGCATTTGCGGGCGGAAGACACCGACGCGGTCGACATGGTGCAAGGTGCCGTTCGACATGAACTTGACCCGCATCCCCTTTTTCAGCGTGCCGTCCATGATGCGGACCAGAACGATGACGCCCAGATAGGCGTCGTACCACGAATCCACCAGCATCGCCTTGAGCGGCGCGTCCAGAGTGCCCTGCGGCGCGGGCAGTTTGTGCACGATCGCTTCCAGCGTTTCGTGGATGCCCTGCCCAGTCTTGGCGCTGACCCGGATGGCGTCGCTGGCGTCGATGCCAATCACGTCCTCGATCTGTTCGGCCACGCGGTCACAATCGGACGCGGGCAAGTCGATCTTGTTGAGGACCGGCACGATCTCATGATCGGCGTCGATGGCCTGATACACGTTCGCCAGCGTCTGCGCCTCGACCCCCTGGGTGCTGTCCACGACCAGCAGCGAGCCTTCGACGGCGCGCATCGACCGGCTGACCTCATAGGCGAAATCCACGTGGCCGGGGGTGTCGATCAGGTTCAGCACATATGTCTCGCCATTCTCGGCGGTATAGTCGATGCGAACGGTGTTGGCCTTGATGGTAATGCCACGCTCGCGCTCGATATCCATGCTGTCGAGCAGCTGTTCCTTCATGTCACGATCCTGCACTGTCCCGGTCTCTTGGATGAGCCGGTCAGCAAGGGTGGATTTGCCATGGTCGATATGCGCGACGATGGAGAAATTGCGGATATGAGCGAGGTCTGTCATGGAGTGGGGATATGCGTCGGAAATGGGCTGTGGTCAATGGTTCAAGATGATCTGCCGCGACCAATACAACTTCATTGCCAATCGCATACAAATCGCTTCAAGGAATGTACTTAGCACCAAACTTGATGCAGGAGATAAACTTGCATTGCGGCGAAACACCGTTTCAAGGCCAATGCGCTCGCTGAAGGGCCTGCATGTTGGATGTAAAGCACTGATTGTACGTATACTCTGAAGCAAACTCCACATCCCGGATGTCAAGAATTGAACGCGCAACGTCGCCTTCAATGCGATCACTCGACCAATAGTCTTCATTGGCGATCAAGCTCTGTAGCGGGCTTCTTGGAGAATAAGGTGAGGCGAGCAACGCAGCAGCAGTTACCGTACAATCGGCGACCTCATCCGCACAGTAAATGCTACAAAAGTTACGAATGGGGGTCCAGGCCACTATCTCTGAGCTAAGTTTCGTTGCTTTTTCCCTGATGCCGGCGTCACTAATCAATTCTCTTGGAGTAAATAGGCCCCAAGCTAGTTCGGAAGATAAGAAGCGATCATCTCCAGTATTCAGCCAAGCGAGCGATGCCGAACCTCCCAGATTGGAACCCTCCGAATTATGTTTCTGCAGGTACAATGCCCAGAACAAAAAGACACTGGCGTCTTGGGGTAGTTTGTGGTCGAGGCCTTGCAAAACCTCAACCAAATCAGCCCCTTCACCATCGTAGAGCATAGATTGCGCTGCAAGCATCGCGGTAATTGGTTCACCAAGTTCGACCAACACTGCAATCGCAGGAGCTTTATTCTCGAATTTGGCAACTTGTAGCAGGGCAAGGGCCAGAGGCTCGGAGTTTTGCACTTCCGTTAGCCATGATTTGCCCGACAGACCACCAGGTTTTCGCAGTAGAGCTATGCGATCCTTGCGATCCATTTCGGACGTCACATGCGCATGAAAACTACTTCGACTTGCGATGTTCGCCAGCAATATTTGAGCTGCAGCATTTCCATTTTGGGCCTGAGCAGAAAGGCTTTGCAATGCAGCCAGATCTTCGCCACCCAACCAAGCTAGAACCGCTTCTCTGAATTCCGGCGCGTCTTGACCTTGCAAAGAGGGCACTTCCGACAAAGCCACCATTGGATAAAACCAAACTGCGGCTGACAGAATCAGCTTTTTTATCGAAATCACTGCCCTACCCCTTGTATTCGCCGCTCAAATTCGCTTCCGGCATTTCCCGATGCGCGGCTTTTGTCCTCGTCAAATCAACACCGTTTGATTTGCCTGTCAAAACAATTGATCCGCGGGCCCGTTTGATTCATACTCCGCCGCAGACCGAGAGGGGCGCAAGACCCGTCCGGGCAGGCAAAAACGAGGCTCGAGTATGAAACAGTTCCTCATTATCGCAATTTGTGCGGCATCGCTGACGGCGGTGGCTCAGGTCGCGGATGCGGCGCAGATCAGGCAGGCGTGCATGGCGTCGGACCGCTCGGCCGCGACGCGGGACCGGTGCAGCTGCATTCAGCGCGTGGCGGATCAGGCGTTGACACGCAGTGACCAGAAGACCGTGGCGAAATGGTTCAAGGACCCCCATCAGGCGCAGGTGCTGAAGATGTCGAAAACCGCGCGCGATGATGCGCTGTGGGATCGGTACCAGAACTTTGGCCAGATGGCGCAGGCGATCTGCAGCTAACCCGTTCAGAATGCTTGACCTGATCCACGCTGCGCCCCAGAAAGGCGCAGCGAAAGGTGTATTGCATGGTAATGAAAGGGCTGACCCTGCGGGGCCTTGAAGTGTTCGAGGCATTGGCGCGGACGGGATCGGTGGCGCAGGCTGCCGAGATCACGGGGCTCAGCCAGCCATCCGTTTCGCAGCAATTGCGCAATCTGGAAAACGCGCTGGGGACCGAATTGGTCGATCACGGGCGGCGGCCGATGCGGCTGACGCAGGCGGGGCGCAGTTTCCTTGCGCGGGCCGAGGCGGTTCTGGCCGAGCTGCACATGGCCCAGAGCGAGCTGTCGGTCATGGATCTGGGGCATCTGACCACGCTGTCGATCGGGCTGATCGACGATTTCGACAATGATCTGACGCCCCGGCTGGCCACCCTGCTGGCCGACAGCCTGACCCGGTCGAAATTCAAGCTGATCACCCTGTCGAGCCTTGATCTGTTCGAGGCGCTGGCCGAGCAGCGCCTGCACATGGCGGTCACCGCCCATAGCGGCGAAGTGCTGGAGGGGGTGGTCGAATACCCGCTGGTCCATGATCCGTTCATTCTGGTGGCGCCGCAGGGATCGGGCGGGGTCGAGGCCGTGCAGGAGCGGCTGCCGTTTCTGCGCTATGCCCGCGAACAGCTGATCAGCCGCCAGATCGAGGCGCATCTGGCGCGCCGCTCGCAGGTGTTCGAGGAACGGTTCGAGATCGGCTCGCACATGGCGCTGATGGCCATGGTGGCGCGGGGTCTGGGCTGGGCGATCACCACGCCGCTGGGCTTCATGCGCGCGGCGCGGTTCCATGAGGGGCTGGAGGCGCACCCTGCCCCGTTCGGGGAGTTCTCGCGCAACATATCGCTGCTGGCGCGCACCGAGTGGTCCGATCAGGTCCCGCAGGAGGTTGCGGGCATGACCCGGCGTCTGATGCAGAACCAGATCGTGGACCCGGCGGTTGCCAAGCTGCCCTGGCTGAGTGGCCAGTTGCGGGTGACCGGCGGCTAGGTGTCCAGATGGGCGGCAAGCCCGTCAACCGCTGCTTCGATCAGGTCCAGAGCACCGTCGAAATCCCGCGTGTAATACGGATCGGGTACGTGATCGGCACCGGTCTGAGGGGCGAAATCCGTTAGCAGGCGAACCGGTGTGCCGTTGCCCGGTGGGCGCAGGTCTTCGATATCGGCGATGTTTTGGTCATCCATGCCGATGATCAGGTCGAACCGGTCGAAATCCGCGACGGTGAACTGGCGCGCGCGCAGGTCGCCGAGGTCGATGCCTCTGCGGATTGCGGCCTTCTGCATCGGGCCATAGGGCGGATTGCCCGTGTGCCAGCCCATGGTTCCGGCACTGTCGGTTGCATGATGCGGTGCGCGGGCGCGAAAGACGCCCTCGGCCGCGGGAGAGCGGCAGATATTGCCCAGGCAGACAAAGAGGATACGGTGTGTCATGGCCAAGGTGTAACGCGCGGAGGGGATATGGAAAAGATCGTCATTCTGACCGGGGCAGGGATTTCGGCTGAAAGCGGGCTGAGCACCTTCCGCGACGAAGGCGGGCTGTGGGCGCAGCACCGGATCGAGGATGTGGCCACGCCCGAAGGTTTTGCGCGCGCTCCCGCCTTGGTGCAGGGGTTTTACAATGCACGCCGCGTTCAGGCCGCCGCTGTGCAGCCCAATGCGGCCCACATGGCGCTGGCGCGGTTGCAGCAGGGCTGGCCCGCAGAGGTCGTGATCGTGACCCAGAACGTCGACAGCCTGCATGAAGCGGGCGGTGCGACGGGTGTCATCCACATGCATGGCACATTGGCGGGAGCCCTGTGTTCCGGATGTGATCATCGCTGGCCCGCCCCGCCCGAAATGGCCGTCGCCGAGCCCTGCCCCGCCTGCGGCCAGCCCACCGCCCGGCCCGATGTGGTCTGGTTCGGCGAGATGCCTTATTACATGGACGACATCTACGACCACCTTGCCAGCGCATCGATCTTTGCCGCCATCGGCACCTCGGGTCAGGTCTATCCGGCGGCGGCCTTTGTCCACGAGGCGCAGGCGGTGGGCGCGCGGACGGTCGAGATCAATCTGGAGCCGACGCCCGGGCCGTCGGGCTTTGACGAGCGCATTGTCGGCAGGGCATCCGAAACGGTTCCGCGATGGGTCAGTCAGCTTCTTGCGGGATATTCTTAAGCTACAGACAACGCTGGCTTAATTTGTGTACACTATCTGCGATAGCGACTGGAGGATGCGCCATGACTGATCAAGACCCCCGCACCGGTGAAATCCTGGATGACGGCAGCATGGCCGGGCGTGACATGCTGGGGGAACAGCTGTCCAGCCTGTGGTGGACCTTTCTGCTGCGCGGAGTATTGGCCGGGCTTGTCGGTATTGCAGCGCTGTTCTGGCCGTCTGGCAGCATCGCGCTGCTGCTGCGGCTGGTCGGTGTTTTGCTGATCCTCGACGGTGGGCTGACGCTTTTGGGTGTTGGTCGTCGCGGGGTGCTGGGAGGAGCTGCGATCAGCGCGCTTCTGATCGGGCTTGTTCTGCTGATCTGGCCGGAAGGCACGGTGAAACTGGCGTTTTTCCTCATGGGCGCATGGGCGCTGATCATCGGGATCGGATCCCTGGCGGCTGCCGGGCAGATGCATCCAAATGACCCGCAACGCGGTTCCATGCGGGTCTCGGGATTTGTCGCGCTTGTGGTCGGGCTTGTCCTGATGATCTGGCCAGCGGTGGCGCTGGTTGCGCTGGGATGGGGTATCGCATTCTCGGCGCTGGCGATGGCCGCTGTGATGTTCTGGCTGGCCTCGCGGTTCCGGCAGGCGGGCGACCGCGTCGGTATGAAAACCATCAACAAGTAGCACTATCCGCAGCCGCATGGAAAACAGGCCGGGCAAAGCCCGGCCTGACGCTTGGATGAGGGCTGCAGCGCAGCCCGAAGACAGGCGTTGCCCTAGTTCGAATGTGATCCGTGGCCGCCTTTGTCCTGACGCTCCAGATCGACGGGGATCTCGATCTCGACCTCGCCTGCCTTTTCAAAGATCAGCGTGACCGGCACCATGGCGTCCTGTTCGAACGGGGCCGTCAGACCCATGAACATCACATGGTCGCCGCCGCGTTTCAGCATGTGGGTTTCACCGGCCGGAATGGCAAAGCCTTCTTCGACATGCACCATCTTGGCTACGCCGTTTTCATCGACCTTGTGGGTGTGCAATTCCACACGCGCTGCCGCGTCCGAGGTTGCACCGATCAGCCGGTCATCGGCGTCGCCCTGATTGTGGATCATCATGAACGCGGCTCCGGCGATGGCGGTCTTGCCCGAGGAGCGGGCATAGGCGTCGTCAACCTTGATGGGGCCTTCGGCAAAGGCGGGGATGGCCAGCGACACGGCGGCCAGAGTTGCAAGCAGAGTGGTTTTGAGGGACATCGTGCCTCTCCTGTATAAAGGTTTGAAAAGGGTGGGTTTCAAACGCTGACAGGAGGCGCGCGGGCCGGGGTTGCGGGAACCGGCAGGGCGATCTGGTTGCCCAGATGCCGCAGCGGAGCTGGCTGCGCCCGTTCCGGCGCGGCTGGCAGTGCTGGTTGCGCGACAGCCACGGCCCCCAGCAGGGATATTGCATAGTCCGGGCAAAAATGCGGCGGTGCAGTGGGTTGCCCGTTTTCGTCAATATAGACGACGACCGGACCGGTGCCCGTACACAGCACCATCTGACCCACGGCCTTGTCCATGCCGCGCGACATGGCCAGCCCCTGCCCGGTCAGAACCAGCAGCAGGGACAGCGCATAAGGCAGAAATCTGGTAACAACAGGTCTCATCCTGACCCAGCTATAGGTCAGCAGCGGGAAAAGCTTCAAGCGCCAAAGGGTCGCGCTTGAAGCTGTTTTTCAGTAATCCAGTCCGGGTCTTTTTACCGTGTCTGCCGTGAAGCTGGTATGGGACCGGTTCACCCAGCGCTGCATCCGCGTGCAGGTTGCAATCGCCTTGCGGAATACCGCGGCCAGAAACAGGAAAAGATAAAAACTTTTTAACGTCATAATGTGGCCCCCGCCTGATGAATGAAAGTGACGTTAGGTCAGATTCGGAAACCTGTATGTGAAGAAGTTCACCAATGGCGAAAAATTAGTTCCAGATTGAGAACAATGGGGGCCGAAAGGGGCTGGCCCAACAGAAAAGGCCCCGCACCGAGAGGGTGCAGGGCCTGAAATTCTGTTGGTTGAAAGACCTTAGGCCGAAGCTTGCGCCTTGGCGATTTCTTTCTTCACTTTCAGAGCGTTTGCCGACAGCTCATCATCCTTGGCTTTGGCTAGGAACGCGTCCAGACCACCGCGGTGGTCAACCGAACGCAGCGCAGCCGCCGAGATGCGCAGCTTGACGCCACGGCCCAGAGTTTCGGACTGCAGGGTAACGTCATTCAGGTTCGGCAGAAAACGACGACGAGTTCTGTTTTTGGCGTGGCTGACATTGTTGCCAGTCATCGGGCCTTTTCCGGTCAGTTCGCAACGGCGCGACATGGTTTCTTCCTTTGTTTCTGGAGGCCGGGCTGGATACCCGCGGCCAAATCACAAGGGGCGCAACCCGAAGTCGCGCCCGAAAACTGGTTGGATGCGTGTAGTGGGAATCGCGCGGGGGGTCAAGACGGGCTGCGCGAAATCTTTCAATTTGCCTGCCATGCAGGAATGGCCCGGACGGGCCATGCCGTTGGCAAGAGTATTTGGCAATAGGTGAAACGGCCATGACGGCCCTTCAGCCGAGCGTGTCCAGAAGCTGACCGGCAGCGACCGCCGGGCTGAGTCGCCCTTGCGAGACTTCGTCATTCAGGCGCTCCATCTCGGCGCGGGCCTGCGGTGTGTCGAGGCGGGCGAGAAGGGCGTGGCGGACCTCCTGATCGAACCAGTAGCGGGCCTGGGCGGCGCGGTTTGCCTCCCAGATACCGGTGTCGCGGCGCCATTGGGTCAGGGTTTGCATTTCGTCCCAGGCCTGTTCCAGCCCGTGTTCTTCGACAGCGGAAACGGTCATCGCCTTGGGGAAGCCTTCGGGGTCCTGCGGGCGTTTGCGCAGCAGCCGCAGTGCGCCGGCATAATCCGCGCAGGTGCGGGTGGCGGTGGCTTTCAGGTCGCCATCGGCCTTGTTGACCAGAATGATATCAGCCATTTCCATGATGCCGCGCTTGACGCCCTGCAACTCGTCCCCGCCCGCCGGGGCCAGCAGCAGCAGAAACAGGTCAGACAGTTCGGACACCACCGTTTCCGACTGCCCCACGCCCACGGTTTCGATCAGCACCACGTCATAGCCTGCGGCCTCGCACAGGGCGATGGCCTCGCGGGTGCGGCGGGCGACCCCGCCAAGGTTGCTCTGGCTGGGAGAGGGTCGGATGAAGGCGTTCTGTTCGCGGCTCAGGCGTTCCATCCGGGTCTTGTCGCCCAGGATCGAGCCGCCCGAGCGGGCCGAGCTGGGGTCGACCGCCAGAACCGCAACGCGCAGCCCCTGCCCGGTCAGCATCATGCCAAAGCTTTCGATGAAGGTGGACTTGCCCACACCGGGCGTGCCGGACAGACCGATACGCATCGCCTGACGCCCCGAACCGGCAAGCTGTGCCAGAAGGTCGCTGGCCTGTGCCCGGTGATCGGCGCGGTTGCTTTCAACAAGGGTGATCGCACGCGCCAGCGCCCGACGCTCGCCCTTCAGAATTCTGTCGCTCAGGCTGTCTGTCTGCATTCTTGTCCCGATCCTAGAGGCAGGAACAGTTGCCGTGCTTGGAGGGTGTTTGTCCAGACCGGAGGCGGCAGGAAATGCGAAGATCGCGCAGCCTGTGTCATTTCGTGCGGGGCGATTTGCTGATGTGAGCGTGGAAACTGGACGCCACCTGCGGGATCGCGGATAAGGGCCGGATGACCCTACGCCTGCCCATAGACGATGCCATACCCGGCCTGCTGGACACCCTGCGCGCGCAGGGGCGGGCCGTGCTGCAAGCACCGCCCGGTGCGGGCAAGACCACGCGGGTTCCGCTGGCGATGCTGGAGGCGGGTCTGTGCGGCGGCAGGATCGTGATGCTGGAGCCCCGGCGACTGGCTGCACGGGCCGCGGCAGAGCGGATGGCAGAGACACTGGGAGAGCGCGCAGGCCAGAGTGTTGGCTATCGCGTGCGGGGCGACGCGAAAGTGTCAAAAGACACAAGGATCGAGGTGGTGACCGAGGGCATTCTGACCCGGATGCTGCAATCGGACCCTGACCTGCCGGGCATCGGCGCGGTGATCTTTGATGAATTCCACGAACGCTCACTCAACGCGGATCTGGGGTTGGCGCTGTGCCTTGAGGTCACGGGCGCGTTGCGGGACGATCTGATTCTGCTGGCCATGTCGGCCACATTGGACGCGGACCCGGTGGGGCGCCTGATGGCCGCGCCGCTGGTTACGTCGGAAGGGCGGAGTTTTCCTGTCGAGATGCGCTGGCTGGATCGGCCGTTGGGGCCACAGGCGCGGCGGCTGGATGCATTGGTCGATCTGGTCGTTGAGGCCGAGCGCGAGACCCGCTCCACCGGTGGCGGGATCTTGGTGTTTCTGCCCGGTGAGGGTGAAATCCGGCGGGCTGAGGCAGCCTTGACCGGACGCCTGCCCGCCAATTGCACGGTGCGCCCGCTGTTCGGGGCCATGCCCTTTGCGGCCCAGCGCGCGGCGATTGCCCCGGTTGAGACCGGGCGCAAGGTGGTGCTGGCGACGTCGATTGCCGAAACCTCGCTGACGATCCCCGATATCCGGGTGGTGGTGGATATGGGGCAAGCACGGCGGGCGCGGTTCGATCCGGGCTCGGGCATGTCCCGGCTGGTGACCGAGCGGGTAACACGGGCCGAGGCCACGCAACGCGCAGGTCGTGCGGGCCGTGTGGCCGAGGGGCTGTGTTACCGGCTGTGGTCAAAGGGGGAGGATGGCGCGCTGGCCGCGTACCCGCCTGCCGAGATCGAAGCCGCCGATTTGACCGGGCTGGCGCTGGAGCTGGCGCTGTGGGGCGCGGATGCCGCCGATCTGGCCTTTCTGACCCCGCCACCCGAAGGCGCGATGGCCGAGGCGCGCGCGCTTCTGGCGATGCTGGGCGCGCTGGACGGCAAGGGGCGGATCACCGAACACGGGCGGGCGCTGGCGGCGCTGCCGTTGCATCCCCGGCTGGGGCATATGCTGGTGCGGGCCGGACCGAGTGCCGCGCCTTTGGCCGCCTTGATGGCCGAGCGCGACCCCCTGCGCGGCGCGCCGGTGGATATCGCCTTGCGGCAAGAGGCACTGCGGGATGTGCGCACCTTTCAGCGCAACCGGGTCTGGCAGGTGAACATGGGCGCCGTGGATCGGATCAATGCCGAGGCCAAGCGGTTGAGGAAACAGGCCGGAAGCAAGACGGATGATCTGAGCGCTGCCGCCATGGCCGCCCTCGCCTATCCCGACCGCATCGGGCAGCGGCGCAAGGGCGATGCGCCGCGTTATGTGCTGTCGGGGGGCAAGGGTGTCGTGCTGGACAGCGGCGATTCACTGGCGACCGCGCCTTTTCTGGTTGTCACCGACACCGATGGCAACCCGCGCGAGGCGAAGGTGCGGATGGCCACCCAGATTTCGGAACGCGAGATCCGCGAACTGTTCACCGACCAGATCGATTGGGTCGAGGTTTGCGCCTGGTCGAAACGCGAACGGCGGGTCGTGTCCCGGCAGCAGGAGCGGTTCGGGGCGATCACGCTGGACGACCGCATCTGGAAGGACGTCCCGGACGACGCCGTGGCGCGTGCGATGCTGGACGGGGTGCGCGATCTGGGGTTGCGGCTGGACGGGGCCGCCGCACGGCTGGCCGCGCGGGTGGAACTGGTGCGTGCCGACGGGGTGGATCTGCCCGACTTTTCGGTCGAGGGTCTTATGGCCGAGCTGGACGACTGGCTGTTGCCGATGCTGTCCGGTGTCAAAAGCGCAGAGGACTGGAAACGGTTCGACCTGCTGCCCGCCTTGCGCGCGCGGCTGGACTGGGCCCAGACCCAGGAACTGGACCGGCGCGCCCCGGGATCGTTTGAAACACCGCTGGGGCGCAGGGTGCCGATCGATTATGGCGCGGCGGTCCCCGAAATCTCGGTTCGGTTGCAGGAGCTGTTCGGCGTGACCCGGCATCCGGTGGTTGGCGGACAGCCCCTGAAGATCACGCTGCTGTCACCGGCGCAGCGCCCGATCCAGATTACCCGCGATCTGCCGGGGTTCTGGGCCGGGTCTTATGCGGATGTGCGCAAGGATATGCGGGCGCAATACCCCAAGCACCCCTGGCCCGAAGACCCGACACAGGCCGACCCGACGCTGAGGGCCAAGCGCAGGCAGGGATAGGCCTATTGCCGCGTCGCTTCCGGCAAGCGGCTTGGGCTTTCGGGGCTGTTGCACGAAATCTCACAAATCACGGTAAACTGACCGAAGAACCGGTCATAATCAGAAATAAGCGGACATTTCATTGAAGTCTGGCATTATTGTTGTTACGTCACACAGGTTTCGAAGACAGAAACAGGATTTGAAGAACATCTCATGAGTGCTTGGCTGCGAAATATCTGGGAAGAGGTCGGACGCCCCTTGTTCCTGCGCCCCCAAAGGGTGCAGTTTGCGGCCCTGTGTACCCGCAGGCATGAGGGTCAGGACGAGGTTCTGCTGATCACCAGCCGCGAAACCGGGCGCTGGATCATCCCGAAAGGCTGGCCAGTCAATGGTCTGGACGGGTTGGAGACGGCGCTGCTGGAGGCGTGGGAAGAGGCTGGCGTGCGTGCAGATGCGGTTGACAAGGAGCCCGTCGGCCAATTCACCTATGACAAGATCTTCAAGGGCGGGTCGGCACAGTCGGTCCTGACCCGTGTCTACCGGGTTTCCGTGCACGAGCTGGCGGATGATTTTCCCGAAGTGGACAAGCGCAAACGTCAGTGGTTTTCACCGGCAGAAGCCGCCAAACGGGTTCAGGAGCCCGAGTTGCAGGCGCTGCTGCGACAGATGTAGCCGTTTCGCAACAATTTGATGGCTGCGCGCTTGCCCCTGAACCGGGAAACCGTTAGCTGCGGGCGATCTGCCAATCTTTGACCAAGCCCATGTCTGACACAAACTCAAAACCGCGCTGGCAGGCGCTTGACACCGACCTGCAACGTATCTCGCGCGTCGAAATTGCCAATCTTCATGTCGCCCGCCCGCTGCTGGCGCCGGGAATCGCACTGGCGTTCATGGTGCTTGCCGGATTGATGGCGGCGGTGCTGTTCGGACGGGCCGACGGCACCTATATCGTCGTGGCTGCGGCCGCGTTCGGGGCCTATATGGCAATCAATATCGGCGCCAATGACGTGGCCAACAACATGGGTCCCGCGGTGGGTGCGAACGCGCTGACCATGGGCGGTGCCATCGTGATTGCCGCCGTTGCCGAAAGCGCGGGCGCGTTGCTTGCGGGGGGCGATGTGGTCTCGACCATCTCGAAGGGGATCATCGACCCGGCCTCGGTGCAGAACAGCAACGTGTTCATCTGGGCCATGATGGCGGCGCTGATCTCGTCCGCCATGTGGGTCAATCTGGCGACCTGGATCGGTGCGCCGGTGTCGACAACACATTCGGTTGTGGGCGGGGTCATGGGCGCGGGGATTGCCGCTGCCGGTCTGAGCGCGGTGAGCTGGGGCACGATGGGCGCGATTGCGGCCAGCTGGGTGATATCCCCGGTTCTAGGCGGCGTGATTGCGGCGGCATTCCTGGCGCTGATCAAGACCAAGATCCAGTATCAGGACGACAAGATCGCCGCCGCGCGGCGTTGGGTGCCGATCCTTGTGGCGGTGATGGCGGCGGCGTTTGCCACCTACCTGTCGGTCAAGGGTCTGAAGCGGATCGTCAAGATTGATCTGCAGATGGCGCTGCTGATCGGTCTGGGCAGCGGTGTGCTGGTCTGGGCGCTGACGGTTCCCTGGGTGCGTCGCAAGTCCGAGGGACTGGAGAACCGGACCCGGTCGCTGAAAACCCTGTTTGGCCTGCCATTGGTGATATCGGCCGCGTTTCTGAGCTTTGCCCACGGTGCCAATGACGTGGCCAACGCGGTCGGCCCCCTGGCGGCGATTGTCCATGCGGCGGAGTTCGGGGATTTCGCCCAAAAGGTTTCTATCCCGCTATGGGTGATGATCATCGGCGCGTTCGGGATATCGTTCGGCCTGTTCCTGTTCGGGCCCAAGCTGATCCGGATGGTCGGTAGCCAGATCACCAAGCTGAACCCGATGCGGGCGTTTTGCGTGGCGTTGTCAGCGGCGATCACGGTCATTGTCGCCAGCTGGCTGGGCTTGCCGGTCAGTTCCACGCATATCGCCGTTGGCGCAATTTTCGGCGTCGGGTTCTATCGTGAGTGGCAGTCGGATCGCAGGCGGAAACAGAACAATGGGCGAAACGCGACAGCGCAGAAGCTGGCCCCGGAAGAATACCGGCGGCGCAAGCTGGTGCGGCGGTCGCATTTCATGACGATCATTGCGGCCTGGGTCGTGACCGTGCCTGCCGCAGCCGCCATGTCGGCCGTGATTTTCTGGATATTGACCAGATTCGTCTGACGACTGCGATCAAAGCCTGATCTGTTCCGGGGACAGCGGATGATCGGGCGCGTGTTTGATCAGGTCTGACACTTTCGTGCAAAGGGGGGTGGGCACCCCGGTTTCATGCCCCAGCCGAATGATATGGCCCTGAAGGCTGTCGATTTCCGTTTGCCGCTCGGCCATCAGGTCATAGGCCATCGAGGTCCGGGCGGCAGGATCGATGGTGAGCATCCGCGCTGCGATCCGGCTGAACAAGGGTGTCGGCAGGCGCAGGATATGCGGCGTCATCCACGCCGGAAGCGGCGTTGTCGAGGCCACCGGATGCCCGGCCGCCTTGAGAACCAACAGCGCCTCGGCCATCTGGTCGGCCATGAGGTTGCGCCAGTCACGGCTGAGCAGCTGATCCACAAGCGGCAGGCCCGACAGCGCGTTCAGCGCGTTGTTCAGGTTGATTACCAGCTTGCCCCATTGCACCGCCTCGATCCGGTCACTTGCGATAACGGGCAGGTCCGGGCTGCTGAGGGCAGTGGCCAGGTCGCCGGGGCCGTTCTGGATCACAATTTCGCCCGACGTGGCCCGGTGATAGGTGGCGGGGCCGCTCGGGACCACGTTGAAGGGGACCATTCCCGCGCGCACATCGCGACCGGGAAGTGCCTTGCGCAGGGTCGCCGCATTCTCGATCCCGTTTTGCCAGGACAGGACGGGCGCGTCCCAACAAGCGGCGTCCGCGATATGACCGGCCATATCCGCCGTTGCCCCGGATTTGACGGTGACAATGACCAGCTCGGCCTGATCCAGGCAGGCGGGATCCGTGCTGAGTGTCAGGGCTTCCGCCGCAACATGGTAATTGAGGCCATCGTAATTCGTGACCGTCAGCCCATGTTCGCGGATGGGGTCCAGTACACGGGCACGGCCCAGCAAGGTCACCGCATGCCCCGAGCGGGCCAGTAAACCGCCGCAGTAGCAGCCGATGCTGCCCGCGCCTGCGATGACAAGTTTCATGATACCCCCTCTGGTATACCAGAAAGGATCACCGCAAACGGACGGTTACACAAGCCCACCCGCCCCTGACGCCGCTCGCGGGCGGGCCAACCGGGGCTTTGTGCGCTCAAGCTGTTCTGAAATGGCGATAAATTCGCGGTCATCCCCTGCCGGAAGGTGGAAGGCGCCATTGACCCAATCGGCGCTTTTCCACTCATGAGTCGCCGTCTCGATCTTTTCTTTCGAGGATGAGACGAAGTTCCACCAGATATAGCGATCATTATTCAGGGTCGCGCCGCCCAGCAGCATCAGTCGCGCGCCCTGCGGGCCTGCCCGGGCCGATAGCCTGTCACCGGGGCGGAACACCATCATGCGGCCTTCGTCGAACATGTCGCCTGCAATCTCGATCGATCCTTGCGTGACATAGACACCGCGATCCTCGTGGTCGTCGGGCAGCGGGAAGGACGCGCCGGGGGCAAGCTGAACATCCAGATAGAAGGTCTCGGACAGCATCGTCACGGGGCTGGTTTCGCCATAAGCGTTGCCGAGGATCAGCCGTGCGCTGACGCCCTTGTCTTGGATATGGGGCAGCGCGCCTTGCTTGTGGTGTTCGAACTCGGGGGCCATATCCTCCTGCGCTTCGGGCAGGGCAAGCCAGGTCTGAATGCCGAACAGCTTGTGGCCTTTGCCGCGCGTTTCTTCGCTGGTGCGCTCGGAATGGGTCACGCCACGGCCTGCAACCATCCAGTTGACCTCGCCGGGGTAAATCATCTGGTGAGTGCCGAGGCTGTCGCGATGTTCGAATTCGCCCTGATAGAGGTAAGTGACGGTTCCCAGCCCGATATGCGGGTGCGGTCGCACGTCAATGCCGCCTTCGGTGACGAATTCTGCCGGGCCGACCTGATCGAAGAAGATGAATGGGCCAACCAGTTGGCGTTTGACCGAGGGCAGCGCGCGGCGCACCTCGAACCCGCCCAGATCGCGGGCGCGGGGAATGATGAGTGTTTCCAGCGCGCCGTTTTCAGCTGCGTCGGTGGTGTGGGACGGGTTCCAGCTCACATTCGTATCCTCGGCTTTTTTGTTCATCCAAAGCAGGTCCGCATTCGCTAGGTCAAAATATATGCGGGCCCGGGCCCGGCGTCAGTGCAGCCCTGCACGGGAGACGTGCATATTTGCGGCATTCGCGCGTGGTGGTGCATCTTGATACTACCCCTAACTAGAGATAAATGACTGCCATGACACACGAGACTCAAAACCGAGAAAACCAGGCCCTGGTATTGGCCCTGTTGCGCAGCCAGCAGTTGTTCATGCGTGCCATGGGACCGGTGTTTCGCGCCGGGGGTCTGACGGCACCTCAGTGGGATGCGCTGGAGACTCTGAACACCAAAGGTGCGCTGTCGATCAATGACCTGTTGCGCCTGACGCTGTCCACATCCGGCAATCTGGATGTTGTCGTCAAAAACCTGATTCAGGCCGGTCTGGTGGAGAAGACCGTTGATGAAACCGACAAGCGCGCCCGCGTTTTACGCCTGACAGAAGCCGGAAAACAGAAAGTGGCCGCGTTCATGCCCGTCCACAATCAGGCGCTGGAACAGATATTCGGACGCCTGAGCACCGAAACCAGACGCGAGACGATCAGAACGCTCAACCAGCTTCGCAAAAAGCTGCCCCAACCACAGAAAGGCGAGACATGACCAACAAAACCTTCCTGACCGCGCATGGTGTGATCTATATGTTTTTCGCATTGGCGCTGTTTTTTGCGCCAACCATCCTTTGGCCCAACTATGGACTGCAACTGAACGATCGGTATGCCGTGTTTCTGTCGCAGCATAATGCGATCTTTCTGGGTGGCATCGGCCTAATCAGCTTCCTATTTCGAAACACTGAAACCGGTACCGAGACAGCACAGAACATCCTGAAAGGTCTGATGGGGACCAACATATTGGGCGTTGTCATCACGCTTTATGCCTGTCTGACCGGGGTGTTCACCGGCTTTGGCTGGTCCGACCCCATCTTCTTTGCGCTGCTTGCCATTCTGAGCTTTGTGCAGCTTGGCAGGAACCGCTGACCACACCCCCTACCCCCCTGAACGTGGAGCATTTGACCATGAGTACGATGAAAATCTGGGATCTGCATCTGGCCTATGACGGACCCGTAACCGCAGAATTTCTGGCCGGAACAAAGGAACTGGCTGAAAGCATCGCCCAGGAACCCGGTGTCGTCTGGAAGATCTGGACTGTCGAAGAAGGCACGAACCATTTCGGATCGACCTATCTGTTTCGCGATCGCGCCAGTCTGGAGACCTACAAGGCGATGCACCTGAAACGCCTTGAGGCCATCGGGGTCGCAGTGACCTCGGATCATGTCTTTGACATCATGGAAGACCTCAGCGCGATCAACAACGCGCCAATACACGGCTGACGGACCCGGAGAGTACCCGCGCCATCAACCAGCCAAACGCTTTGCATAGGTGGCGCGGGTCATCTCGACATCCTGCACGGTGATGCTGCCGACCTCGGGCATGGTCTGGGCCAGAACGTCCAGAATGATCGCGTTAAGCTCGGCCCGCGTGGCCTCATCCCGTCCGCGCATCAACAGCAGCGTGGCATGCACGAAGGTCTGCGGTTGCGTTCCGATGTAGGAATAGGCAATCGGCGCGGCGCGGATCTTGAGCGCTGAGGCGTCGATTTCATCATGTTTTGCGAGAACGGTATGCAACTGCTCGCAAATCATCTGGAAATCATGGGTGTCGTCCAGAGATTTGGAGAATTCCAGGGTAACGTGAGGCATTGAATGCTCCGGGGGTCATGAGAGAGCCTGATGGCCCTCTCGAAACTGCAAGGTGATCCTAAACGCCCAGACACCAGCGCATTACGGCCTTTTGTGCGTGCAGGCGGTTTTCGGCCTCATCGAAGATGACCGAGTTCGGGCCGTCCATGACCTCGGAGGTTGCTTCTTCCTCACGATGCGCGGGCAGGCAGTGCATGAACAGCGCGTCGGGTTTGGCATGTGACATGAGTTCCGCGTTGACCTGATAGGGGCGCAGCATGTTGTGGCGGCGTTCCTTGGCGGATTGGCTATCATGCATCGAAACCCAGGTGTCGGCCACCACCAGATCAGCGCCCTCGACCGCTTTGTGCGGGTCCCGTTCGATGACGACTCTGGACCCCTTCTGGCGGGCAAACCCCATGAATTCTTCTTCGGGGTCAAGCTGGGCCGGGCCGGAGAAGGTCAGATCGAAGCCGAACTGACCGGCGGCGTGCAGGAACGAGGCGCAGACATTGTTGCCATCGCCAGTCCAGACCACTTTCTTTCCTGCGATGGGGCCCCGGTGTTCCTCGAACGTCAGCACGTCGGCCATGATCTGGCAGGGATGGGTACGATCGGTCAGGCCGTTGATGACGGGCACGTCGGAATATTCGGCCATTTCGGTCAGGATGGTCTCATCGAAGGTACGGATCATGATCATGTCGACATAACGCGACAGCACACGGGCGGTATCGGCAATAGTTTCGCCGTGACCCAGCTGCATGTCCTTGCCCGACAGCACCATGGTCTGGCCGCCCATCTGGCGTACACCGACGTCAAAGGACACGCGCGTCCTGGTCGAGGGCTTTTCGAAGATCAGCGCGACCATGCGGTCTTTCAGCGGCTGTTCGTCGTCAGGGGCGGCCTTGGGACGGCCCAGACGCGCCTGTTTCATCGCGCCCGCCTGATCGATCATGGACCGCAGCGCGGTGGCATCGGTTTTGTGGATGTCGAGAAAATGGTTCATATCGCTTCGCTTTTGGCTGGTCGGGCAGTGGGGGCCAGCCCCCACACCCCCGGAGTATTTGGGAAAAGATGAAGCTCAGGCAGTTGCGAGCTGGGTTTCGATCTGATTGGCGGCCTTTTCGAGGCGGATCATGGCCTGGGCGATGTCATCCTCGGTCAGGGTCAGGGGGGGCAGCAGGCGGATGACGTTGTCGGCGGCGGGGACGGTGATGACCAGATTGTCATAGCCCGCATTGACCACGTCGATATTTGGCGCCTTGCATTTCAGGCCGAGCATCAGGCCCGATCCGCGCACCTCTTCGAAAACCTCGGGGTGATCGGCGACCAGACCTTCGAGTTTCTGGCGCAACAGACCAGCCTTGCGGTTGACACCTTCGAGAAAGGCGGGTGTGGCGACCTGATCGATCACCGCACAGCCCACGGCACAGCCCAGCGGGTTGCCGCCATAGGTGGAGCCATGCGTGCCTGAGGTCATGCCGGATGCCGCGTCTTCGGTTGCCAGCACGGCGCCGAGGGGGAAACCACCGCCGATGCCTTTGGCGACCATCATGATATCCGGGGTGATCCCCGCCCATTCATGGGCGAAGAGCCTGCCGGTCCGACCGACGCCGCATTGCACCTCGTCCAGGATCAGCAGCAGACCGTGTTCGTCGCAAATGGCACGCAGGGCCTTGAGTTCGGCATCGGGCACGGGGCGGATGCCCCCCTCGCCCTGAATCGGTTCGATTAGGATGGCTGCGGTATTTTCGGTGATGGCGTTGGTGACACCGTCGAGATCGCCAAAGGTGACGTGGACAAAGCCCGGCAAAAGCGGGCCAAAGCCTTTGGTCATCTTCTCGGACCCGGCCGCTGCGATGCCCGCCGACGACCGTCCATGGAACGAGCCGTCGAAGGTGATGAGTTCAACCCGTTCGGGCTGGCCTTTGTCATAGAAATACTTGCGGGCCATCTTCACGGCCAGTTCACAGGCTTCGGTGCCGGAATTCGTGAAGAATACCGTATCCGCAAAGGTGTGTTCGACCAGCTTGTCTGCCAGTGCCTGCTGTTGCGGGATGTTGTAGAGGTTCGAGACATGCCACAGCGCGTGGGCCTGTTCCGTAAGGGCGGCCACCAGTGCCGGATGGGCGTGGCCCAGTGCGTTCACCGCGATCCCTGCGCCAAGGTCCAGAAAACGTCGGCCATCCGCCTCGGTCAGCCAGGCGCCTTCGCCCTTTACAAATGACAGGGGCGCGCGGTTATAGGTCGGCAGAACGGACGGGATCATGGGATCATCCTTTTCGGGTCGTTTGAGCCTCGTGAGTGATACACGAAGGCCCGGTTCGTCAACAGATTTGGTGAGATTTGTGCCAATTTGGCAGGCACATGGGATCAAACAGGCCGATTACGCAAAGAGGCGTCGGCGTCGGAGCAGCTGGATATGTGCGCGTTTGATCATGGCCGCTCTATAGACGTGAAAAGACAGCCTGAAAACCCTATTATTGCCGCCGCGTCAAAATTACCGCCGGATCATTTCGCCGGGCGCCAGCGGTCGAGCTTGCCCATACCGCGGGTGAAAGCCCAGGCAAGGATGCGGGGCATGCCTTTGGCGACGAGGGCATCGACGCAATGAGACTGGAACTCTTCCAGCGAAGCGTCGGGATGGCGGAATGCACCGTTTTCGTAACACAGCGAGCAGTAACGCGTGCTGCGCCCGCCGTCAGCTTCGGACCCGCCGCCCTGGGGATCTTTTGACAGCGGCATGCCGCAACTTTGGCATTTGGGACCCATGGTGCATGTCCTTGCAGAGAATGACTGTCTGACATAGGATCAAAACCATGGAGTTGAGTCAACGGTTTTGAAACATGCGGATCGGGGAACTTGCGCGGCGCAGCGGGCTGAGCCGTGACACGCTGAGGTTTTATGAACGCCAAGGGCTGATCCGGTCAGGCCCGGGTCCGGACAACACCAACAGCTATCGCGACTATCCCGAAGACGCGCTGATCACGCTGGAGCAAGTTGCCGATGCACAGGCGGCAGGCATCAGCATTGCAGAACTGGTCATGTTGCTGGGGCAGTTGGAAGCCGCCGATCCCGACAGCTTTGACGGCGAGGCGTTTTTGCAGGACCGGATTGACGAGGTCGAAGCACGGATTGTGCGTGCGGAGCGGTTTCTGGACAGCCTCAAACAAGCCAAGGCGGCGCTGGCGGCCGCTCCGGTTTTGCGCTGAGCGCAGAATTGCGTCTTGCCATGGCCCCCGTTTTGGCGCACCGCTTTCGCCCATGTTCACCCCGAAGGCGCAAAATCCTGCTCTGGCCGCAGGGCTGATCTTTGTCGCGACCGCCTTTATCGCGGCGACGACGCTGCTGGCCAAGGCCTTGGGGACGGATACACTCGGGCCACCCTTGCACGCGATGCAGATCAGTCACGGGCGGTTTCTGTTTGCCCTGCTTGCCATCCTGTCGGCGGTCGCGGTGCTTCGTCCCCGGCTGGGGCGGCCCCATTGGGGGCTGCATATCGGGCGAACCAGCTTTGGCTGGGCCGGGGTGACGTTGATGTTCGCGTCTGTTGCGTTCATTCCGATGGCGGATGCGACGGCGATCTCCTTTCTGAACCCGGTCTTTGGCATGGTCCTGGCCATTCCGCTATTGGGGGAACGCGTCGGCCCGTGGCGCTGGCTGGCGGCGGCCGTGGCCCTTGTGGGTGCGGTGATCCTGCTGCGCCCGACACCTGCAAGTTTTCAACCCGCCGCCCTTCTGGCGCTGGCTGCGGCTGCGTTTATCGGGATGGAGCTGATCTTTATCAAGAAACTGTCGGGGCGCGAGGCCCCGATCCAGATTCTGCTGATCAACAACACGATGGGGCTGGTGATCGCCACGGTCGCGGTCAGCTTTGTTTTTCACATGCCTACGCCACAGCAATGGGTTGCGCTGGTGGGGATCGGCCTGCTGATGGCCTGCGCGCAGGTTTGTTTCATCAACGGCATGGCACGGGCGGACGCCTCATTCGTGGCCCCGATCAGCTATGCCACACTGATTTTTGCCGCGCTGTACGATTTTGCGGTGTTTGATGTGATCCCCGACCGGATCAGCCTGATTGGTGCAGTCACGATTCTGACCGGAGGGCTGATCCTGGTCTGGCGCGAGGCGGTAAACCGCCGGACCTGACAGAAAAAACCGCCCTTGCGGTTCAGGGGCGACCTTTGTGTCGCAAATCCCCATGAACGGCAGCTCGGCCGGCGCATTCTGGGCTGGGTTGATTTGCGAGTTTGTTATGCATGAACGCCGAATACCTGAATGGGTACGCCACGCGCCTGCCCCATCGGTGCGTGATTTCGGGATTCTGGCCGGGATTGAAGCCGTGGTGCGCGGTATTCTGATTTCGGTCTTTCCGCTGGCGATGTACCGGGCGCTGGGCGATGCCTCATCCGTGTCATTCCTGTATTTCCTGATTGGCATCCTGTCCTTGCTGGTCGGGTTGATGGTGCCGTTCCTGATCCGTTTTGTACCGCGCAGATGGGCCTATTCCACCGGGTGCGTCATGTTCATCTGTGGTGCATCGCTGGCGATCGTGGGCAGCCCAGAGGCCGTGGTCGGCGCATTGGCCCTGAATACCATGGCCGCGGTTGTCACTTTTATCTGCTTCAACACCTATGTGCTGGATTACATCAGCAAGATCGAACTTGGCCGGTGCGAGACCAGCCGCATGTTCTACAGCGCTTTGGGATGGACGGGCGGCCCAATGGCCGGTGTTCTGCTGATGGAGTTGTGGCGCCCTGCCCCGTTTGTCATCAGTGCCGGAGCGGCGCTGGTCATGCTGGCGCAGTTCTGGCGCATGCGTCTGGGCAATGGCAAGCTGATCACCAAGGCCCGTGGTCCGGCCAACAACCCATTGGCCTTTCTTCCCCGGTTCTTTGTTCAACCCAGATTGGTTGCCGGATATCTGTTTGCAATGATCCGGTCCTGCGGCTGGTGGATATATGTGGTCTACCTGCCTATTTTCGCCATCCAAAACGGGCTGGGAGAACAACTGGGCGGCATCCTTCTGTCATGCACTAACGCCATGCTGCTGGCCGCCCCGTTGATCCTGCGCTGGGTCCAAACGCGGTCGCTCAGGTCGGCTGTTCGCATCGGGTTTGCAGCCGCGGGGGGCTGCTTTTTCGCAGCCGGATTGGTCGCGGGATGGCCGGTTGCCTCGGTCGCTGCGCTGGTTCTGGGGTCTGTCTGGCTGATCGTTCTGGATATTTGCGCCGGATTGCCCTTCCTAATGGCTGTAAAGCCGTCTGAGCGAACCGAGATGTCGGCGATTTATTCCAGTTACCGCGATGTCTCGGGCATTCTGACGCCCGGTGTTGCAGCTCTGGTCCTGCTGGTGGCGCCGGTGGCCGGTGTGTTCGCGGCAGGCGGGATTGCCCTGTTTGGCGCTTGGGCTGTGTCGGCCCGCTTGCATCCGCGGCTGGGCGAATCCAAGCCTTCCCTGCCGCCAGATAGGCTGGCAGAGACCGGTTAAGCCTTAAGCCGATAACCGGTACGCAGCATTTGCCAGGTGATCAACCCGATGGCCAGCGTGGCAAAGCCACAAACCGCCATGCCCAACCACGGCGAGCTGTCGGACACGCCGATCATGCCGTAACGCAGCCCATCGATCAGGTAGAAGACCGGGTTCAGATGGGTCAGGCGGTTCAGGACAGGAGGCAGCGCCTCGACCGAATAGAAAGTGCCCGACAGGAAAGCCAGAGGTGTGACGATGAAGTTGGTGATCGCGGCCATCTGATCGAATTTGTTTGCAAAGATCCCGGCAAAGAGGCCCAGTGCGCCCATGAAGGCACCCCCCAGAACAACAAAGATCAGTGCAATCAACGGATGCTGGGGCGCGATGGACAACAGGACCAGCAACGCAACCGAAATCACCAGCGCGATCATCAGGCCACGGGCGATGCCACCGGCGAGATACCCCAGCAGAATCTCGAGCGGGGACAGCGGCGGCATCAGCGTGTCGACGATATTGCCCTGCACCTTGGCAATCACCATCGAAGAGGAGGTATTGGCAAAGGCGTTCTGGATCACCGTCATCATCAGGATTCCCGGTGCCAGAAAGACCACAAACGGCACGCCCATGACGTCAGGGCGGCTGGGCCCGATGGCGATGGTGAAGATCAGCAGGAACAGGCCAGCCGTGACCAGAGGCGCCAGAACGGTCTGGGTCCAGACCGAAAGAAAGCGGCGGATTTCGCGCTGCGCCAGCGTGTAAAGCCCCATCCAGTTGACCGCCCCAAAGCTGCGTGCGGTCTGTTCTGCGGAATTCTGCATGCTTTGCCCTCAACCTGATTCGAAGACAGCTTGTAACTCGGGCCGCAGTGTTTAGAATAGGGGGCTGAGACGATTTCCCAAGGCGGCCCGAATCCGGGGCCGCTTTCCGCTTTTGAAAGGCTGACGATGTCCTGGACAGACGAGCGCGTAGAACTGCTGAAGAAGATGTGGGGCGAAGGCCAGTCGGCCAGCCAGATCGCCAAGGAACTGGGCGGCGTGACCCGTAACGCGGTGATTGGCAAGGTCCACCGCCTGGGCCTGTCCAACCGGACAGCAGGCGCAGCCCCGGCCAAGTCCGAACCGAAAGAGAAACCGGCGCCCGCGCCCAAGGCCGAAGCCAAGCCCAGACCCATGCCAAAGACAGAACCGGCGCGCCCGGCTGCTGCTGCCGAGGCGAAACCCGCCGTTCCGGCCCGCCGCCAGATCATCCCGGCCGGCCAGCCATTGCCGCCACAGCCCTCGGCCAACGAGATCAGCCCCGAGGCGCTGGCCAAGGTCAACGAGATCGAGAAGAAAGCCAAGAAGCTGACGCTGATGGAACTGACCGAGAAAACCTGCAAATGGCCTGTGGGCGACCCCGCGACCGAGGATTTCTGGTTCTGCGGCCTGCCGGTTGAGGCAGGCAAACCCTATTGCGAGGCGCATGTGGGCGTGGCTTTCCAGCCGATGAGTTCGCGCCGCGACCGGCGGCGGTAATAGCGAACACAAGAACCTAAATCTTGTCTATGGAACGTGAAAAGGGCGCAGGCGTTTCGCCACGCCCTTTACCGGAGGCGTTGTATAGTCAAGAACGACGCAAGGCGTAACGGGCTCTTACAAAGAAAACACCCTCGCTGAATGCTGCGAGGGTGTTTTAGTTCGGAGCGTCAACTTTGCGGACGATGCTGCCGTTCGCTGCGTGGCGGCGCCAATCGTCTCGGTGGTTGTCAGCTTTGCGGACGAAGCTGGCATCGCCGACACTAGACGCATCATTCCTTTCCAGGCTGTGCCGTTGGCTGATGCCCTCGATGATTTTACTATGTCGGCGCGGAAAAGCGGAGTAAGCTGCCGATCTTTATTGGGCATGAAAAGAGGTCGGTATGGAATATCGGATAGCTTCGGTTACCGAAGTAGACGACAAACCCGCATTCGAAGAACTTCTGACCGAGTATTACGCCGTCGTCTTTCATAAACTGGCCTTGGCAGGCGGGTCTGCGAGAAAAGAACCAAAAGATATGGCATCATCCGTTCTGGCAAATATTCAGACGTTCTTGCCGCCAACCGGCCGCCTCGTTCTGGCATATGGTGAACAAAACCGCCTTGTGGGGTGTGGTACGCTGCAACAGGCCCGACCAGATGCCGGAGAGCTAAAGCGTCTTTTTGTTCGACCGGAAGCAAGTGGAAACCGCCTTGGCCGAGCTTTGGTCGATGCACGGATGGAGGCCGCTCGGGAGATGGGTTGGCGCACCCTTTTGGTGAATACTGTAAAAGGCAATCAAGATATGCTCCGCATCTATGAGCGCATCGGCTTTAGATTCATCGAAAGATACCCGGAGTGTTCCGATCCCATCGAGCTAACTGACTACTTTGATTATATGCAATTCGACTTTTATTAAGTTCTGCTCTGCCCGCTTCGGGCTCGAACCTGACATTGAAGTGCCGGTGATCTTGGTGTCAGTGGCACATGGTAGCCTTTCACTGCGCGGGATGTGTCGGCAGGTTCGGCATCGCCACCCAGCCCGGCAATTCATCCGGCACGACCGAGACATGCAGGCGTTCTGACTGATCCCGCCCGACCTTGCGGTGTTTGCGCAGCAGAAAGATCTTGCCCCAGCCGCGCCAGGTTCCAACCGATTGCGCATGGGCATCCGTCGGGAAACGGGTGCGCCAGCCTTCGGGCATCGGCAGCCCGTGCATCTCGGCCTTGTCCAGCATCCAGATCAACGAGATATTGCTGAGCGGCCGGGCCTCTTCATAGCCGTTCAGCTGGCCGCCGATATCGCCGTGGGTGCCACGGAACCAGACCTGTTCCACATGACCTTTGAAATCGGGCTTGCATCGCCACAGAACCGGCTCGAACACCTCGCGCGTTTCGTCGAGGGCCAGCGCGTGATAGCCATGCAGAGTGGCCGGGCCCAGCTGGTGGTTGTGAAAGGCATGGCGATCCTCGGCCCAGCGCCACAGCAGCGGCAGGCGCAGGCCCAGCGCCTTGACCGTATCCCAGACTCCGACCATCTCGATCTTGACATTGTCATGGCAGAACTTGCGGCGAAAATCGCGGGCGGCGGTGCCGCTGACATTGCATTCATAATGGCGGTAGGCTTGCAGAATGTTCCGCTCGGTCGCGTGTTCGGCCTTGAGCAGGCCGATCATGTCGATCACCCCGGCCAGGCTGCGCACGCCGTAGGCCCCACGGGAATAACCGATGAAATAAATCCGGTCACCGGGCTTGTAGCGTGACGCCAGATAGCCATAGGCGCGGCGGATCTGGCGGTTGATACCCCGGCCCATCATCACGTCCATGGTGGATTTCCAGCTTTCCCACTGCACACCCGCCTCGTAGAACACCGACACCTTGCTGCCCATTTCGCAACACAGGCGATAGGTCTGACCGGCATGGGTTTCGAACCCCGGTTCGAGGGTGGACATGGTGCCATCAAGGATAATGACGTGGCTGATCGGCTCGCGGTGCCGCGTTTCGGCGGAGTGCTCGGACCGCAAGGGCCGCCCGAGCCATCCCAGAACCTTCCTACTGAGCCGCGACAGTTCCATGCGTCAGCAATTCCCAAACTTTGTGAGGTGTGAAAGGCATATCCGCCTGCCGCACCCCGTGATCCCAGAGCGCGTCCTGAACCGCGTTCGCCACAGCGGCCAGAGCGCCCACCGTGCCGGCCTCGCCGCATCCTTTCATCCCCATCGGGTTGGAAGTTGACGGCACCGGCGCCGAGGTAAACTTTATCATGGGTACGTCCACCGCGCGGGGCAAGGCGTAATCCATAAACGATGCCGTGAGCAGCTGTCCGTGATCATCATGCACCACATGTTCCGACAGCGCCTGCCCGATGCCCTGAACCACCCCGCCATGCACCTGCCCTTCGGCCAGCATCGGGTTGATAAGATTTCCGAAATCATCAACCACGGTGTAGCGGTCCACACGGGTTTCGCCGGTGAAGGAATCGATCACGACCTCGGCAACATGCGCGCCGTTGGGATAGCTGCGGGCATCCAGTTGTGCGCGGGACTCATGCTTTAGCAAGTCCAAGCGCCCGTCAGCGCGGGCCATGGCCGCGGCTTCGGTCAGGGTCGGCGTCAGGTTCGAGCCCGGCGCGCGGAATGTTTCATGGTCAAATCGCACATCACTGTCCTCAACCCCCATCTTATCGGCCAGATAAGGCGTGAATGCGGCGATCATTTTGTCAATGGTGGCAAGGGTCGCGGTACTTTGCACCGTCACTGAGCGTGAGCCACCAGTTCCGCCGCCATGGCCAAGCCTGTCGGTATCACCCTGAATGACGGTGATCCTGTCCATCGGAACGCCGGTCTGATCGGACAGGAACTGGGCATAAACCGTCTCGTGGCCCTGCCCGTTCGATTGTGTGCCGACATAAAGGTTCACAGTGCCATCCTCGCAAAACTCGACCTTCGAGTTCTCGGAAGGGTCGCCCAAAATACTTTCGATATAGTAACAAAGACCCTGCCCCCGGATCAGACCGCGTTCGGCATCGGCGGCCTTGCGGGCCTCGAACCCGCTGGTCTGGCTGGCCGCACGGCGCAGGACCATGTCGAAATCTCCGACATCATAGGTTTCACCCGTAGCAGAGGTGTAGGGGAAATCGCCGGGTCTGATGAAGTTTTTGCGCCGCAACTCCCACGGGTCAACGCCCAGTTCGCGTGCGGCGCGGTCCATCACGCGTTCCAGCACATAGATCGCCTCGGGGCGTCCGGCACCGCGATAGGCGTCAACCTGTGTTGTCGTGGTATAGAACCCCTCGACCCGGAGATAGGTGGTCTGAACGTCATAGACCCCCATCAGCACCTTGCTGAACAGGCTTGTCTGGATCGCCTGCGCGAAATGGCTGTTATAGGCACCAAGGTTGACTTTGCTGTGAACGCGGTAGGCGGTGATCCGGTGGTCGGCATCAAAGGCCAGCTCGGCCAGCGAGGTCAGATCGCGGCCGTGGTGATCGGACAGCATTGCCTCGGACCGGTCGGACATCCAGTGCACGGGCTGGCCCAGTTTCATCGCGGCCACGGCCACGCAGAAATATTCGGGATATGGCATCACCTTCATGCCAAACCCGCCCCCCACATCCGGGGTGGTGACACGGATCGCATCCGCATCGAGTTTCAGCTTTTGCGCCAGTTGTGCCTTCATCGCCCAGACACCCTGCCCGCCATAGGAAAAGTGCAGACGCCCGCCAGACCAGTCGGCCTGACAGCCCCGCGGCTCGAGCGAGCTGATGATGACGCGGTTGTCGTGCACGTTCAGCGAGACGGTATGGGCGGCGGCCTGAAAGGCGGCTTTGGTCGCGGCTTCATCACCCAAGCCCCAGTCAAACGCGCGATTGTCCGGCGCTTGCGGGTGCAGGGCCTCACCCCCCGCGTTCACGTCCAGCTTGGCAGCGCGTTCCCGGATATCTATCCAGATCAGCTCGACCGCGTCCCGTGCCTGCGCCAGCGTATCCGCGATGACAACGGCCACGGGTTCGCCCACAAAGCGCACACTGTCCTTGGCCAGCATATGCCGATCCGGCGCGGCAGAGCCGGTCCCGTCGCGGTTGGTCAAGGTTGCTGCATTCATCACCGTGTCGATGCCCGAGGCGGCAAGGTCATCCAGTGTCATGACCAGCCGCACCCCGTCGGCATCCCGCGCGGCCTCAAGATCCAGCGCGGTGATATCGCCATGGGCCGCAGGGCTGCGGAAGAAAGCGGCAAACAGCGCATTGTCGGGCACGGCATCGTCCATATAGCGCCCCTGCCCGGTCAGGAACCGCTGATCCTCGGTCCGTTTGACGGGCTGGCTTTTGCCGAATTTTTCCATGGGATGCTCCTGTCACTGCCTTGATGGCGACACTAGCCCTGCGCCCGCTTATGTCCAGCGCCTTGCTTGAAAGCGCGTGGCGACACCGATGTCGTAAACAGGATTGCGGGGGCCGCAGAGGGATTCGTAGGCTGTTTGAAGATACAGCCTGCCGGAGGTTCCCCATGCCCGAACCCATTTCCCTGTCACAGGGCCGCCTGGACGCCCCATCGGTCGACGCGTATTGGCAAGACGGGTTTGCCTTTCCCATTACAGTCTTTTCACCGGATGAGACCGAACAGTTCCGGGCCGAGCTGGAGCAGATCGAGAAGACCTGGCGCGTGGCTGACCTTCCGCTGCCGCTGAACATGTACAAACGCCTGAACGCCCATGTGGTGATGCCGCTGGTCGCCCGTATCGCACTGGACCCCAGAGTTCTGGACGTCGTCGAAGGAATACTGGGGCCGGACTTGCTGCTGTGGTCTGCGGAACTGTTCATCAAAGAGCCACGCACGACTCAGGTGGTGGGAATGCATCAGGACCTGACCTATTGGGGGATGGGCGAAACACCGGATCAGATGACCGCATGGATCGCATTGTCGCCTGCCACGATTGCAAGCGGCTGCATGGACTTTGTCAGGGGCAGCCACAAGAACCCGATCCTGCCCCATAACGATACGTTTTCAGACAACAACCTGCTGTCGCGCGGGCAGGAGGTGGCTGTCGATGTGGCAGACGAGGAAAAGACACATATTGAACTGCAGCCGGGTCAGATGTCGCTGCACCATGGCCTAACAATCCATGGCTCGGGGCCCAATACGTCGGACGATCGGCGGATCGGGCTGGCGATCCGGTATCTGAACCCGAACGCACAGCAAAAAGTGGCGGACCGCGATTACGCGGTCTTGGCGCGGGGCGAAGACCGTGTGGGCAATTTCATCCTCATCGAACCGCCGACCGAGTTGTTTTCGGCACCAGCCTTGGCGCTTCACGCCCGCATCCGGGAGGATCAGGCCAAGGCGATGACACAAGGCGCGGCGCAAAGCACGCACCTGTACGGAAACGAGGCGACCGGCACGGGGTGACTTCAGCAATCGTCGCCGCACAGGGCCTTCCCCTTCCTGTCTCCATTCGCTATTGCAGGCGCTGACCCGAATTTGTTGACGCAGGACGCATCCCATGGCGATGGAAAAGACATTCAACGCGGCCGAGGCCGAGGCCCGTATCTATGAGGCCTGGGAACAGGCCGGAGCCTTCAAGGCAGGCGCGAACCGTTCGCGTGATGAGAGCTTTTGCATCATGCTGCCACCGCCCAACGTGACCGGCGCGCTGCATGTGGGACATGCCTTTAACCATACGCTGATGGATATTCTGATCCGCTGGCACCGGATGCGCGGGTTCGACACTCTATGGCAACCTGGTCAGGACCACGCCGGCATCGCCACGCAGATGCAGGTTGAAAAGAAACTGATGGCCGAAGAGGGCAAGAAGCGCACCGACTACGCGCGCGAGGAGTTTCTGGCCAAGGTCTGGGATTGGAAGGGGCAATACGGCCGCAAGATTATCGAACAGATGACGCGGTTGGGGAATTCCTGCGACTGGTCGCGCAATGCCTTTACCATGGCGGGCGCACCAGGTGACCCACGCACCGGGCACGAAAACTCACCCAACTTCCATGATGCCGTTATCAAGGTCTTCGTCGACATGTACGAAA
Source organism: Ruegeria sp. L11 (assembly GCF_056531755.1). Taxonomy (NCBI): domain Bacteria; kingdom Pseudomonadati; phylum Pseudomonadota; class Alphaproteobacteria; order Rhodobacterales; family Roseobacteraceae; genus Ruegeria; species Ruegeria sp. L11. The sequence goes on from NZ_JBQFMI010000009.1 coordinate 59,936, forward strand.
AGGGCCTGATCTATCGCGGCAAGCGACTGGTCAACTGGGACCCACATTTCGAAACGGCGATTTCGGACCTTGAGGTCGAGAATATTGAAACGCCGGGCCACATGTGGCACTTCAAGTACCCTTTGGCGGGCGGCGAGACATATGAGTATTTGGAAAAAGATGAAGATGGGAATGTAATCCTTCGCGAAGAGCGGGATTATATTTCCATTGCAACCACGCGGCCCGAAACCATGCTGGGCGACGGTGCTGTGGCCGTGCATCCGTCGGATGAGCGCTACGCGCCGATCGTCGGCAAACTGTGCGAAATCCCGGTTGGACCGAAAGAGCATCGCCGCCAGATTCCGATCATCACCGATGAGTATCCCGATCCCGACTTCGGCTCGGGCGCGGTGAAGATCACCGGCGCGCATGACTTCAACGACAATATGGTCGCCAGGCGCTGCGGCATTCCGATGTACCGCCTGATGGACACCAAGGGCGCGATGCGGGCTGATGGCGCGCCTTACGCCGAAGAGGCGGGCAAGGCGCAGGAATACGCGCGCGGCAAAGCGTTCACCGAGAATGAGATCGACGCGATCAACCTGATCCCCGATCACCTGCGCGGATTGGACCGGTTCGAGGCGCGCGCCAAGGTGGTCGAAGAGATCACCCGCGAAGGTCTGGCTGTCATGTGTCCAGCGGACGATCCGCGTCTGGGATCGAGCCGGACTGAAGCCCGGCCTACAGAGGACGATGACGGTGGGCCGGGCTTCAGCCCGGCACTTGTCCCACTGGTCGAGAGCAAACCGATCATGCAGCCGTTTGGCGACCGCTCGAAAGTCGTCATCGAGCCGATGTTCACCGACCAGTGGTTTGTGGATGCCGAAAAGGTCGTCGGCCCGGCGCTGGATGCGGTCAGGGACGGCGCGGTCAAGATCATCCCCGAGTCGGGCGAGAAGACCTATTACCACTGGCTGGAGAACATCGAGCCCTGGTGCATCTCGCGCCAGCTGTGGTGGGGGCATCAGATTCCGGTTTGGTATGGGCCTCAGCAGAAGTGCTCGGGGCTGGCACCGAACCCTGATCGCATCGCCCGTATGGAAAGCCACAACAAAGGGGAGTTTGCGGTATTCTGCGGCCCGTCTTTTGATGCAATTCGGACGGACATTGAGGGCTACTACGAAGGCATGGAAATCGCCGAGGTCTCTACTAAGGAAGAGGCTATCTCGTTCATTCGAGAGGGCAAAATCGGCCTCTACCGCGACCCCGACGTCCTCGACACATGGTTCTCGTCCGGCCTCTGGCCCATCGGCACGCTGGGCTGGCCCGAGCAGACCGAGGAGATGCGCCGCTATTTCCCGACCAGCGTATTGATCACCGGCGCGGATATCCTGTTCTTCTGGGTCGCCCGGATGATGATGATGCAGCTGGCCGTGGTGAACGAGGTTCCGTTCCACACCGTCTACCTGCACTCGCTCGTCCGCGACGAGAAGGGCAAGAAGATGTCCAAGACCACCGGCAACGTCATCGATCCACTTGAAATCGTGGACGAATTCGGTGCCGACGCGCTGCGCTTTACCAACGCCTCGATGGCGGCGATTGGCGGTGTTCTGAAACTGTCGCGTGAACGCATCACCGGCTATCGCAACTTTGGTACCAAGCTTTGGAATGCCGTCCGCTTTGCCGAGATGAATGAGGTCTTTACCGACGCTGTGCCGCAACTGGATGTGGCAGACCTGAAGCCCAAGGCCGCCGTCAACCGCTGGATCATCGGCGAAACCGCCCGTGTGCGGGAAGAGGTCGACGCGGCGCTGGAAAGCTATCGTTTCAACGATGCCGCCAACGGGCTTTATGCCTTTGTCTGGGGCAAGGTCTGCGACTGGTACGTGGAACTGTCGAAACCGCTGCTGCAGGGTGATGACGCCGAAGCACGGTCTGAGACCCGCGCCACCATGCGTTGGGTTCTGGATCAGTGCATGGTCCTGCTGCACCCGATCATGCCCTTCATCACCGAAGAGCTGTGGGGCCTGACCGGCAATCGCGCGAAAATGGTTGTCCACGCCGACTGGCCGACCTACGGCACGGAACTGGTCGACGCCGATGCGGATCGTGAAATGAACTGGGTGATCTCGGTGATCGAAAACACCCGCTCGGCCCGTGCGCAGATGCGGGTGCCTGCGGGTCTCTATGTGCCGATGCTGGTGACCGAGATCGACGCCAACGGCCAAGCCGCGTGGGACCGCAACGAGGCGCTGATCAAACGTCTGGCACGCATCGACAGCCTGACCAGCGCAGACACGCTGCCCAAGGGCACCATCTCGATTGCCGCCCCCGGAGCCTCCTTCGGCCTGCCGTTGGCGGATATCATCGACATCGGCGCGGAAAAGGAGCGGCTGGAGAAAGCCAAGGGCAAGCTGGCCAAGGAACTGGGTGGCTTGCGCGGGCGTCTGAACAACCCCAAATTCGTGGCCTCGGCCCCGGATGAGGTGGTCGAGGAAGCCAAAGCCAACCTCGCCGCACGCGAGGAAGAAGAAGCCAAGCTGAACGAGGCGCTGGCCCGTCTGGCCGAGATCGCCTGATCTTCATCTTTTCAAAAATACTCATACCCCGAACCCCGCCGCTGATCCGGCGGGGTTTTCTTTTGCGCGTTCAGACCTTGCCCGTCCCCGCCGCCGCTTGTTAGCAATCACCAACCCCAACCGCCCGAGGCTGTCATGACCCAGTTTGCCCCACCGCTCCAGACAGTCTCGACCGGGCTTGTTGTCGCCATTGTCGGATTCTTCAGTTCCTTTCCTATCGTGTTGCAGGGGCTGGCCGCGATGGGGGCGTCTCCGGCGCAGGTGGCCTCGGGTCTGATGATGGCGGCCATCGCAATGGGACTGACCGCCATTGTGCTGAGCCTGTGGTACCGGCAACCGATCAGCGTCGCCTGGTCGACGCCGGGGGCGGCGCTGCTGGCGGTGTCCGCGACACCGGCGCTGGGGTTTGCCGAGGCGACGGGCGCCTTCCTGTGTGCAGGGGCGCTGACGGTGCTGGCCGGGCTTTGGCGGCCACTGGGGCGGCTGGCGGCCGCCATTCCGACGACACTGGCACAGGCCATGCTGGGGGGCGTTCTGCTGCCGCTTTGCATTCTGCCCTTTCAGGCCGCAGTCGAATTGCCCGCGCAAGCCCTGCCGGTGATCCTGACATGGTTCATCGCGGGCCGGATCAACCGGCTGTTCGCTGTTCCGGCGGCCGTTTTCGCCGCCGCGCTGGTTGTCGTGCTGAACGCAGGCGACGCATCGGTGACCCCGGCGCGATGGCTGGCGGCACCGGTCTGGACCACGCCCAGTTTTTCGCTGGCCTCGACCATCGGGATCGCCATCCCGCTGTTCATCGTCACGATGGCGACCCAGAATATTCCCGGCATCGCGGTGATGCGCAGCTTTGGCTATACCCCGGCTCCGGGCAGGCTGTTTTCATCCGTGGGTGGGGCGAGCCTGTTATCGGCACCATTTGGTGCACCTGCCACCTGCCTTGCGGCGATCACGGCTGCGATGTGTTCCAATGAAGACAGCCACCCAGACCCTGCGCAACGGTACTGGTCAGCCATTATGGGTGGCGTTTTCTATGGCGTATTCGGCATCTTTGCTGTAGCGATTACCGGCTTTGCCTCCCATGCCGATCCTCTGTTGATGGGGACACTGACCGGTGTCGCCCTGATCGGCGTTCTGGCCAATTCGATTTTCGCAGCACTTGAGGTTCCGGCCGAGCGTGAGGCCGCGATGCTGACCTTTGCGATCACCGCATCGGGTATCTCGGTCTTTGGGCTGGGCGCGGCGGTCTGGGGCCTTCTGGTCGGCGGGCTGGCCTATCTGGTGAGCAACAGAATTCGGTAGCCGCTTTCGTATCCCGCCCTTACCGGGTATAGTTGCGCCATGTTCGGTTCACTTGGAAAACTGGTGGAGCGCCAGATCAAAAAGGCACAGGCCGAGGGGCAGTTGCAGGGCCTTGTCGGCGAAGGTCACCCCCTGCCCGACCGGTCCGGCGAGGCGCAGGGCGATCCGGCCATCGCCGCCGGGCACCGGATCATGGCGCAAGCCGGGGTTCTGCCCGAAGAGTTCGACATCAAAAAGAAACTGGATGCGGCCCGCAAAGCGTATCCGGCCCTGACCGACCCCGCGGAACGCCGGGCCGCGATGTCGGAGATCGCTGATCTGGAAATGCGTTACAACATGGCCCGCGATGCACGGCGGGCTTTCATGCGCTGATCACTTGAACTCGGGCTTGCGGCCCTGCATCTGCGCCATCACGACCTCCATCTGATGAGGCTTGCCGATTAGCTCCACCTGCTCGGCGGATTCCGCCTTGAGAACGTCCGCACGGGGCTGGGTTTCGGCCACTTCGATCAGCCGCTTGGCGGCACGGATAGCCGAGGGGCTTTGACCGGCGATATTCTCGGCAATGGCCAGAGCTTCGGTCAGCGGGTCATCTGAAAGCTGCGTGACCAGTCCCCAATCCATCGCCTGCTGCGCGCCGATGGGCCGGGCCGTGTAGGTCAGCAGGCGCAGCACGTCCGAACGCACAAGCCGGGGCAGCAGAACCATGCCGCCCATATCGGGGATGATACCCCACTTCATCTCCATCACCGCCAGTTTCGCCTCGGGGTGCGCGATACGTATATCCGCGCCCAGAGCGATTTGCAGGCCACCGCCATAGGCGACGCCCTGAATGGCGCAGATCACCGGCACCGGTACGCGACGCCAGATCAGCGCCAGCTCCTGCATTTCGTTGGCATCTTCGTGGCTGCGGGTCATCAGCCATTCGGTGGGGTCCATATGGGCCATCTTGGCAAAGCTTGCCATGTCGAGCCCGGCGCAGAAGCTTTTCCCCTCGCCCGACAAAACCACGGCGCGGGCGTCCGAGGCGGCGACCTCTTGCCCGGCAGAGAGCAATGCCTTGACCATCGCGTCATCCAGCGCGTTCATCTTGTCGCCCCGGGTCAGGGTGACATGGGCAACATGGTCTTGATAGGTGACGGATACGCGTGACATGGGGGACCTCCCGAAATTCAGTTGCGGCGACCATGCCCGGACGGGACGCCAATTTCCACTGCGACGTCAGGGCATATCGCTGACAGGCATCCGCCCGAACCAGGGGGAATCAAGCGTCATGACATAAAACTGATCGCCCACGATCCGGCCCCCTGTTGTGATGCCAATACGGCCCTGCGGATCCTGTAGGGTGCGCAGGATCGTGCCTTCACCATCGAACTGCACCAGCATACCCCGATGGATCGGCGCCGGGCGTACAGCCGGACCCAGCCGCCAGACCACCTTGCGCAGGAAGGGGTACGGCATCAGTTCCTCGGACGGGACACGCGGGCTGGCGAAGGCCATCCAGTAGGTGCCATCACCCTGTGCTTCGAGATTGTCGGGATAGCCGGGCAGGTTGTCCAGCAAGACCTCTTGCTGACCGGCTTTCGGCCCGCTGAGCCACAACTTGTGCACCCGTGCGCGACCGGTCTCGGCGATCAGCAGGAAATCTGCGTCAGGTGAGAGGGCAATGCCATTGGTATAGACGAATCCAGTGGCAATCTTTTCGGTGCGGCCATCGGGGTTGTGACGGGCGACATAGCCTGTATCGGATTGTTCCCAGATGGTCAGGACCGAAGTCGGCTTGGTCCCGCCCATGGTTTCGGGATCGAACCGGTCAGAGGAGTTCGAAAAATAGATCGTGCCGTCCTGTGCCACGTCCAGTTGGTTTGCATAGACCACGGGCGCACCGTCGATGCCGGCCACCACGGATTCAAGCGTGCCCGGCCCGGTCCAGCGCATCACCCCGCGAAAGCTGTCGGCTATATAGAGCGCGCCATCCGGCCCGGCCCTGAGGCCCAGAGGACGCCCGCCAAGCTGGTCGACCACAACAGGGTCAGCCCCGTCTATGCGATAGAGCGTGCCGGACCGGCTGGTCGTATAGACCGCGCCGCCGGGCAGGATGGCGATGTCTTCGGGGCCGGTTTCCCCATCCGGCAGGCGGATCAGCTGCGCGGCATCCAGCGCTGTGTTCTCTGCGAAATCCCCTGTGAAACCGGCATCTTCCGGCATCTCAACGGCGACGGGGATAATGGGAACGGGCCAGAACAGAAGATAGGCAAGGCCCAGAAGAACAATGGCAGACAGTATGCGCATCTGCGCTCCTTACTTATGTTTCAATACGCTCTGACGCGCGGAATGAGGTGCGCGCTTGCCCGAAGCCCGGGCTTGGGGTTATCTGCAGGCATGACAGGACCTCGATACACCCCGCTTGCCCAATCCCTGCCCGCCACCGTGCCCTTTGTGGGCCCCGAAACGCAAGAGCGTCAGCGCGGCGCGGCGTTCATTGCCCGTCTTGGGGCCAATGAGAGCGTGTTTGGCCCCTCGCCCCGCGCGATCCGGGCTATGGAGCAGGCCGCGTCTGATATCTGGATGTATGGCGATCCCGAGAACCACGATCTGCGCCAAGCTTTGGCCGAGCATCATGGGGTAACCCCCGAAAATATCGTCGTAGGCGAAGGGATTGACGGGCTTCTGGGTTATCTTGTGCGTCTGATTGTAGGGCCCGGGGATGCGGTTGTGACCTCGGACGGGGCGTATCCGACGTTCAATTATCATGTGGCCGGGTTCGGTGGCGTTCTGCACAAGGTCCCTTATGCCGGGGATCACGAAGACCCGGCGGCCCTGTTTGCGAAGGCGGCCGAGGTGGGGGCAAAACTGGTCTATCTGGCCAATCCGGACAATCCGATGGGCAGCTGGCATTCCGGCGCGGATATCGTGGCGGCAATGGACGCCCTGCCCGACGGTTGCCTACTGATTCTGGACGAGGCTTATGTGGAATGCGCGCCGGAAGGGACTGCGGCACCTGTCAGCGCAGACGACCCTCGCGTGATCCGAATGCGGACATTTTCCAAGGTCTATGGCATGGCGGGCGCGCGGGTTGGCTATGCCATGGGAGCGCCCGACCTGATCGCAGCCTTCAACAAGGTGCGCAACCATTTCGGCATGAACCGCGCGGCGCAGGCCGGGGCGCTGGCCGCGTTGCAGGATGGCACCTGGCTGGAGCACATTCAGACACAGATCGCAGAGGCGCGTGCGCGGATTGGAATGATTGCCCGCGAGAACGGATTGGAGCCCCTGCCCTCGGCCACCAATTTCGTGGCGATTGATTGCGGGCGGGATGGCGATTTCGCCAAAGCGGTACTGGAGGCTTTGGTTGCGCGGGGTCTGTTTGTCCGGATGCCGTTTGCAGCGCCCCAGAACAGGTGCATCCGGGTAAGCTGTGGTGACACAGCAGATCTGGATGCTTTTGCGGTCGCCTTGCCCAAGGCGCTAACGGAAGTGCGGGCAAAGACGGGCTAGCGCTGGTCTGTCTTGCCATCGGGTCAAAGGGGGGCTGTCTGCCCCCCATCGCGCAAAGCGCGATCCCCCCGAGGATATTTTTGGCCAGATGAAGGGGTGGATCGGTGCTGTTCGTCTGAGGCGTGTCAGGCGGCCAGGACGGCAGCGGCGGCCTCGAGCGCGCCTTTGCCACGGGGGATTTCAAGCGCGGTCATGGCCGTTTCCATACCGCCCAGCATCGCCATCACCATCTGCCCGTTGACATGGCCCATATGTCCGAGGCGGAAACAGCTGTCGTAATCCTCCATCCCAAGGCCAATGCCCAGCGTCAGGCCCAGCTGATGTTCAGTGAACGCGCGCAGGGCCGTGCCGCGCCCCCCGTTCAGGCGCAGGGCGGTAACGGCATGGCTGCGGTGGTCGCGGTCGGCAACGTTCAGATGCAGCGCGCCGCCTTCGGCCCATGTTTCGCAGGCCGCCCAGATGGCAGTAGCCAGACGCTCATGGCGGGCCCAGACCTGTTCGATCCCTTCCGCATGGATCAGGTCGAGCGCGGCGCGCAGACCATAGAGGTGATGCGTCGGCGCGGTACCGTCGAAATACTGGTAGAACAGGTCGGGATTGGCGCGCGGCTGCCAGTCCCAGTATCGCGACACACGCGGCATGGCGGCCCGCTTGGCCTGTGCTTTGTCGTTGAAAAAGACAAAGCCTGTGCCTGCGGGGGTCATCAGGCCTTTCTGGCAGGCGGTGACCGTGACATCGACGCCCCATTCATCCATCTCGAACCGGTCGCATCCCAGCGAGGCAATGCAATCGGCCATCAACAGCGCCGGATGGTCCAGATCGTCGAGCAGTTTGCGCAGTGCCGGGATATCGTTGCGGATCGAGCTTGATGTGTCCACATGAACCGCGAGAACGGCCTTGATCTGACGGCTTTTATCCGCGCGCAATGCGTCGGCAATTCGGTCGAGATCCCAGGCGGATGAGGTGCCGAAATCGATCAGCTGCACCTTTGCCCCGATGCCTTCGGCCATCTCGGCCCAGCCATGGGTGAACCGGCCCGAGGCAGGAGCCAGAACGGTTTCGCCGGGGGCGATCACGTTGGACAGAGCGGCCTCCCACGTGCCGTGACCATTGGCAATGTAGATGGCAACGTCATGGCCTGTGCGAGCAACCCGGCGCAGATCGCGGGTCAGGTCGGGCATCATGTCGATGAGCGCGCCATCGTAGATATTGGGCGACGGGCGATGCATCGCCTGCAGGACCGCGTCCGGCATCACCGAGGGGCCCGGGATTGCCAAATAAGTTCGCCCCTGGGAGAGGGCAGATGTCTGTGTCATGGGGTCAGCCTGTCTGAGGTGACGCCCACATTACCGAGGGGCTTCGCGGCGTCAATCCGCCAGCTTTGATGCCTCGCGCGCAAGTGTTTCGATCCCGGCCCAGTCACCGCTTTCGACCATCTGCTTGGGCGCGACCCAACTGCCACCGGCGCAGACCACGTTGGACAGGGACAGATAGTCACGGGCGTTGGACGGCGACACCCCGCCTGTCGGGCAAAAGCTGATCTGCGGCAGGGGCGCACCGATTGCCTTGAGTGCGGGCGCGCCGCCCGAGGCCTCGGCCGGGAAGAATTTCAGCATGTCATAGCCTTTTTCCAGCAAAGCCATCGCTTCGCTGGCCGTGGCCGCGCCGGGCAGCAGGGGCAGGCCCTCGGCCTCGCACGCCGCGATGAGCGCGTCGGTTGCGCCCGGAGAGACGCCGAACTGCGCGCCCGCCTCTTTGGCGGCGCGGACGTCTTCGGGTGTGACCAGCGTACCTGCGCCGACCACGCCGCCGGGCACCTTGGCCATCGCGCGGATCGCGTCGAGCGCGGCGGGCGTGCGCAAGGTGACCTCGAGCGCTGGCAGACCGCCGGCGACCAATGCCTCGGCCAGCGGGCGGGCCTGCGCGACGTCATCGACAACCAGAACCGGAACGATCGGGGCAAGTGCGCAGATTTCACGGGTGCGTTGGGACTTGGACATGAGGTTAAACTCCGAAAATGCTGGCACCAGTGTCGGCCGAGCCGACATTCTGGCGGAACGCACCAAAAAGATCGCGCCCTGCGCCGTGTTGATTGGCGGACAGGTCGGTGGTGACGGGCGCGCGGTCCAGAACGCCTGCGGTGAGGATTTCCAGATCACCCCTGACCGCGTCAACGCGCAGGATGTCACCGTCCTGAAGGTATGCAATGGGGCCGCGGTCGAGCGCCTCGGGGACAACATGGATGGCGGCGGGCACTTTACCGGATGCGCCAGACATGCGGCCATCGGTGACCAGCGCCACTTTCTGGCCCCGGCCCTGGAGGATCGACAGCATGGGCGTCAGCGAGTGCAGTTCCGGCATCCCGTTGGCCTTGGGGCCTTGAAACCGGACCACGACGATGACGTCACCGGTGAATTCTCCGGCTTTGAACGCGGCTTTCACCTCATCCTGATCGTGGAACACCCGCACGGGCGCTTCGACGACCTGATGTTCTGGCGCGACGGCTGATACTTTCATGACCCCGGTGCCCAGATTTCCGGTCAGGCGCGACAGGCCGCCGGTGGGCTGGAACGGGTCGCGGGCGGGGCGGACAATCTTGTCATTCAGGCTGTGGCCCGCGCCGTCTTGCCAGGTCAGCTCACCATCGATCAGCTTGGGCTCGCGCGTGTAATTGTGCAGGCCCTGCCCGGCAACGGTCAACGTATCGGGGTGCAGCAAACCTTCTTCGAGCAACGTGCCAATGGTGAACCCAAGTCCGCCTGCGGCGTGGAAGTGATTCACGTCGGCCAGACCGTTGGGATAGACCCGCGCGACCAGCGGGACCACGGCGGAGATATCGGAAAAATCCTGCCAGTCCAGAACGATACCACCAGCGCGCGCCATGGCAATCAGGTGGATCAGCAGATTGGTCGAACCTCCGGTCGCCATAAGGCCGACGATGCCGTTCACAAAGGCCCGTTCGTCGAGCACCTGATAAACAGGGGAATAGCTGTTTCCCAGCGCACTGAGCGACAGGGCGCGGCGCGCGCCCTCTTGTGTCAGCGCGTCGCGCAAGGGCGTGTTGGGATTGACGAAGCTGGAGCCCGGCAAGTGCAGGCCCATGAATTCCATCAGCATCTGGTTGGTGTTGGCGGTACCGTAGAAAGTGCAGGTGCCGGGACCGTGATAGGCCGCCATTTCGGCGGCCATCAGTTCGTCGCGCCCGACCTCTCCGGCAGCGAATTTCTGGCGGACCTTGGCCTTTTCGTCATTGGGCAGGCCGCTGGTCATTGGCCCTGCGGGCAGGAACACGGCAGGCAGATGGCCGAACGCCTGCGCGCCGATGATAAGACCGGGGACAATCTTGTCGCAGACGCCGAGGAAGACTGCCGCGTCATAGGTGTTGTGGCTGAGTGCTACGCCAGTTGCCAGAGCGATCACGTCGCGTGAAAACAGCGACAATTCCATCCCTGCTTCGCCCTGGGTGACACCGTCGCACATGGCTGGCACGCCACCCGCGACCTGAGCAGTGCCTCCGGCGGCGCGGATCGCGTCGCGGATCAGGGCGGGGTACCGTTCAAAGGGCTGATGGGCGGACAGCATGTCGTTATAGGCGGTAACGATGCCCAGATTGCCCGCCGTGCCAGTGGCCATGGATTGCTGGTCTTCACCCGCACCCGCATAGGCATGGGCCTGACCACTGCAGGACAGGTGCGCACGGGCGGGACCTTTGGATCTGGCCTGTTCCATCCGGTCGATATGGGGACCACGCAGATCGGCGCTGCGGTCGATGATCCGTTTGGTGACGTCGGAAATGACAGAGTGAACCATGATTACCCTCCGATCTGACGCCAGCGACGCCCATCGCGATGCATCAGCATCAGTGCTTCTTCGGGGCCTGAACTGCCCTGATCGTACTTGGCGGGTTTGTCCCCGCGCTGTTCCCAGCCGTGAATGATGGGATCGACCCAGGCCCAGGCGGCCTCGGCCTCGTCCCCACGCATGAACAGGGTCTGATCGCCCCGGATGACATCCATGATCAGGCGTTCATATGCGTCCGGGGATTGCGAGTCATCACCCAGCGCGTCGGCAAAGCTCATGTCCAGAGCTACATCGGACAGGCGGAAGCCGCCCTGCCCCGGTTCCTTTATCGTCGTGCGCAGGGTGATGCCTTCGTCAGGTTGCAGGCGGATCACCAGCACGTTGCCATGCAACGGGCCGACATTGGGAAAGATCGTGTGTGGCGGGTCGCGGAAGAACACCGCGATTTCAGAGGCACGGGCGCGCAGGCGTTTGCCTGTGCGCAGGTAGAACGGCACCCCGGCCCAGCGCCAGTTGCCGATATGGACCTTGAGCGCAATGAAGCTTTCGGTGCGGCTGGCCGGGTTGCCAACGTGATCAAGGTATCCGTCACCGCCCTTGCCCGTGCGATACTGACCACGGGCGATGTCCCTGGGTTCGACTGGTTCCAGGGCCTCGATCACCTTGACCTTCTCGTCACGCACTGCGTTGGGAGAGAACTTTGACGGAGGTTCCATCGCGGTCAGGCACAGCAATTGCACCAGATGGTTCTGGATCATGTCCCGCATCGCGCCGGATTGATCGTAATAGGCCCCGCGCCCTTCGACCCCGACGGTTTCCGCCACGGTGATCTGCACATGGTCGACATGGGTCGAGTTCCAAAGCGGCTCGAACAGGGAATTCGCAAAGCGCAGCGCCATCAGGTTCTGCACGGTTTCCTTGCCCAGATAATGGTCGATCCGGTAAATCTGATGTTCTTTGAAACACGCCCGCAAGCCTTCGTTCAGCGCTTTGGCCGAGGCCAGGTCATGGCCGAAAGGCTTTTCGACAACGATGCGGCTGTCCGGCGTGGCCAGACCTGCGTCATGCAGGCGCTGCGCAATGCCCGAAAACAGGCTGGGACCTACTGACAGGTAAAAGGCCCGCACCACGTCGGGGCGCAGCATCTTGGACAGATCGGACCATCCGGCATCGCCCAGTGCATCCACCGGCACGTATTCAACATGGGACAGGAACCGGTCCAATGTGTCCTTTTTGAACTTCGGCGCGAATTCCTGCATCGATGCACGGACCTGATCGCGAAACCCATCGCTGTCGATATCCGAGCGCGCCGTGCCGATGATCCGCGCCCCATCAGGCATCTGGCCGACCTCGAACCGATGGTACAGGCCCGGCAGGATCTTACGTTGCGCCAGATCCCCGGTCGCGCCGAACAACACAAGATCGAACGGCTCTACCGGAATTACGCGTGAAACCATCACAGGCTCCTTCTCGAGTTTGCCGATATCAGTTCAGCACGGCATGAAACGGCTCTGCGGCATACTGTTACCGCTAACATTGCCTGCGTGATAAAAAGCCCGCGCGAAAAAATCAAGCATAGTTTCCCCAAAAAGCGAGGTTTTGCGGGCTATACCTGACTGCGCAGCCACTCCATCACGGCCGGGCGCACGGATTGTTCGCCACGATGGCGTGCGTCCGCGATGATTTTGCGCACCTCCATCAGGTCACACCGCAGCAACAGGCTTTTGACCGGACCAATCGACGCCGGGCGCATCGACAGGGTGCGAATACCCATGGCCGCAAGGCACAGCGCCTCGACCGGGCGGCCCGCATCCTCGCCACAGAAACTGAGCGGGGTGTCCGAAAGACCGCAGCGTTCGACAATGCGTTCCATCAGGCTCAGGAAACTGACATTCAATGTGTCATAGCGGCGGCGGACGAGTTCGTTTTCGCGGTCAGCCGCAAAAAAGAACTGCTTGAGGTCATTCCCGCCGATCGAGATGAAATCGACCTCGTCAAAGAACTTTTGCGGCGCAAAGGCCAGCGATGGAGTTTCCAGCATCGCGCCAACTTCAAGCGTTTCGGGCAGAACGTGGCCCAGTCGCTTTTCGCGTTCGATGGTTTTGTTCACCTCCCAGCGGGCTTCGCGATATTCCTCGGCCTGCGCGACAAAGGGGAACATGATGGTCAGCGGGCGCCCATTGGCGGCGCGCAGAAGGGCCTGCAACTGCATCCGCATCACGCCGCGTTTGTCCAGACCGACTCGAATGGCGCGCCAACCCAGGGCCGGGTTGGGTTCGGCCACGTGTTTCATATAGGGCAGCACCTTGTCCGACCCGATATCGAGTGTGCGGAACACCACCCTTTTGTCGCCCGCCGCATCCAGTACCCGCTGATACTGGGTGACAAGCTCGGACCGTTTGGGCATCTGATTGCGGATCAGGAATTGCAGCTCGGTTCGGAACAGACCAACACCTTCGGCACCCGACGTTCCCAGCGACGGGAGATCGGCCATAAGGCCCGCGTTCATCACCAGATTGATGCGCGTTCCGTCGCGTGTGACACAGGGGGTTTCGCGGATCGAGGCATAGCGTTCCTGTGCCTTGGCCTGCATCGCGATCTTGTCGCGGAAGGCGCTGACCACGCTGTCTTCGGGGCGCAGGTGAACAACGCCCTGATCGCCGTCCACCAGCACATGGTCGCCGTTCAGCGCTTCGGTCGTGATCCGGCCCACATGGACCACCAAAGGGATTGCCAGCGCACGGGCCACAATGGTGGCGTGACTGCCGACTGAACCCTCTTCGAGGATGATCCCCTTCAACGCCCGCCCGTATTCCAGCAGGTCACCGGGGCCGATATTGCGCGCGACCAGAATCGGATCGGGCGGCAGATCGGCGCTGTCGGTTTTTCCCTGCCCGGTCAGAATGCGCAGCAAACGGTTGCTGAGGTCGTCAAGATCCGCCAGCCGTTCGCGCAGATAGGGATCGGACACCTGCCCCATCCGGGCGCGCGCCTGAGATTGTTCTTTCTCGACCGCGGCCTCGGCACTGAGCCCCAGAGCAATGTCCTCTTCCATCCGGCGCATCCAGCCTTTGGAATTGGCAAACATGCGGTAGGCTTCCAGCACCTTGAGCTGTTCGGTATCACCATCCCGGGAAATCTCGAGCATCTTGTCGACGCCGACGCGCAGCTCTTCCACCGCCTCATTCAGACGTTCGCGTTCCCGGTGCGGGTCTTCGGCGATCGGATTGGTGACAACCACACGGGGTTCATGCAGCCAGACATGGCCTTCGGCGGAGCCTTCCTGCGCCGGGCCGCCGCGCAGCAGGACCGATTGCTGGTGCCGTGGCGACAGTGCCGCGCCTTCGCCGACAAAGGCGCCCAGTTCGGTCATTTCGGCCAGCACCATGGCCACCACTTCCAGCGCATAGATTTCATCGGCGGAAAATTCGCGCGCTTTGCGGGACTGGACAACCAGAACACCCAGCTTTTCCCCAAGGCGCTGCACCGGCACGCCGAGAAAGGACGAAAACCGCTCTTCCCCGGTTTCCGGCATATACCGGAACCCTTTTTCAGACGGCGCATCCGGGGTGTTGACCACCTTGCCGGTCTTGGCGACCCTGCCCACCAGCCCCTCGCCCATGCGCATCCGGGTCTGGTGTACCGATTCAGGCGCAAGTCCCTGGGTCGCGCAGAGTTCCAGGGTCTCATCATCGCGGAACAGATAGATTGAGCACACTTCGCTGCGCATGCTGTCGGCGATCAGATGAGTGATCTGATCAAGACGCTCCTGTCCAGCGGCTTCGCTGGCCATCGCCTCGCGCAACCGCCCCAGCAGCTTGCGGGATTCTGTTTCCGTGCCGTCCGCCATGGCCCAACCAATTCAGTGTGTCAGGCGAAACCCTTGGCCGATCAGCTCAGGCCGCCTTGTCCAGTTCAAAGGCATCATGCAGTGCCTGAACGGCAAGTTCCATGTATTTCCTGTCGATAAGAACGGAAATTTTGATCTCGGAGGTTGTGATGACCTTGATGTTGATCCCCTCATCCGAGAGTATCTTGAACATTTTGGCCGCGACACCCGATTGCGAGCGCATACCGATTCCCACCACCGAGACCTTGCAGACACCGGTATCGGCGACCAGTTCGGCATAGTTGAGCTCGCCCTTATCCTTGATCGCCAGCAGCGCTTTTTCGGCACGGACCACCTGATCGGTGGGGCACGAGAAGGTCATGTCCGTGCGCCCCTCGTCCGAGATGTTCTGCACGATCATGTCGACATTGACGCCCTCATCGCTGAGCGCGGTGAAGATGGTCGAGGCGATACCGGGACGGTCCGCCACCGAAACGACGGTCATCTTGGCCTCGTCACGGGAATAGGCCACACCGGCCACAACATTGGATTCCATGATATCCTCCTCGTCAACGACCAGCGTACCGGCCTCGTCGGATTGTTCTTCGAAACTTGAAAGAACGCGCAGTTTTACTTTGTAGCGCATTGCCAGCTCGACCGAGCGGGTCTGCAGCACCTTGGCGCCCAGCGACGCCAGTTCGAGCATTTCCTCGAACGAGATCCTGTCCAGCTTGCGCGCCTTTTCGCAGATGCGCGGATCGGTGGTATAGACGCCGTCCACGTCGGTATAGATGTCGCAGCGTTCCGCACCAAACGCGGCGGCAAAAGCCACGGCAGTGGTGTCAGAGCCACCCCGGCCCAGCGTGGTGATGCGGCCTTCGGGGCTGAGCCCCTGAAACCCGGCTACAACGGCCACTTTCATGCCTTCGCCGAATTTCTGGTTGATGTTCGTGGTCGGGATATCTTCGATCCGGGCCTGGCTGTGCGCGCTGGTTGTCAGCAGCGGCACTTGCCAGCCCTGCCAGCTGCGCGCAGGAACATCCATTTCCTGCAATGTCAGCGCCATCAGCCCAGCGGTGACGTTTTCGCCCGAAGATACAACGGCATCGTATTCGCGTGCATCAAACAGCGGCGAGGTCTCGTTCACCCAACCCACCAGCTCGTTGGTTTTGCCCGACATGGCCGAGACGATGACGATCACGTCATAGCCCTTGGCAACTTCGACACCGATGCGCTTGGCAGCACGGCGGATGCGGTCCAGGTTGGCGACCGAAGTGCCGCCGAATTTCATAACGAGTACGGGCATGGGGGCAAATGTCTCCGCGCCTTGGATTAGAGGTCCCGAGCCTCATAAGCGAGGGGCACCCCAAGAGCAAGAGCGCAAACAGGACCCGCCTGTGGCACAGGGCCGCTTTACATTGCGCAGGTGCGGTGTCAGCCTGCGAGTAACAACCAAATCAAGAGGTTCCCCATGTTTCGCCTAGCCCTTGCCGTTACTTTGTTGTCATCGCCTGCATTGGCGCAGGTTGCCAGTGTGGCCGGCACGGACGGAAAGAATGCACTGGGCAAGGTGCCCTGCGCCGCAAATGCCGGTGACCCGATGCAAAGCTGCAATGCAGAGCTGCGCCGCCATGATGACGGCACAACGACGCTGGCCGTGGCTTTGGGGGGTGGCAAGGTGCGCAACATCTATTTCAAGGATGGTGCGCCGGAGTCCAGCAGCTCGACCTCGAAGATGACTTATGAAACGCTGGGTGACGTGCTTGTGGTCTATATTGAACCCGGTGAGGTCTATGAAATTCCCAAAGCGGCGCTGACCGGTCAGTAAGCGTGCGCCTGCCCGTCATAGGTTTCAAAACAGCCGGTAGAGCTGATTGACAGGGCCTCAAAGCGTTCCATCAGGCCCGAGACGGCCTGATCGACATCAATATCAGCGGCCGCGCCGCCCATGTCGGTTTGCACCCAGCCCGGATGATAGATACCCACGGCGATCCCGTCGGCTTTCAGATCCGTCGCCAGATTCCGCCCCAGGTTCAACGCCGCCGCCTTGGAGGCGCGGTAGATATAGCTGCCCCCCGGTGCCCGCGTATGGGACGCCATCTGCGACGAGATGATCGCGACCTTGCCGCCTGCGGCGCGCAGATTGGGCAACAAGGCCTGAACGGTCAGGAAAACGCCGGTCACGTTGGTGGCAAAGCTTTGCGCCCACATTTCGGCGGGGTAGTCGTCGATCGTGTGCCCCTTGTCCAGATAGACCCCGGCATTGCAGATCAGAAGATCAACGGGCTGGTTTTTCAGTTGTTCGGCCATTGCTGCCTGTTGGGCCGGGTCCGACACGTCCAGACGGACCTGTGCACTGCCATCGCGTGCGGTTCCGGTAACCGCGTCACCGCGGGTGTCGTAGCGCGTGGCAAGGGCGCGGCCGATACCGCGATTGGCACCGGTGATCACGACATGCATGGGTCAGTTGGTCTTTCTGCTGGGCAGAAACGGCAGCGGTGCCACCGGCACGCCATCTTCGATCAGCGATTTTGCCTCATCCGGTCTGGCTTCACCATAGATCGAACGCTCTGGCGCCTCTCCCAGATGCATCTTGCGCGCTTCGCTTGCAAAATCCTTGCCAACGTAGTCCGAGTTCTTTTCGACATGGCGGCGTATTTCGGTCAGAACTTTCTCGATCTCGGGCGAAGGGGTGGCGACGTTGATCTGTTCATTGGATGCAGGCGCGTTTTCGGGCTTTCCCTGCGCATTCCGGGCCGGTCGGACACGCGGTGTCATGATCGCCTTCGCAACCTGCGTACATCCGCAGATCGCGCAGGTCACCATCTTGGCAGAGGCCAGCTTGTCAAAGGCTTCTGCGGATTGAAACCAGCTGTCGAATGTGTGGCCTTCACTGCATTTCAACGCGTATTGAATCATGTTCAGTCCAAAATTACGATTGGCGAATAGATACCGACCAGACTGACAATATCAAGCCTCTCTGGCGCTATCTTAATGCGTATGGGTCTTAAAGTCGCGTAACAATTCGGCAAGCTCGGGTGATCTGACCTTTTGGGCCGCGCATTCAGGTGCAAACCACTTGCGCCTGCGCTGGTGCTTTTCGGGGAAGTCCTGCGACATTACCTGTACATGCAGCGCAAAAACATCGACCAGAATCAAGGTCGGGGGCTGATTTGGGCGGTGCTTGAGGTGCAGAAACTGCCCCAGCCCCGCTTTGCTGCATCGCCCCGTCACGCCCGCTTCTTCCCAGGCTTCCTGCACTGCGGTTTCCGATGGGGTCAGGCCGGGGATGAGCCACCCTTTGGGGACAATCCACCGCTGGGCCCGGCGTGTCGTGATCAGCAACACCTCTGGATGGCCACGCCGTATCCGGTAACACAGGGCAGAGGATTGCCGCAAAACAGGGTGTTCCGCAGTCTCAGCCAATTCACGCAGTACCGGTCTTGCATTCATTGCGCGACGCACCTTTTGCTCGGGCAAAGGACCCGTTGGCGTTATAGGCCCGCAGGACACGCCTATTTAGCGCCCTTCCCTTGAAAAACTACCATATGAAGTGGTGTCCGCCAAGTCCGGCGTGATGGCGCATTTGTTGATCACATACGGGCTGACAGCTGTTTCACCAGCTCGTCATGCGGGATATCGGCATCAACCGCCAATCTTCGCAGGCCGAAATGCACGCGCGCGATTTGCTGGTAATAGCGCGAATAGACATAGTTCGTTCCACCACCGGCCAACGCGCCGAGCACCGGGACGGACTGTGCCGCCAGTTTTTGCCCCAGCACGATTGAAAAGCGTGGTGCCACTGCAGCAATCAGACGCTGCATGGCCGGACCCGTCAGTGTCAGGCGCACCGAGAAAAAGCCAAGATCCGCACCGTCATCATGCGACAGCGGGCCCGATGCGGACAAAACCCGCACACAGTCGAACTTTACGTTCTCGGCGGACGGGTCGAAACCTTCGCGCGCGGCGGCCCCCTGAATGGCGCGCAACAGCATGGCGGTTGTTGCAGGCAGCTCCATCAGGGCTGTTGATACACCGCCCAGCCCGCCGGCCGCGCCCATGGCCGTGGCAAGCGCGGTATTGACCCAGGGCTGCTGATCAGGGATCGCACGCCGGGACCCCTGAGCCGCGTGCATCGCAAGCCACAGCGCCTGCTCGGTAGCCCCTGTCAGGCCGTTCCGAACCGGATCGGGCAATTGCTCGAGCAGTGACTCGGCTGATCCGCCCAGCTTGTTCAGCAGTTTGACACCAGCCCCTCCGGCAGATCGGTAATAACCCGCCAAACGATCCAGTTCAGCGTCGGCATCCACGTTTTCGACAAGAACCACGTTCTGCATGTGCGTCCTCCTGCCTATCAACATCGGCGTTAAGCCACGCCGATTCAATAGGTCAGCGGGTCCAGCGGGTGACAGCCCCCTGAACTCCGGACCAGACACCAGGCATCAGTTCCAGCCCCAAAACCCGGTCCGGGTTGGTGGGCGGCGGCATCTCGACACCTTGCAGCCGCGCAAAACCAAATCGCCTGTAATAGGGTTCGTCACCGACCAGCATGACCCGCTGCCACCCGCGCTTACGCCCGGCTTCGACACCGGCATGGATCAGATAACCGCCCAGACCCTCGCCCTGGTGGGTTGGGTGTACGGCAACCGGGCCTAGCAGCAATGCGTCGTGTTCACCGACATGGACCGGCCAGAAGCGGATCGCCCCGGCCAGAATGCCCTGACCGTCGCGCGCGACCAGAGACAGACCAGCAACCGGCGGCACATCATCGCGCAACCGGTAGGACGACAACGCCTCACGGCCCGGCGCAAAGCACAGATCGTATAGGGCCTCGACCTCCCACCAATCGTCCGGCTCTTCCGGCCTGATCCCGAATTGCTGCACGTTTGCCCTCTTTTCCTTGCTGGAAATCGCCCTAGCACTTCGTTACGCCTTGGGCAAACTCTTGGAGATATGATGTTCTACCGCCCTGAAGACGGCCACGGCCTGCCGCACAACCCATTCAACGCCATTATCACGCCACGCCCGATCGGCTGGATCTCGACCCGTGATGCGGATGGGATCAACAATCTGGCACCCTATTCCTTTTTCAACGGGGTTGCTTACACACCACCGCAAGTGATGTTTGCCACAACCGGCACGAAACACGATCAGGTCGGCGGCAAAGACAGTATCGCCAATATCGAGGCGACTGGCGTATTC
Organism: Ruegeria sp. L11; assembly: GCF_056531755.1. NCBI lineage: Bacteria > Pseudomonadati > Pseudomonadota > Alphaproteobacteria > Rhodobacterales > Roseobacteraceae > Ruegeria > Ruegeria sp. L11. The sequence goes on from NZ_JBQFMI010000009.1 coordinate 80,123, forward strand.
TGCGTGAATGTCGTGGCCCATGCGCATCAGGATGCCATGAACGCCAGCTCGGCCAGCCTTCCGAACGAGGTGGACGAGTTTGCCCATGCCGGATTAACCCCGGTCGAATGCGAAACCATCCCCTGTGCCCGTGTACAAGGTGCCCCGGCGGCGTTGGAATGCAAGCTCACACAGATCGTGACCCTGCCCGGCGCGGCCAACCGCGTCGTGTTTGGCGAAGTGACAGGCGTGCATCTGCTCGACGACCACATCCGGGAGGGCAAGTTCGACGTAACCTCGTTCAAACCTCTGGCGCGGCTTGGATACCGGGACTATTCGGTCGTGTCCGAACTGTTCTCGCTCAATCGCCCGGATGATTGAGGTTGTCGGGGGCTCTGCCCCCACCGCCCGTTCCGGGCGGCTCCCCCGGGATATTTTTTGGCCAGATGAAGCAGGGATCCTTCATTCATCTGGCTTCAAATATCCCGGAGCGCGAGGCAGAGCCTCGCAATAGGATCAGTGGCCGCCCAGAATGCCGGTACGGACCGAATAATCGACGGCAAGTTCATAATCCGGGTCATCATCACTGTCGACCATCAGGTGCCCTGCCTTGTTCAGCAGCTTGTGGCAATCCCGGCTCAGGTGGCGCAGCATGACGCGTTTACCCGCGGCCTCGTATTTGGCCGCGATGTTTTCGATGGCTTGCAATGCCGACTGGTCCACCACACGGCTTTCAGCGAAATCGACGATGACGGTTTCCGGGTCATTCGGCACATCGAAGAGTTCGATAAAGCCATCCGATGACCCAAAGAACAGCGGCCCCTGGATTTCATAGACCTTCGCCCCTTTTTCGGTCGCGGACTCACGGGTGACGGCGTGGATGCGCTTGGCGTTGTTCCAAGCGTAGGCCAGAGCCGACACGATGACACCGACCACAACAGCAACCGCGAGGTCTTCCATCACTGTCACGACGGTGACCAGAACGATGACAAAGGCGTCGGTCAGTGGAACCTTGCGCAGGATCTTGAACGAGTTCCACGCAAAGGTGCCGATGACCACCATGAACATCACCCCAACCAGCGCGGCCAGCGGGATCTGCTCGATCAGCGGTGAGGCAAACAGGATGAAGGTCAGCAAAAACAGCGCCGCAGCGATCCCGGCGATACGGGTCCGGCCACCGGATTTCACGTTGATCATCGACTGACCGATCATCGCGCAGCCACCCATGCCTCCGAAAAAGCCGGTAACGATATTCGACGCTCCCTGGGCGATACATTCCTGAGACGCCCCGCCGCGCTTGCCGGTGATTTCGCCCACAAGGTTCAGGGTCAGAAGGGATTCAATCAGGCCAATCGCGGCCAGAATGACAGCGTAGGGCAGGATGACCTCAAGCGTGCCCCAGTTCAGCGGAACCATCGGGATGTGGAAGGCAGGCAGACCACCTTCGATCGAGGCCAGATCACCGACGCGCGGAACATCCAGACCCAGACCGATCACCAGCGCAGCGACAACCAGAATACCGGCCAGAGGCGCAGGAATGATGCGCGTGATGCGCGGCACCACCCAGATCACCGCCATGGTCAGTGCCACAAGGCCCAGCATGGTGTATAGCTGCGCACCGGAGAGCCATTCTCCACCACCCATGCCGTGACCGGTGTTTTCCATGGTACCCGGCACCTTGAACTGGCCCATCTGGGCCAGAAAGATCACGATGGCCAGGCCATTCACAAAACCCAGCATCACCGGGTGCGGCACCAGTCGGATGAAGCGGCCCCAATGCATCGCCCCGGCGATAACCTGGAGGATCCCCATCAGAACCACCGTCGCGAACAGGTATTCGACCCCATGTTCGGCCACCAAAGCCACCATGACGACCGCCAGCGCGCCCGTCGCGCCCGAGATCATGCCGGGTCGTCCGCCGATCAGCGCGGTGATGAGCCCCACAAGGAAAGCGGCATATAGGCCCACCAGCGGGTGCACGCCTGCCACAAAGGCAAAGGCCACGGCCTCGGGCACCAGTGCGAGGGCCACGGTCAGGCCGGACAGCAGCTCGATCCGCAGGCGAGAGAAGGTCAGCCCCTCATCCGGCACCCAGCGCAGATCGGGTATGGCGATACGGTTGGCAAAACTTGCCAGCAAGGCTCGGGGCATTGGACAGTCCTAAAGGATTTTATGTTCGCGCGAAGGGGTCGTTGTAGCGGGCGCGCCGCTGTTAAGCCACCGCAGGAGGTGGGATGCAGCCATGCGCACAGCGCATAACTCGCCTCTCGGCAACGTGATTTGCGGCACCCGGATCAAGCACCCAAATGTGAGTTCATGCGTTGGATTGCCCTTATATTTCTATCGGCCCTGCCCGCCTTTGCACAGGACTTGCAAGGGAATGACACGGCTGGAAACTGGCGTGTCACGCACCATGAAATTTTCGGCATCTGGAATTCGATTTGTGACGAGCGTGAGGAAGCCGGTACTTTGGTGAAGCGCTGCTACATAAGGCGCGCCGAGGTGTTTTCCTTGCGTCCGAAATTTGCGGCGCAATTCATGTTCATCACACCTGAACCAGATGGTTTCAAAATCGAGTTCGGGATTGAGCCCGGCACCTTCTTCAGCCCTTCTGGATTCCGCATAGAGAAAGATCAGGATGTGATCTGGCGCACGCGGCGCCCCGGGTGCCTGACAGGGTTAAGCTGCACATTCGAGGATCATCGCGCCGACAGCCTGCTGGATGCCATGCTGAACGGGGATGCGTATCGTTTTGAGTTTCGTGACAGGCATGGTCAATCGCAGGACCTGACGTGGCCGCTGGATGAGTTTGGATCCGCGTGGGCGGATTTCAATACGCAATCTCAACAGCGTAACCTGCTGGCGAAACAGGAATAGACCTCTTGTCAATTTCGGGCCGAACCCGCACAAATTCAATATCAGTATTTCAGGCGGAGCAGGACAGTGACCCAAACCAGGATTGCCGTTATCGGCGGATCAGGCATCTATGACATCGATGGGCTGGAAAATGCGGAATGGGTCAGTGTCGATACCCCTTGGGGGGCGCCCTCGGATCAGATTCTGACCGGGTCGCTGGACGGTGTCGCAATGGCCTTTCTGCCGCGCCATGGGCGCGGGCATGTGCATTCGCCCACCGATGTGCCCTATCGCGCCAATATCGACGCGCTGAAACGGCTTGGTGTGACGGATGTGATCTCGGTCTCGGCCTGCGGGTCGTTTCGCGAACACATGGCACCGGGCGATTTTGTCATCGTCGATCAGTTCATCGACCGGACATTTGCGCGCGACAAGAGCTTTTTCGGAACAGGCTGCGTCGCCCATGTCAGCGTTGCGCACCCGACCTGCCCGCGCCTGTCGGACGCCTGTGAGACCGCAGGCAAGGCTGCCGGTATCACGATCCATCGCGGCGGCACCTATCTGGCGATGGAAGGGCCGCAGTTTTCGTCTCTGGCGGAATCGAAGATGTATCGCGAGCAATGGGGCTGCGACGTGATCGGGATGACCAACATGCCCGAAGCCAAGCTCGCCCGCGAAGCCGAGCTTTGTTATGCCTCAATCGCGATGGTCACCGATTTTGACAGCTGGCACCCGGATCATGGCGAGGTGGATGTGACCACCATCATTGCGACCCTGACCGGCAATGCCGACAAGGGCCGTGCACTGGTCAAAGGCCTTCCCATCCTGTTGGGGACCGACCGCGCGCCCTGTCCGCATGGCTGTGACCGGGCGCTAGAATATGCCATCCTCACCGCGCCCGAAAAGCGCGATCCGGTGCTGCTGGCCAAACTGGACGCGGTGGCGGGGCGGATTCTCTAGGTTCCGCGCGACGCATCAGGCATCATCGCCGCCAGCAGTTCGGGTTCCCGGATCACGTTATGCAAGCGTCCAAGCATGACATCGACCCTGCGCCCGTAACTGTCCGGGCACAGGGGATGCGGGTTCTTTCTGCCGGATACTCGCCGCAAGAATGCGACGGTTGTGAAGGATCGCACTGGTATCAGTTTTCGTGCAAGTCTGGGCCTGATCGGACTGCTTTGGCGGGCCCGAAAGCTGGTCGCCATGAAAATTGTCAAGCACCGGTAGTTTGGCTATAGCGATACCAAAGGAACGTATTGCGAGCTGACCCTTATGTCTCTGGAACTCTGGCTGGCCTTTGTTGCCGCATCCACCGCCTTGCTGCTGATCCCGGGCCCGACCGTGCTGTTGGTGCTGAGCTATGCGCTGTCCAAGGGGCGCAGCGTTGCCGTGGCCTCGGCCACGGGGGTCGCTGTGGGGGATCTTGTGGCGATGACCGCATCTTTGTTGGGGCTAGGCGCGCTTGTTCTGGCCTCGGCCACCTTGTTTTCCGTCCTCAAATGGGTCGGTGCGGCCTATCTGGTCTGGCTTGGGGTTAAACTGCTGCGCAGCGCCCCGGCGAACGGTCTGGGAACGGTCGCGACCGGGCGGGATGTCACCCCCGGCAGCGTGTTTGGACACGCGGCCGCAGTCACGGCACTGAACCCGAAATCCATCGCCTTTTTCATCGCCTTTGTGCCGCAGTTCCTGCGCCCGGCTGAACCACTGGGGCCGCAATTTGCCATCCTGATTGCCACTTTTGTCGGGCTAGCCTGGCTGAACGCGTTGGCTTATGCGTTGCTGGCCGACCGGTTGCGGCGGCTGATTGGCCGCGCCAGCGTGATCACCGGGATGACGCGGTTTGGCGGGCTGACTCTGATCGGGATGGGTTTCGCCACGTCAGTTCTGCGCCGCCCGGCCTGACCCCTTCTTCAGTTTTCGGCGTTTTCCTTCATGAACCCGCGGATAAACCGGCGGATTTCGCGGGCAGCTGATGTATCCAGCTCCCTGCACAACTCGACAAACGCGTCGCGCTCATCCTTGTCCAGACGCAGAACCAGCTGGCTGTTTTTCTTCGTCGATCCCTTGCCGTCTTTCTTTGGCACGCGCGTTGCTCCTAGCAAATGCTTGTTAATTCAGGAGATGCATTGTGTATACATAGCATAGTGATTGTCGTTATCGAGCACTTAACAGCACCGGAACGGAAATGGCAATGAACCTTCAAACCGTCTGGGGCCTTTCTTTTGCGAGATCAACGCAAATGCACAAGCCGCACCTGTCTTGGCCACCTGCCACGCTTCACCGGTATTACGGATTGCCCAAGGCTGTGGTTTCGTGCCGCTGGTGATCGTGCGAATGAATTGTTCCTTGCATGGCTAACCCTCTTGGGCCAAACACGTTTTGGTATTTGAAGCGGAAAAGGGTTGGTTCATGTCAAGGAACAAGACTGTCAAAGACTACATCCGGACGATTGTCGACTTTCCGCATGAAGGAATTCTGTTTCGCGATGTGACGACGCTGTTTGCCGATCCGCGCGGATTTCGGATGGCCATTGACCAGATGCTGCACCCCTATGCCGGGGAACGCATCGACAAGGTTGTCGGCCTCGAGGCGCGGGGCTTTATCCTTGGGGGGGCGATTGCGCATCAGCTGAGCCTGGGCTTCGTGCCGATCCGCAAGAAAGGCAAGCTGCCCGGCACAACGATCAGCCAGGACTACAAGCTGGAATATGGTGAAGCGATCGTCGAGATCCACGATGACGCCATCCAGCCAGGCGAAAAAATCCTTGTCGTTGACGACCTTCTGGCCACAGGCGGCACTGCGGCGGCGGGCATCAAACTGATCGAGCGTTTGGGCGGTGAGATCGTCTCATGCGCGTTCATTATCGACCTGCCTGACCTCGGCGGGCGCAAAGTATTGGAAGATATGGGCATGGACGTGCATGTCCTGTGCGAATTCGAAGGGCTTTAACGCGGCAACCTTCGGATTTCTTAACAAGAGTCAGAGCCGGGTTCACGCCTTCAGCACCGCGCCGGGATTCATGATGCCCAAGGGGTCCAGCGCCGCCTTGATGGTCCGCATTGCATCCAGCTTTACCGGATCGCCATAGCGGTCCAGATCGTCCGTTTTCATGCGGCCCACGCCGTGTTCCGCGCTGACCGAACCATCAAAGGCATGGACCAAATCATGCACGGCCCGCTTGACCACAGCGCTCTGACCCTCAAATTCCGCGCGGCGCTGCCCCTTGGGGGGAAAGACGTTGTAGTGCAGATTGCCATCCCCGAGATGGCCAAAGCAATTGATCCGGAACTGCCCGAGACCGGAAACCAACTTTTCCCCTTGGCGCACAAATTCCGGAATTTCTGAGATCGGGATCGAGATATCATGGCTCGACACCGAGCCGATCAGGCGGTTGGCCTCGGGGATTCGCTCGCGCACGGCCCACAACTCATCACGCTGCGCCTCGCTTTGTGCAATCACGCCATCCTGCACCAGCCCAAGCGCTTGCGCGTGGACAAAGATATCCTCCAGCGCGTCGGACGGAGACTGCCCCGTGGCCAGCCCCAATTCGATCAGAACGCTCCACTCTGGCGGTGTTTCAAACGGTTGCCGGACATCCGGCAGAACCTCGGACAAGAACTTCAGCCCCTGCCGGTGGATCAGTTCGAAAGTGCTGACAGCCTCGCCCACGCGATCACGCGCCTGGGCCAGCAGGGAAATGGCAGCCTCGGGTGACGCCACCTGAAACATCGCCGTCCCGATCGCGGCAGGCCGGGGAAACAGCTTGAGCGCGGCTGCGGTGATGATCCCCAGCGTGCCCTCGGCCCCGATCAGCAGATTGCGCAGGTCATAGCCTGTGTTGTCCTTTCGCAACCGGCTGAGACCCTGCCAGATTTGACCATTGGGCAGAACGGCCTCGAGCCCAAGGCACAGGTCGCGCGCATTGCCATAGCGCAAGACGTTGACGCCCCCGGCATTGGTGGACAGGTTGCCCCCGATCCGACAGGATCCCTGCGCCGCCAGCGTCAAGGGAAACAGGCGGTCTTGCGCCTCGGCCGCGGCTTGGACGTCCTGCAAAATGGCGCCGGCCTCGGCAATCAGTACGTTTTCGGTGGGATAGACGGACCGGATGGCCGTCATCCGCTCCAGCGAAATCACAAGGGGCGCGGGCCCATGCGGCATCACCTGCCCCCCGACCAGACCGGTTCCGCCGCCATAGGGCACCACGGGAACACGCATTTCGGACGCCACCTGCACCAGTACCGAGACCTCCTCGGTTGTGCGGGGCAAGGCCAGCAGGCCAGCCTGTCCGGCATATCGCCCGCGCGGCTCTTCGAGATACCGGTCGGTCACCGGGCGCAGCACCTGATCGCCCAGTTTCGAGCGGATCAGCGTGGCAATGCGGTCATCAGCGGGGTTCAGACTCATACGCTTTCAATGCCCAACCGATTCCGCCACGGCAAGCCTTATTCCAGATCAATCAGATAGCGCGGCTCCAGCACGACAACCGTTGGACGGTCCGGCAAGTCACGCAGAGAGACGGTGATCTCGGACACGCCGTCACGTTCGACCGGGAACTCATCCCGGATATCCACGAGGAAGCGATCCAGCGAAAACTCCGAGAACCAGTGCATCGGAATGATCACCGAGCTTTTCAGCCGCTTCAGAACCGAGATCATGTCAGGCAAGGGCATGGTTGTTCCGCCATCGACGGCGGCCATGACCACATCCAACCGACCCAGCGCAGCAAACTGTTCGTCTGACGGTACATGATGCAAATGTCCCAGATGGCCGATACACAGCCCTTCGACCTCGAACACGAAGATAGAATTGCCGCGTTCCTCAACTCCGCCATAGGCCGAGCGGATATCGGTCGGGACATTGCGTATCAGCATCTCGCCCAGATCCAGGTGATGTTCGATCCCCTGCCCGAATTCTCCCCATCCCGGTAGGACATGCGGGATCGACGGGTCGGGATGTGCCGTCCAATGGGTGTCGTGCGCATGGTTCATTGTCACCACGTCGGGAATCAGATCGGCACTGCCGATGAACCCGGTAAAGTCTGTCACCACATTCAACCCGCCACGGGTCTGGATCATAAAAGCGGCATGCGCGATATAGCTGATGCGCACCGAAAACTCCGGCACCGGGTCCTGCCATGCAGCTTTGTGCAGATATTCGATCCCCGGCGCCGCCTCGGCGATGGCGATACAATGGCTCGGCCGCCGCTCCTGCGCCACGGCCCCGCCCGAAATCACCATCAATGCTGCAACCAACCAGCGCATACCCGAAGTGTAGCGCAGATCGCCACCAAGTCATGCCCCTTGTTCATCTGGCCAAAAATATCCCGGGGGAGGCGCGGCTTGCCGCGACGGGGGCAGAGCCCCCCTAGCCCGCGTCCGTCTTGCCACGCCGGTCGGACCGCAGGCTGGCATAGAGAACATGCGTCCGCCATCGCCCGTTGATCTGTAGATAAGACTGCGCCACGCCTTCATATTTGAAGCCCGAGCTTTCCAGCAAACCGCGCGACGCCCGGTTTTCCGGCAGACACGCGGCTTCGATCCGGCTCAGATCCAGACGGGTAAAGGCGTGATGTACCATCGCGCCAATCGCTTCGCGCATGTATCCCTGACGGGCAAAGGATTCACCGGTCCAGTAACCCAGGGTTCCGGCCTGCGCAGGGCCGCGCCGGATATTGTCCAGCGTGATCGCCCCGACCAACACATTGTCTTCACGGCGAAAAAGAAAAAGCGGAATTGCTGTGCCACTCGCGACTGAGCGCTGAGCCCAGTAGACTCGATTGGTAAAGGATTTGCGGCTCAGGTGATCCTTGGCCCAGATCGGCTCCCACGGGGTCAGGTAACCTTTTGAGGCGCGCCGCAACGCCGCCCAATCGTTGAAATCGGAATGTACAGGCGGACGCAAGCTAAGCCGCGCGGTCTCGAGTTTCAGCTTGCGTCTGCCCAACAGCATCACGCTGCACGCCTCTCCTGCAAGTCCGCCAATGTCGGTGCGTCTGCGACCGGTCCGTAAAGCGCCAGCGCCGCCGGGGCCTGAACGGCCATGGTTTCGGCAAAGGCGCGCACGTCCTCGGTGCTGACCGCATCGATCTTGGCAACCGTGTCTTCCAGCGAGGGCACCCGTCCCCAGATCTGCACCAGCCGCGCCAGACGCTCGGCCCGATTCGACGGGCTTTCCAGCCCCATCAGCATCCCGGCCTTCATCTGGGCCCGGGCACGGGCGACCTCTTCGGGGCTCATGTCCTCGGCGGCGCGCTTCATCTCATCGATGGTGATCGTCGCCAGTTCGGCCACCTGATTGGCCGAGGTCCCGGCATAGATCGTGGTTGTTCCGGTATCGGCATAGGCACCGGTCTGCGCAAAGATCGTGTAGCAAAGCCCACGTGCTTCACGCACTTCCTGAAACAGGCGCGAGGACATGCCACCGCCCAATGCGGTCGAATAGATCTGCGCCGTATAGATCGCATCGTCGCGATAGCCGGGACTTTCCAGCGCCAGGGCGAAATGTGCCTGTTCCAGCTCTTTTACCTGACGGGCTTCGCCGCCGGTAAAGCGTGCGATCTCGGGGATCAGACCCTTGCGGGATTGCAGATGGCCGAACATTTCTTCGGCCAGTTTCATCAGCATGTCGTGATCCACAGCACCTGCTGCGGACAGGATCATCTGTTCGGGGCCATAATGTTCGGTCACAAAGCCCGACAGGTCATCACGCGAAAAAGCACTGACCCGCTCCGTCGGGCCCAGGATCGTCCGGCCCAGGGGCTGGTCGTGATAGCTCTGCTCTTGCAGCCAGTCAAAGATCACATCATCGGGTGTGTCATGGGCCTGACCGATTTCCTGAAGGATCACGCCCCGCTCGACCTCGATCTCGCGCGGATCAAATACCGGGTTCAGAACGATGTCACCGATCACATCCATCGCCAGTGCCACGTCGTCCTTCAAGACGCGTGCGTAATATGCCGTCACCTCGCGCGAGGTATAGGCGTTGATATAGCCGCCCACATCCTCGATCGCCTCGGCGATTTGCAAGGCCGAACGGCGCTCGGTTCCCTTGAACGCCATATGTTCAAGAAAATGCGCGATACCGTTCTGCTCGATCCGCTCATGCCGCCCACCGGCGGTTACCCAGATGCCGATGGCCGCAGATTGCAGCCCCGGCATATGTTCACTGACGATACGAAACCCGTTCTTCAGTTGGTCTTGTCTGACAGTCACTCAGCGATGTGCCTTTTTATATGATCCTCGAGGGCACCCAGGTCATTGGCGATGCGGGTCACCCGTTCCGGACGTTCATACAGATCAGACATGCGGGAGGGAAGAGGCGGATGTTCACCACTTGCCTTCTCGACCGCGGCCGGGAATTTCGCCGGGTGCGCGGTGGCCAGCGTGATCATCGGAACGTCTGCCGCGCGGTGCTCTTCTGCGACCTTGATGCCCACGGCGGTGTGCGGGCAGACCAGTTCGGCGCTGTGCACCAGCGTGGATTTGATCGTGGCCAGCGTTTCCTCTTCGGACACCCGGCCCGAATCGAAATTCTCACGCAGCGCTTCCATCGCGCCCTGGCTGATATTGAAGCCACCCTGTTTCAGCTCATCCATCAATTGTGCGATGGCCCCGCCATCTTCGCCATAGGCATAATAGAGCGCGCGTTCGAAATTCGAGCTGACCTGAATGTCCATCGACGGACTGATCGAGGGGATAGTCTCGCCCTTGAAATACCCCTCGCCCGAGAGGCAGCGATGCAGAATGTCGTTCTGGTTGGTCGCCACCACAAGGCGGTCAATCGGCAGCCCCATACGCTTGGCCAGATAGCCAGCGAAGATGTCGCCAAAGTTGCCGGTTGGCACCGTGAAGCTGACCTTGCGGTGCGGCGCACCAAGGCTGACGGCAGCCGAGAAGTAATAAACAATCTGCGCCAAGACGCGGGCAAAGTTGATCGAGTTCACACCCGCCAATTTCACGCCGTCGCGGAAGTCGAAATCGTTGAACATGTCTTTCAGCGCAGCCTGACAATCGTCAAAATCACCATCAACGGCCAAAGCATGCACGTTGCTGTCCGCAGGCGTGGTCATCTGGCGGCGCTGCACATCGGACACGCGGCCATGCGGGAACAGGATGAACACATCCACCGCGTCCAGCCCGCGGAACGCCTCGATCGCGGCTGAACCGGTATCCCCGCTGGTCGCGCCGACGATGGTCACACGGTCACCACGGCGTTTCAGCGCCACCTGGAACAACTGGCCGATCAGTTGCATGGCAAAGTCCTTGAAGGCCAGCGTGGGGCCGTGGAACAGTTCCAGCAGGAAGTGGTTCTCGTTCAGCTGCTTCAATGGCGCGCGAGCATCGTGGCCGAAACCTTCGTAAGCGCGGGCGATGATCGCCTTGAACTCATCCGCGGCGAATGAGCCGCTGACATAGGGCCACATCACACGGAATGCGATTTCTTCGTAGGGCAATCCGGCCAGCGCCGCGATCTCGTCCTGCGACATCACCGGGATTTCGGCGGGCAGATACAGGCCACCATCGCGGGCAAGCCCGGTCAACATCGCCTCTTCAAACGTCAGTTCGGGCGCCTGCCCGCGGGTCGAGATATATTTCATGTCGCGTCACTTTCAGAATTGGCACGGCTGCGCCACAGGAAGTATCCGGTCATCGTGGCCCAGACCAGAGCCAGACCAAACCAGGTTATTGCATATTGCAGGTGATCGTTTGGTATGCCCGCCGTGTCCACCGGCAGCGGCGTCACATTCGGATCGGTTTGCGAACGGGCGATCAGCAGAACCGGTTCCGCGCCCAGTGCACCCGCAAGCGCGGGCACATCGCGGGCGAACCAGATGTTGGCGTCGAGATCAGGTGCGGGCGTGTAACTGTCGATTTCATCTGGCCAGTGCAGATTGCCGGTAATCTCCATCTGGCCGTTGCGCCGCTCGGTCTGTTTGGCCGTGGTCGGGATGAACCCCCGGTCAATCAGAATGGTCCGGCCCCCGGTAATGAACGGCTGAATGATGCGATACCCCGCACCGACCTGTTTGAGCGAAACAAGAACGTGAACTTCCGCAGGCTCCGTCTCGCCCGACACCGTTACCGGCAGGTATTTGTCCTGATCCACCGAAACCTGCAGCGGGAGGGAAACCGGCGCAGCCGAGATCCGCTCTTCGATCTCGGCCAGCACGTCCTGCTTCCACGCCAGACGCTGCACCTGCCAGATGCCCAGCGACAGCAGCACGCCCAAACCGGCGAGGCCGAAGATTAGCAGGAACAGGATACGGCGCATGTCAGGACCAAACTTCTTTGCAGGAACCGGCGTCTTGTTAAGGGGCGCGCGGGCTGAATTGCAACCACGCAATTGTATGGGGCGCAATCTTGCGCCCCACATAGAGAAAAAGCCGCCCCTTGGGGCGGCTTTTGCAACTGATCAGCCTGACCGGCGTTACATCAGCGGAGCCTGGCCCCAGATGTAAACGGCAAAGAACAAGAACAGCCAGACCACGTCGACGAAGTGCCAGTACCAAGCGGCGGCCTCAAAACCGACGTGTTTTTCGGGGGTGAAGTCACCCTTAAGCGCGCGGATCAGGCAGACGGTCAGGAAGATCGTCCCAATGATCACGTGCGCACCGTGGAACCCGGTCGCCATGAAGAAGTTGGAATAGAACTGGTCGCCGCCAAATTCCCAGCCTTCATGCTTGAGAAGTTCGGCGTATTCATAGCCCTGCAGGAAGGTAAAGGCGATACCCAGCACGATGCCAATGGCCAGACCATTGATCAGCGCCTTGCGGTCGTTGTCGTGCACCAGCGCATGGTGCGCCCAGGTGATCGCACAGCCCGACAGCAGCAGAACAAGCGTGTTGATCAGCGGCAGGTGGAACGGGTCAACCGCATGAATATCCGGCTGAATGTATTCGGTGCCGGCATAGTCGTACATCGGGTACATGCGATGTTTGAAGAACGACCAGAACCAGGCGAAGAAGAACATCACCTCAGACATGACGAACAGGATGAAGCCGTAGCGCAGACCGATGCGGACAACAGGCGTGTGATCACCCTGACGGCTTTCCGCAACCACATCCGACCACCAGGCGAACATCGTGTAAAGCACAGCTGCCAGACCGGCCCAGAACATGAAGGGCGTGATGCCTTGCATCCAGAGAACAGCTCCGAACAGCATGACAAAGCCGCCGACGGCGCCGATCAGAGGCCAGATCGACGGGGCCAGAATGTGATAATCGTGGTTTTTAGCGTGTGCCATCAGCGTCCCTCACCTACAGGCGTTAGTTCGTGTTTGTATCTGCCTGCGCATCGAGGGCGGCATAGCCCTCGGGCAGGTCAATTTCGTAGAATGTATACGACAGCGTGATCGTATGAACATACTTGGCTTCAAGATCCTCGACCATTTCCGGGTCGACGAAGAAAGTCACCGGCATCTCAACGCGCTCGCCGGGTTGCAGCACCTGCTCTTCAAAGCAGAAACAGGCAATCTTCTGGAAGTACCCACCCGCAGAATAGGGCGCCACGTTGTAAGACGCCTGCCCGGCAATGGGGCGGTCTGTCGGGTTATAGGCCTCGTAAAACGCGAGACCTGTTTCGCCGATGCGCACATCCATCTCGCGCACGACCGGCTTGAACTCCCATTGCATGTCCTTGGCCTTGGACGCGTCAAAGCGGATGGTAACGGTGCGATCCAGAATGGTATCGGGGGCGGTTTCGGCAACACCAGTGGTGCCGCCAAATCCGGTCACCCGGCAGAACCAGTTGTAAAACGGCACCGATGCCCAGGCGAGACTGCCCATCAGGACAACCACGCCGACGGTCTGGACAACCGTTTTCTGAGGACCGGACAACGCCATCAGTTCTGAACCTCTTGCGTCGCCCTGTTGAAATCAGTGCCCGAGACCTTGACGATGGTCAGGCCAAAGATAATCACGATAAAGGCAGCCAGCGTCAGGCCCACACCCAGATTGCGGCTGAACCGGCGCTGATGCAGCTCGTGGTCTTTGCGAAGGCTCATGACCATCCCCCCAGACCATAGGGTTTTAGCAAGGCTTCGGCCAGAACGGCACCGAAATGCAGGAACAGATACAGCAGCGACAGCTTGAAGAAACCGCGTTCAACCTTGAAGTTATCGGCCTCGGAATCGTCCTCGGTCCGGCGCGAGATTTTCCACGCGCCCCGCAGGAACAGGATGTTCAGAACCAATGCAACGGTCAGATAGATCGGGCCGCCAATGCCCGAAAATGCAGTTCCGACGGCCAGCAGGGCCAGCAGAGCTGTATAGACAAGAATATGGACACGTGTCGCGCGGCGACCATGGGTGACGGTCAGCATCGGCACGCCCGCGTCGTCATAGTCCGAGCGCATGAACAGGGCCAGCGCCCAGAAATGCGGCGGCGTCCACATGAAGGTCAGTGCAAACATCAGCCAGGGCTCGACCGACATCGATCCTGTGGCGGCCACCCAGCCGATCACGGGAGGGAACGCGCCCGCTGCGCCACCGATCACGATGTTCTGCGGCGTCGAACGCTTCAGCCACATCGTGTAGACGACAACGTAGAAGAAAATGGTGAAGGCCAGAAACGCGCCTGCAAACCAGTTGGTCGCAAGGCCCAGCATGATCACCGACAGGCCCGACAGAGCCAGACCAACTGCCAGCGCCTCGCCTTCCTCGACCTTGCCCGAAGGGATCGGGCGGGATTTGGTGCGTTTCATGACACGGTCGATATCCGCGTCCCACCACATGTTCAGCGCACCTGATGCTCCGCCTCCGATGGCGATGAACAGGATGGCGCAGAATCCGACGAAGGGATGGACGGGAACAGGGGCCGCCAACAGGCCGACCAATGCCGTGAACACGACCAACGACATCACGCGCGGCTTCAGCAGGGCGAAGTAATCGCCAAAGCCGGCCTCGTCCGCCCGGGCGGTCGCAGTGCTGGCATTGATGCTTGCGTCAGTCATTTCCGGTCCTTTTGGGGCGAAAACTGCGCGGATCGCCCGCGCAGCCCGAAATTTGTGTCAGGCGGGGTTGAACCCGCCCCTATCGTACTCAGTTCGAGGCGACCTGATAGCTTTGCGGCAGGCCCGCATATTCTTCGATCGCACCTTGCAGCCATTCGTCATAGACTTCCTGGCTTACGACCTTGACGGTAATCGGCATATAGGCGTGGTCCTTGCCACACAGTTCCGAACACTGGCCAAAATAGATGCCTTCTTTGTCGGCCTGGAACCACAGTTCGGCCAGACGTCCGGGCACACCGTCCTGCTTTACGCCAAAGGCCGGGATTGTCCACGAGTGAATCACGTCGGATGCAGTCACCTGCATCACGATGACCTTGCCGACCGGAACGACAACAGCGGTGTCGGTGGCCAACAGCCATTCATCATCGCTGTAGCCTGCATCGATCAGCTTGGCGCGCATTGCGTCATCCAGAACAAACGGCGTCACGTCCGCGTCCGCAGGGCGTGCGCCCTCGTCCAGGGTCGCCGGGTGGCCCAGCAGATAGCTGTCGAATGCGAAATCGTGATCAACATACTCGTAGGTCCAGTACCACTGGTTGCCGACGACTTTGATGGTGATGTCACCTTCCGGGATTTCCTGCTGTTTGAAAAGAACCGGCAGCGAGAACGCGCCAATAAACACCAGAATCAAGATCGGACCCAAGGTCCAGGCGATTTCAACAGGGGTATAGTGCGAGAAACGCGCCGGGGTCGGGTTTGCGCGCTGATTGTAGCGCACGATGCAATAGACCAGCAGAGCTGCAACCAGCAGACAGACTGCGGTGATGATCACGAGAATCATGCCGTCCAGCTTCTGGATTCCTGTGGCAAGGCTGGTGGCCGCGGGCTGAAAGCCCATGCCGCCGTCTACCGGCTTGCCGATAATCTCAAGCTCCTGAGCCATGGCGGGTAGGCTGGAGAGGGCTGTCATAAACCCTGAAAGCATCAAAGCATTCTTCATGTTCTGTCCTGATCGTTTGATCTTTGCGTCCCTGACGGAAAGGTGTGAATCGGTCGCACCTCTCCCGTTGTCTTTGGCCGCGTTAAAAACCATATTCCGGCGGGTAGATAAAGCAAAATGCTTGCGTCAAACAGACGCTATTTTTGATCTGGATCAAACCCGAAAGGTCGCAACCCATGCCTGAAGCCCCGTTTCGCCCCTTTGAGAGCGCCCTGCCGCAAGATGAAGCACTGGCCATATTGCGCTCGGCAACGGACGGGGCCGAGGATGGAGAGCTGTTTGTCGAGCGTCGGAAATCCGAATCTCTGGTGTTTGACGACGGGCGGCTTCGCACCGCGTCTTATGACGCATCCGAAGGGTTTGGCTTGCGTGCCGTTCAGGGCGAAGTGGCCGGGTACGCGCATTCCACTGACGTATCGATTGCCGCACTGAAACGTGCTGCCGAAACCGCGCGACTGGCGGTTGGCGATGGAGGCGGAACGCTCGCTGAAGCCCCCCGCCCCACGAATACGCGCCTGTACACGGACGAAGACCCAATCGAATCCGCCGCCTTCCCGGTGAAAATCGAAACCCTGCGGGAGATTGACGCCTTTGCCCGCGATCTGGATCCGCGGGTGGTTCAGGTCAGCGCAATGATCGCAGCCGCCGTTCAGGAGGTGGAAATTCTGCGACCCGATGGTGTGATGGTGCGTGACGTGCGCCCCATGACGCGCGTGAATGTCTCGGTCATTGTTGAACAGGACGGGCGGCGCGAAAGCGGATCGGCCGGTGGCGGTGGGCGGGTTGGCCTGAGCGGGCTGATCGACCCTGCCGACTGGCAGGCCAAGGCGCGCGAAGCCCTGCGCATCGCATTGGTCAATCTGGACGCGGTTCCCGCCCCTGCCGGCGTGATGGAGGTTGCACTTGGTCCCGGCTGGCCCGGTATTTTGCTGCACGAAGCCATCGGTCACGGGCTTGAGGGCGATTTCAACCGCAAGGGAAGCTCGGCCTTTGCCGGACTGATGGGGCAACAGATAGCATCTAAGGGCGTGACCGTGGTGGATGACGGCACGATTGCCGACCGTCGCGGCTCGATCACTGTGGATGATGAGGGCACGCCCAGTTCGCGCACTGTATTGATCGAGGATGGCATCCTGACCGGCTACATGCAGGATCGGCAAAACGCCCGGCTGATGGGCGTTGCTCCTACGGGCAACGGGCGTCGGCAGAGCTATGCGCACAAACCCATGCCGCGCATGACCAATACGATCATGTTGGGGGGCGACGCTGATCCGGCAGCTTTGGTGGCTGATATCAAGGACGGCATCTGGGCGGTTGGATTCGGCGGCGGCCAGGTCGACATCACCAACGGCAAGTTCGTTTTCTCGTGCACCGAGGCGTATCGTGTCGAAAACGGCAAGATCGGCGCGCCGGTCAAGGGCGCCACGCTGATCGGTGACGGGCCATCGGCCTTGAAGCGCATCCGCGGCCTTGGCAACGATATGGCGCTGGATCCGGGTATGGGAACCTGTGGCAAGGACGGTCAATGGGTGCCCGTGGGTGTGGGTCAACCGACGGTGCTGATGGACGGGTTGACTGTCGGCGGGTCGGCAGCCTGAGGCGGAAGAGAAGCGCAAAGGCAGGCGCAGGGTTAACCATGCGCCACTTTGATTCGATAGCACTCCAACCGACGCCATTGATTTGAGCGCCGGTTGGAAAATATTCTTTTATTTATTTTCAGACACTTGATCGGTGTATTCTTCGAGAAATACAGATAAATCGCTGCTAATTATCTGCGATTCAGAGGCTGTTAACCCCCTGTCCCGTAAACCAGTTCTGCAATCAGGCGGAGCAACGGATGACCGAAGAGCAGCTTTCTTCCAATCACCCCCCACTCCCACCCACCACGGAAGAGGACCGGTTTTCGTGGCTTCGCCTGTTGCGCTCGCGCAAGGTCGGCCCGGCGACGTTTCGTCGGCTGCTGCGTGAACATGGCTCGGCGCAGAACGCGCTGGCCGCGCTGCCTGAAATGGCGCGCGCCGCCGGAATAGATGGGTATGAAACCTGTCCCCCCGGCGTGATCGAGGCGGAACTCAGGGCCGCAGAAGCCGCCAAAGCGCGGCTTTTGTGCCTTGGGTCCGCAGATTTCCCCAACGCATTGAACGACCTATCCGATGCCCCGCCCTTGCTTTGGGCCATCGGGGATGTGTCGCTGTTGCAGAAACCGGCGATTGCGATGGTGGGCGCGCGCAACTGTTCCTCGCTGGGCGCACGGATGGCGCGTGGTCTGGCGCGCGCCTTGGGTGAAAAGGGACATGTGATTGTCTCGGGTCTGGCGCGCGGCATTGATACGGCAGCGCATATGGCGTCGCTGGACACCGGCACTGTTGCCGTCATGGCGGGCGGTGTCGATGTCATTTACCCGGCCGAGAACACGGAACTGGCGCATAAAATCGCGACCAAGGGACTGCGGCTGTCGGAACAGCCAATGGGCGTGACACCTCAGGCAAGGCATTTTCCACGCCGCAACCGGATCATCTCGGGCCTGGCCCAAGCTGTTGTGGTGGTCGAGGCCGCCGCCAAATCCGGCAGCCTGATCACAGCACGTGACGCCCTGGATCAGGGGCGCGAGGTTCTGGCCGTACCTGGCCATCCGTTCGACGCCCGCGCTGCCGGGTGCAACCTTTTGATTCGGGACGGTGCGACGCTGGTCCGTTCGGCAGACGACGTTGTCGAAGCCCTGCCGCAGCAAGGCGATCTGATCTTTGCAAAACCCGAGCTGCCGCCCGCCATGCAGCCACGGCCTGCCGTACTGGACTTGCAGGCGCAAATCCTTGAGCGGTTGGGACCTTCCCCCATCGCCGAAGACCAGTTGCTGCGCGACATTGCGGCCTCGGCCGGGGATCTGGGGCCAGCGCTGGTCGACCTTGAACTGGACGGACGAATCCAGCGCCAGCCGGGCGGGTTGTTGTCTCTGGCAAGCTGATTAGGATGGAAGGCAAGATTGCATAGTCGAATGCTCTGCCTGCAATCCGGCGCGGGTATCACGCTGAAATCACGTCGCTTTTCCGCCTGCCAAAGGAACGCATTGACAATCCCCGCTTGCCCCACACATTTTGCACCACCATAAAAGGCGCCAAATTCGTCGAGCGAGGTTTCCCCTTAAATGCCTGTAGTTGTTGTAGAATCTCCGGCCAAAGCAAAAACAATCAATAAATATCTCGGCCCTGACTACACCGTTCTGGCCTCTTACGGCCATGTGCGGGACCTGCCACCAAAGGACGGATCGGTCGATCCGGACCATGGATTTTCCATGACATGGGAAGTGGGCAATGACAGCCGCAAACATGTAAAGGCCATCGCCGACGCGCTGAAAGAAGACAACGCGCTGATCCTCGCCACTGACCCTGATCGTGAGGGCGAGGCGATCAGCTGGCATTTGCAGGAAGCCCTGACCAAGCGCCGCTCGATCAAGAAAGATACACCGGTCAGCCGGGTGACCTTCAACGCCATCACCAAAGAGGCGGTGACCGAGGCGATGAAGAACCCGCGCGACGTCGATATGCCCCTGGTCGAAGCGTATCTGGCACGCCGCGCCTTGGATTACCTTGTTGGCTTCAACCTGTCACCGGTTCTGTGGCGCAAACTGCCCGGTGCAAAATCCGCAGGTCGGGTGCAATCGGTCTGTCTGCGCCTGATCGTCGAGCGCGAGATGGAGATCGAAGCGTTCAAGCCGGTCGAGTACTGGTCGGTTCGGGCCCTGTTCGAGACACCGCGTGGTCAGACCTATGAGGCGCGGCTGGTCACGTTGGCGGGCAAGAAACTGGACAAGCACGATCTGGCCAACGCAACACAAGCCGAACTGGCGGTTCAGGCCGTCACCAGCCGCGCGCTGCGTGTGACTTCGGTCGAAGCCAAGCCCGCCGCGCGCAATCCAAGCGCGCCGTTCATGACCTCGACCCTGCAACAGGAGGCCAGCCGCAAATTCGGCATGGGCGCGCGCCATGCAATGCAGGTTGCGCAGCGCCTCTATGAGGCCGGCTACATTACCTATATGCGAACCGACGGGATCGACATGGCGCCCGAGGCCGTGACGGCAACGCGCGACACCATCGCGGATCGGTACGGTGCAGAATATGTGCCGGACAGCCCGCGTATGTACAAGAACAAGGCCAAGAACGCGCAGGAAGCACACGAATGTATCCGCCCCACGGATATGACGCGCGATGCCAAGGCGCTGAAGGTCACGGATGAAGATCAGCGCAAGCTTTATGATCTGATCTGGAAACGGACCATTGCCTGCCAGATGGCGGCAGCACGGTTGGAGCGCACCACGGTCGAGATTGGCAGTGACGACGGTCAGGTCGGTCTGCGAGCCACCGGTCAGGTGGTAATGTTCGACGGGTTCATGCGCGTCTATGAGGAAGGCCGCGATGATGTCGCCGATGATGACGAAAAGCGCCTGCCACAGATCATGGAGGGCGACCCCGCGCGCTTTTCCAAGACCACGCTGCGCGATCAGTTTGCCAAGGCCACCAGCGAGTCGGACAAAGCCGCTATCATGGCTGATAACGAAGCCGTTCTGGCGTTGCAGCATCACACGCAACCGCCCCCGCGCTATACCGAGGCCACTTTGGTCAAGCGGATGGAGGAGTTGGGGATCGGACGTCCTTCGACCTATGCCTCGATCGTGACCACGATTCAGGACCGCGAATATGTGCGCAAAGACAAGAACCGGCTGATCCCCGAGGAAAAGGGTCGGATCGTCACCATCTTTCTGCTGAACTTCTTCCGTCAATACGTTGGATACGAATTCACCGCGAATCTGGAAGAGCAACTGGATGACGTCAGCGCCGGTGATCGTGACTACAAGGATCTGCTGGGCAAGTTCTGGCGTGATTTCTCAGCAGCGATTGGTGAAACATCCGAACTGCGCATATCGGAAGTGCTGGACAAGCTGGACGAGGCATTGGCGCCACAGCTTTACCCCCCGCGTGAGGACGGGTCCGACCCGCGCATCTGCCCGAAATGCGGTCTGGGGCAATTGC
Source organism: Ruegeria sp. L11 (assembly GCF_056531755.1). NCBI lineage: Bacteria > Pseudomonadati > Pseudomonadota > Alphaproteobacteria > Rhodobacterales > Roseobacteraceae > Ruegeria > Ruegeria sp. L11. The sequence goes on from NZ_JBQFMI010000009.1 coordinate 100,936, forward strand.
ACCTGAAAACCTCGCGCACTGGCGGCTTCGTGGGCTGCGGCAACTATCCGGAGTGCAACTATACACGGCCCATCGCCGGTGAAGGCGCGGAAGGTGACGAACAATTGCTGGGCGAAGACGCCGGGGATGATATCTGGCTGAAATCCGGCCGCTTTGGGCCGTATGTCCAGCGGGGTGAACCCACGCCCGAGAACAAGAAGCCACCGCGCGCCTCGCTTCCACGCGGCTGGAGCAAGGATGACATGGATCTGGACAAGGCGCTGACGCTTCTGTCCCTGCCCCGTCAGATCGGTGAGCACCCCGAAGGCGGCATGATCACCTCGAACTTCGGGCGCTTTGGCCCCTATCTGATGCATCAGCTGGCCGATGAAACCAAGCCGGTCTATGCCAATCTCAAAGACCCTAATGATGTGTTCGAAATCGGTATGAACCGCGCCGTTGAGCTTTTGGCCGAGAAACGAGCCAATCCCGGCGGACGCGGGCGCGCGGCTGCAAAACCCTTGAAAGACCTGGGCGAGCATCCCGACGGCGGCGCGATGCAGGTTCTGGACGGACGGTACGGGCCATATGTAAAATGGGAAAAGGTCAACGCGACAATCCCAAAAGACATCAAGCCCGAAGACGTGACGCAGGAAATGGCCATCGAACTGGTCAATGAGCGCGCATCCAAGAAGGGCACCAAGAAAAAGGCTGCACCCAAAAAGAAGGCTGCCGCCAAGAAGACAGCAAAGAAAGCGGCTGAATAAACCGGACTTTTGACCGGGACATGTCACCAAACACGCGGGCCGGTTTCTGAATAAAGGAACCGGCCCGCGTGTTTATGGACTGACGCGATACAGGATTGCGTTGTTCAGTAAAGGAGTTGAGACATGTTCAGAACCGCCATTCTTGTTGCGGCGATAAGCGTTGCGGCTGCCACGCAGGGCCATGCCGCGCATCACGTCAAGTCCGCCACAGCCGAAATCATCAACGCGCAAGGCGACGTCATTGGTCAGGCGAAGGCGACGCAAGGGCCCAATGGTGTTCTGCTGCACGTGCGCGTCACAGACCTGCCGCCGGGAAAACATGGGTTGCACCTGCACAGCCATGGTGTCTGCGAGGCCGGCGAAGGGTTCAAGACGGCCCAAGGCCATGTTGGCAAAGTTGAAGGCGCACATGGGCTGCTGAACCCTGAAGGCCCCGAGCCCGGCGATCTGCCCAATCTATATGTGGGACAGGATGGCGTGGGCGAGATGGAGGCCTTTACAAACCTTGTTTCGCTTGAAGGTGATGGAGATGTATTGCTGGATGGGGACGGATCAACTTTCATCATCCACGAAGCTGGCGACGATCACATTAGCCAGCCCATTGGCGGTGCAGGTGGGCGCATCGCCTGCGGGATCCTGATCGCAGACTGACACTATTGTCAGCTGAACTACCGTAGAAATACCTGAACCTTCTGGTTTCATTGACTTCCCCATGACGTGGCGGCAAAAACTGCCCATCACCATGTCATTGGGGGAGTTTTCCATGAAGAAAGTCTATGCCAATGCCGCCGAGGCACTCGATGGGGTGCTGACGGATGGCATGCTGATTGCCGCAGGCGGGTTTGGCCTGTGCGGCATTCCCGAACTGTTGCTTGCTGCCATCAGGGATTCGGGCGTCAAGGACCTGAGCTTTGCGTCGAACAATGCCGGTGTGGACGATTTCGGTATCGGCATCCTGTTGCAAACCAAGCAGGTCAAAAAGATGATCAGCTCATATGTCGGCGAAAACGCCGAATTCATGCGTCAGTATCTGAGCGGTGAGCTGGAATTGGAATTCAACCCTCAAGGAACACTGGCCGAACGAATGCGCGCCGGTGGTGCCGGTATTCCCGGTTTCTACACCAAGACGGGCGTCGGTACCGTGATTGCGGAAGGCAAGGAGCACAAGGATTTCAACGGCGAGACCTATATCCTTGAGGAAGGCATTTTTGCCGATCTGGCCATCGTCAAGGCTTGGAAAGCTGACGACACCGGCAATCTGGTATTCCGCAAGACCGCCCGCAACTTTAATGTGCCCGCTGCAACCTGCGGCAAGATCTGCGTGGCCGAAGTGGAAGAGATTGTTCCGCGCGGCTCACTGGATCCAGACAAGATCCACCTGCCCGGCATCTATGTGCATCGCATCATTCAGGGCGATCACGAAAAGCGCATCGAACAGCGCACCACCCGCAAGAAGGAGGACGCATAATGCCCTGGGACCGCAATCAGATGGCCGCACGCGCGGCAGAGGAACTGGACGACGGCATGTATGTGAACCTCGGCATCGGGATTCCGACGCTGGTGGCGAACTATGTCGGCGACAAGGACATCACACTGCAATCGGAAAACGGTATGCTGGGCATGGGCCCTTTCCCGTATGAAGGCGAAGAAGACCCGGACCTGATCAACGCGGGCAAACAGACGATCACCGAGCTGTCCCGCACTGCCTATTTCGACAGCGCCACGTCCTTTGCGATGATCCGGGGCGGCAAAATCGCTGCTGCGATCCTGGGTGCCATGGAAGTGGATGAGAAAGGCGACCTGGCAAACTGGATGATTCCCGGCAAGCTGGTGAAAGGCATGGGCGGCGCCATGGACCTGGTTGCAGGCGTTGGGCGCGTGATCGTGGTTATGGACCACACCAACAAGCACGGTGAAAGCAAGGTCCTGAAGGAATGCACTCTGCCACTGACAGGCAAGGGTGTCGTGGATCGCATCATCACCAATCTGGGCGTTCTGGACGTGGTCGAGGGCGGATTGAGAATCGTCGAACTGGCAGATGGTGTCAGTGAAGACGAAATGCGCGCTGCGACCGAAGCGACAATCGTCGGCTGAAAAAAAGAAAAGGCCCGCCGGATCGAGGCGGGCCTTTTTCAATTTGAGGTCTGGAACACGCAACCATCTGAAATCAGATCCGGCGGTGTCGCGCACAAAGCCCGCGCGATCTGGAAAGCGGCCAGAACCTTGGGGACATAATCCCGGGTTTCGGCATAAGGCGGCACGCCGCTGTGTTTACGTACAGCCCCCTCACCCGCGTTGTAACCGGCCAGAACCAGAATCGGATCATTCCCGAACTCTTCCATCAGCCAGTTGAGGTATTTCACGCCCCCGGCGATGTTCTGCGAGGGTTGCAGACTGTCCTTAACACCAAAGCGGGCAGCTGTGGCGGGCATCAACTGCATAAGCCCCTGCGCGCCGGCCGAACTGACGGCATCTGCGCGACCGGCTGATTCAACCGAAATGACGGCCAGCACCAGCGCTGGCGACACATTGGTTCCCACGGTTGACCGCAAAATCTCGATCCCGCGTTCTTTTGCTATGTTTTGCAGCGATTGCAGCCGGGGTGATCTTACATTCGTCGCCGCCAGCGCGTTAATCGCAGCATCAAGCCGCCCGGCCCCACCTTCATCGATATGCGGTGAAATGCGGTCCCAGAATGCCTTGTACGACCCTTTCGGGTCAGGCGCGGCACCGATTCCCGGCACTGTGGGCTGAACCACTTTGGTTCTTGCTATGATTTCTGGAACCACCAGCTCCACCCCTGTGCTGGGGGCTGAGGGCTTGGCCGCGTGTTCCTCGGGCGTGATCTGAATGGTCACGCGAGGACGCTCACCCGGCTTGGGGGCCTTGATCCGCTTGTAAACTCCGCGCGGCTCAACCTCGGTCGCAGACCCGGGTGCGACACCAGATAGTAAAAACGCCAGTACACCGGCGCATTGAAGTGCGTTCCGGAGAGTCATGTGCCTGCCTCATGTATTCTTTTTACGCGATTTGAACCGCGAATCTTCGCCCAAGGCCAGAAAAACAAAGCGAATTGGGGCAATTTCGCCTCATTTGGCGTATATTTGCACCGCTGCGGAGCACTTCGCACCAATCGAAGAAATTTTTTTCCTTTTATTTGCAAAGGTTTACGCATTTAGTGACTAAAAAGTTAAGCCGCGCGAAAAAAAATCTGTGTTTGGCCCAATTCCTGCCACGCACAACAGGCAAACATTAATCCATACCGAGACGGACATGAGCGGACTGAGAGAGAAAGCTCTGAAGAACGCCGAGGTTTGTTAAACTCTTTTTGATCCTTTAGGAGGGACGTAACATGATCAAGTTCATCAAGAACTTCCGCAAAGACGAAGACGGCGCAGTAACAGTTGACTGGGTTGTTCTGACCGCAGCAGTCATCGGCCTGGCAGCCGTTGCATACCAGCAGATCTCGGCTGGCGCGACCGGCCTGGCAACAGACGTGAACCAGGCCCTGAACGGCGCATCGCTGAGCACCGGCAGCAACACCGCAACCGGCGGTATCACAACTGCAGGCAGCAACAGCGGCAGCTAAGCTTCTGCTTGAGCAAGATTTTAAAGCCGCGCCATTCAGGCGCGGCTTTTTTCGTTCAGAGGTCTTTCAATATCTTTAAGAATAGAGTTTGACGGTCCTACCCCGCACGCCACGCCGCGAGCGTCACCGAATTGATCACGCCCAATTTGCAGGTCTTTGCGCACAAAAGAGCCCGTTAAAAAGTTTGGAATCTTGGATATTTCCACCGAAATCAACTTTTGGCCTGATTTCCGCCATCCGAACGAACCACTGTTAGGCGACGTTACAGGAAACACTGAATTGTCGTATTGGAGATAAGTAGATGCTAAAGTTCCTTAATCGGTTCAAATCGGACGAAGCAGGAGCGGTGACCGTTGACTGGGTGGTTTTGACCGCAGTGCTCATCGGTCTGTCAAGCGCGACCTACCTTGTCATCAGATCAAGTGTTGATGGTATCGGCGGTAACATCAACCAAGCCATGAGTTCCTCTGTTGTCAGTACCGGCTCGAACACCGCTCCCGGTGGCCTTGTAACAGCGGGAACCAACTGACCCACAGCGAGTTTTCACATTCACCAGCTTTCCTGAGCTTGTTGGTGAACGTGTCGGGCAAATAATCGCGGCGACCTTTTTGGGCGCGGCGTTTGTTTCGTTGTTCTTCGTCTGGCCTGCCGCAGGGAGATGACAGCAGTTGTTTTGCGGAATTGTGCGAAAGCTGACGCAGAATCTAACAAGCAGACATTTTTGTCCCACATTTCGACACAATTTACATTTAACACTTGGGCTGTTTCAAAGTGGCCCTTTGGCCGCTTAGTATCCGACTAAATAAGAAAGAGGTGCATGTATGCGAGCGGTATTCGGACTTGTCCTGATTGTCGGCGTTGCTCTGGCTGGGGGCGCCGTTTACATGGCGCGCAACTATATTGCGGCTTATCAAAGCGAACTGGCACGGCAGAAACAAGCGGCAGAAGAAGCGCTGGCCAATGCCAAAGTCGATGTCATCCCGACGGTAACTGTTTACGTTTCAAATCGTCCTCTGAAATACGGTGAACGCCTGACGCAAGAAGACATTCGCGCTGTAGACTGGCCGGAAAACGCGATTCCCGAAGGTACGTTCTCTGATCTCACTGCCTTGTTTCCCGAAAGTGGCGCCAATGAGCGTTATATTCTGAGGACCATGGAAAAAGACGAGGCGATTATGGAGGTCAAGATCACACGGCCAGGCGAATCGGCCGGGCTGACCTCTCGTCTTGAAAAAGGTATGCGCGCCTTTGCGATCAGCGTGGACGTGGCCTCTGGTGTTTCAGGCTTCCTGCGCCCCGGCGACAATGTCGACATCTACTGGACCGGGTCAAGCGGGACGGTAGAAGGGAATTCTGGCGGCATCACCAAACTGATCGAAACCAACGTTCAGCTGATCGCCGTCGACCAGACCGCTGGTTCGGACGTCGCAAGCGCAACGATTGCACGCACAGTCACGGTCGCAGCCACGCCGGAACAGGTCGCAGCACTCGCGCAGGCCCAGAACACCGGGCGGCTGTCACTGGCCCTTGTTGGGGTACAGGATGACTCTGTTGCGTCGGCAATCGAGGTGGATCAGCGCAAACTGCTTGGAATAACGGCAGCCGCTCCGGAACCGAAGGAAGAGGTTGAACAGGTCTGCACGACGCGCATCCGACGCGGTGGAGAGATTGTCAACGTGCCTATCCCCTGTACAAATTGACGCCAATTCAGAGTGTTACAAGATCGGAGCCGCATCTCAGATGCGGCTCTTTTCTTGTTGTTGTTGCCAATTCTCCACATAAGGAAAATTCCAGAAACCATTGATTATTGCAATAAATTCGGATTTCGCGCAGTCTCTTTGCACATAGGGCATAAGACCCAAAAAACGAGGCGTGATCGGAGAGGCAGGTCACATGACAATACGTTCCTGGATCAGCGCAACCCTGCTGGGGTTGTCGCTTGTTATGAGCCCGGTCGGCGATGCCGCCTGGGCTGAAACCCTTCGCGTGGTGAAAAAGGGCACAGTGGAAACGCTGGAAGTTCCGATGAATCGCGCGATTGTTGTGGAAAGCGAACAACCGTTTGCAGAGCTCAGCATTGCCAACGCAGGCATTGCAGATATCTCTTCGCTTTCGGATCGCACAATCTATGTTTTGGGCAAGGCCCCTGGCCTGACCACGCTAACACTGTTTGATGGCGCAGGAAATCTGCTTGCCAACGTACGTGTCCGGGTCTCGCCCGATGTAACCGAATTTAAAGAGCGTCTGCGTCAGATCCTGCCAAGTGAGCAGATTGAAGTGCGCACCGCCAATGATGGCATCGTACTCTCCGGCACGGTTTCAAGCGCCGCCAAACTGGCCCGCGCACTTGAATTGGCTGAACGCTACGCGCCCGAACGTGTATCGAACCTGATGTCTGTAGGTGGCGTGCAGCAAGTGATGCTGAAAGTACGCTTTGCCGAGATGAATCGCTCAGTCGCAAAAGAGCTTTCTTCAACACTTTCAGTTGCGGGCACTGATTTTCTCGGTGGCTTCAATCCGCAGAACCTTGTTCCCCCTATCACCGTGGAAAATGGTACGTTGTTGTTTGGCTTCGGGGTCGGATCAGCTCAGGTCAACTTGCTGCTGCAAGCCCTCGAGTCGAAGGGCCTTGTTCGCAACCTTGCCGAACCAAACCTTTCGGCCCTGTCCGGACAGGAAGCAACGTTCCTGGCTGGCGGTGAGGTTCCGATTCCAGTGCCGCAAGACGACGGTGTCGTGGCAATCGAGTACAAAGCCTTCGGTGTGAATATGAACTTCATCCCGCGGGTTGTGGACGGCGACCTGATCAATCTGGAAATGGGCACCTCGGTTTCGAGCATCGACACCAGCACGAACTTCACGATCAATGGAGACACCGTTCCCAGCTTTATCGTGCGGGAAGCCAAGACCACTGTAGAGTTGCGCGACGGGGAAAGCTTTGCCATCGCAGGGCTGCTTCAGGACAACTTTGTTGACCAGGTCAACCAAGTGCCGTGGCTGGGAGATGTGCCGGTTCTGGGGGCCTTGTTCCGCAGCGCTGACTATCAGCGCGAACAAAGTGAACTTGTCGTCATCATAACGGCGCATCTGGTGACGCCGACGCGTGGCGAGGCGCTAGCCCTTCCCACCGATCGTGTCAAACCACCCAGCGAATTTGACCTGTTCGCGAATGGTCGGGTTGCTCGTACACAGCGTCCCGGAGCCGGCGGAGCATCCGAAGTTGCCAAACAGAATTTTGGCAGCTCGTACGGCTACGTCCTAGATTGATCAGGAGGATAGGACCAATGCAGAAGTGGATCATCACACTGGGTCTTACGGTCGCCGTTGCCGCATGTACGCGCGAGGTCGGATATGAGATCGATGCCGGAACCTTTGGAAACGCGACATTGAACAATATCCAGGTTCAAAACGGCGAGTTGACCTACGCTCAGATTCTTGGGCGCAGATTTGCCGCGGATGTGCCCAGCCAAGTGAACTTTGCCTTCAACAGTTCGCAACTGGACGCATCAGCGCAAAGCATACTGTTGCAGCAGGCTGACTGGATCAAACAGTTCCCCGAAGCCAGGTTCCGGGTTTACGGACACACAGATGCCGTAGGATCAACCAGTTACAACAAGAGCCTTGGTCTACGCCGCGCGCAGGCAGTAGTCGCATTCCTTGAACGGCAAGGAATCTCTCGTTCACGTCTTGAAGCCGTTGTATCCTTTGGAAAAACGCAGCCGTTGATCGCGACACCGAATCGGGATCGCCGCAACCGCCGGACGGTAACGGAAGTTTCTGGCTTTGTTGATCGTCACCCGCAGCTGCTGGACGGCAAATACGCCAACATCATCTATCGCGAATACGTTGAAAGTGCGACGTGGAAGAGCGTGATCGAAGATGTATCAACAACAGATACGGCCAACTAGTGCCGCTGGCATTGGTGGATAATACAAGCAGAATGGGCGACATCGTCGCCCATTTCCCTACAATTGGTTCTTTTGCGCCCAATTCTTGCCCAACTTCAAAGTAACATTGTGAAAAATAGGGTGACCTGCGGCCAAATTTGACCGTATTGGGGCGACAGCACATCAATCTGGCGGAATTCGTTCATATGACATGCTGAGCCCTCACGACGAGGATAGTGTTTATGACCAGCGCAACGCCGCAAGACGAAAATTCTGCAATCCTAGCCTGCACCATAAGCCGGGATGTCCAGAATTTCGACCTTCTGATTGAAGACATGGAAACCATTCTGGGCGAGCGCTGGGGCGACCTGGGCTTTGCCGAAGCGCTGGCCTTTTTTAGCCAACCAGAAGCCGAAGCGCTTGAATTCGTTGCATTGGCAATCGACGGGGAAGATGAAGACAACCTGTCATTGATGGGTGAAATCATCACAAGGGCCAAGGAAAAGAAGATCAAGGTCGTCTTGATCGCCGAGGACGTCACACCTGCTTCGCTCCACCAACTGCTGCGCAAGGGTGCGGACGAGTTTGTCCCCTACCCGCTTCCGGAAGGTGAATTGCAGGAAGCGGTAGAACGCATGAAGCAGCCCGATCCGGTTGTCATGGCGCAAGCCGCAGCTGTTCCATTGGCAAATGGCGAATCAAAGGAAGGCGCGTTGTTCGTCGTTCAGGGACTTGCTGGTGGCGTGGGATCCACGACTTTGGCGGTAAACCTGGCCTGGGAACTGGCCTGTGCCTCGGACAAGGATGCCCCGTCTGTCTGTCTGATCGATCTGGATCTGCAATACGGCACGGTTTCAACCTATCTGGACCTGGCACGCCGCGAGACGGTGTTCGAAATGCTGTCGGATACGGATTCGATGGACAGCGAGGTTTTCTCACAAGCTCTTCAAACTTATGAAGAAAAACTGCAGGTTCTGACTGCACCATCCGACATGGTGCCATTGGACCTGATTACCCCCGAAGACATCCAGCGCGTGATTGACGTGGCGCGCACGCATTTCGACTATGTGGTTGTGGATATGCCTAAAACGCTGGTCTTGTGGTCGGAAACGGTCTTGCAAGCGGCGCATGTATATTTTGCAATGATCGAGCTTGATATGCGCTCGGCTCAGAACGCCCTGCGCCTCAAGCGCGCGTTGCAGGCCGAAGAACTGCCCTTCAACAAGCTGCGCTTTGCGCTGAACCGGGCCCCAAAATTCACCGACCTGAATGGAAAAAGCCGCGTGAAACGTATGGGGGAAAGCCTTGGCATCTCTATTGATCTGCTGCTGCCTGATGGGGGCAAACCTGTCATGCAAAGTGGCGACCATGGTTTGCCGCTGGCCAATTCAGCCGCCAAGAACCCGCTTCGCCGGGAAATCGCGAAGCTCGCCAAATCACTTCACAGCCTTGGCAGCAGCAGCGCTGAAGCTGCGTAACATCATCCCAAGGGGGGATCGCCGTGTTTTCAAGATATAAAAAACAGCCAGCAGCGCAGCCCGTCAAAGCGGCAGCGCAGCCGGTCGAAACGGCGGCACCTGCCGCACAAGCTGCCCCCAGCCCCGCTGCAACGGCCGTCGTACGCAAACCTCAGAAAAAAACGGCTGAGGTTGCCGGGGCAGATCGTGATCGAAAACGCAAAGAGCGGCTGAGTGAGATCAAGATCGAACTGCACCGCGAGTTGCTGGAGAACCTGAACCTGGCAGCTTTGGAAACCGCCGCCGAAGCGGAGCTACGGGCCGAAATCAGCGCAATCGCCAGCGAAGTTCTGGAAACCAGGAACATCGTTCTGAATCGCGACGACCGATCGCAACTGAACAAAGAACTTTATGACGAAGTAACAGGCCTTGGCCCGCTTGAGACGCTGCTGCAGGACGATACGGTCAACGATATTCTGGTCAACGGACCGCATCAGATTTTCGTGGAACGTGCCGGTAAGCTGGAAATCAGCGACATCACGTTCAAGGATGAAAAGCACCTGATGCGGATCATCGATAAGATCGTGTCCGCGGTAGGCCGTCGAGTCGATGAATCCAACCCCTATGTTGACGCCCGACTGGCCGATGGATCGCGATTCAACGCCATGGTGCCCCCTATCGCGGTTGATGGGTCTCTGGTTTCGATTCGTAAATTCAAAAAAGACAAGCTGGGTATCGATGATCTGGTCAATTTTGGTGCGTTCACCGAGGAAATGGCTGCCTATTTGCAAGCTGCCGTGTCGACCCGACTGAACGTTATCGTGTCGGGCGGTACCGGTTCCGGTAAAACGACTACGCTCAACGCTCTGTCCAGCTTTATCGACGATGCCGAACGCATCCTGACCATCGAGGATACAGCGGAACTTCAGCTGCAACAGACGCATGTGGGCCGGATGGAAAGCCGACCGCCCAACGTGGAAGGCAAAGGTGAGGTCAGTCCGCGCGACTGTCTGAAGAACGCCTTGCGTATGCGACCTGACCGCATCATCGTCGGCGAGACACGCGGCGCCGAGGTGATCGATATGTTGCAGGCCATGAACACTGGCCACGACGGTTCGATGACCACGATCCACGCGAACTCGGCCCGTGACGGGATTTCACGTCTGGAAAACATGATCGCGATGGCCGGCATCGAAATGCCCATTAAGGCCGTCCGCAGCCAGATCGCAAGCGCTGTGAACCTGATCGTTCAGGCCAGCCGATTGCAGGACGGTTCGCGCCGCATGACCTCGATCACCGAGATTACCGGTATGGAAGGTGACGTGATTTCAATGCAAGAAATCTTTCGTTTTCAACGTGTTGGCCTGACACCTGACAACAAGATCATCGGTCACTTTACGGCAACTGGTGTGCGCAGCCACTATTCGGAACGCTTCCGTCTGTGGGGGTTTGATCTGCCCGCATCCATCTACGACCCAACCACAATGTAGGAGAACCGGGTATGCAATTGCCTATGGAGGCGATCATCTATGTCGCCATCTTTGTGGGGGTTCTTGCCCTGGTCGAGGGCATCTATCTGGTTGCGTTCGGCAAATCTATCAGCCTGAACAGCCGGGTCAACCGGCGTCTGGACATGCTGGAAAAGGGTGCCGGGCGCGAACAGGTTCTGGAGCAGCTGCGCAAGGAAATGCAGCAGCACATGAAATCACAGAGCATTCCTCTGTATTCGCTGCTTGCTGACAAGGCTCAAAAAGCCGCCATTGCGTTTTCACCCCGTCAGCTGATCATGATCATGGCTCTGGTCTCGGCCATGGCGTTTGTCGGTCTGAGCATCGGTACCGCGACGGATACGGCGCTGCGCATCGCGATTTCAATCGCCATCGGTATTGGCGGTGTTTACGCGTGGGTAAACCACAAGGCCAAGAAACGTATGGGCATGATCGAAGAGCAACTGCCTGACGCGGTTGAGCTGATGGTGCGTTCGCTTCGTGTGGGTAATCCTTTCGTTTCGACAATTCAGGTTGTTTCCAACGAAGTTCAGGATCCGCTGGGAACCGAGTTTGGTATTATCGCGGATGAATGCGCCTATGGACGCGATGTGGGCGAGGCGCTCAAAGATATGGCCGAACGTCTGGACATGCAGGATCTTCGGTTCCTCGCGGTTGCTGTGGGTATTCAGCAGCAGTCCGGTGGTAACCTGGCTGAAATTCTGGCTGGATTGGCACAGGTGATCCGCGCGCGGTTCCGCCTGTTCCGGCGCGTCAAGGCGATCACGGCCGAAGCCCAATGGTCAGGTAAGTTCCTGTCTGGCTTCCCAATTGCGTGTCTGATTTTCATCCTGGTCAAGGATCCGGGGTATTATGACGAAGTGTTGGATCACCCCTGGTTCATCCCTGCGTGTTTCGTTGTCGGCATTTTGCTGACACTGAACCTGATCGTCATGAAGATCATCACCAACATCAAGGTCTGAGGGCAGCACAATGGAATTTCTGACCAACATCAATGACCTGCTGACCCAACACCTGGGTGAGTTCGGCCCCCTGATCATGGTGGGTGTACTTGGCCTGATCATGGTTCTTGTCGCTGTCTCACTGATCATGAGCCAGCCGGAAGATCCTCTGAAAAAGCTTCAGCGGTCGAATGCGGCGCCCCGGGCGACGAAAAAAAGCAAGAAAGAGCAACTGCGTAACTCCAGCCGCAATGAGCAGCTTGAGAAATTCGCGACTTTCCTGGAGCCGAAAAACGAAGAAGAGTATTCGGCGGTTGAGCTGAAGCTGCGTCAGGCGGGATACCGGTCAAAAGATGCGGTCCGGTTCTTTCACTTTGCGCAGTTTTCGCTGGGTATCATTGGTATCGTTGTCGGTGTTCTGCTGATTACGGTCCTGTCAAACGGTCAGGAATTCACCGGCCAGCAGATGATGATCCGGGTATTCGTGCCAGCCGCAATCGGTTATTTCGCGCCGAAATACTGGATCACACGCCGGGTCGAAGCACGCAAAGAGGCGATTACCGCAGGCTTTCCAGATACGCTTGACCTGATGCTGGTCTGTGTTGAGGCCGGACAATCACTGGACCAGGCCATCGTGCGCGTGTCCGGTGAAATGAAATCCTCCTACCCAGATATTGCTCAGGAATTCGAAACCGTCGCACACGAGATGAAAGCCGGTAAGGACAAAGACACTGTTTTGCGCGATTTCGGAGTGCGCTGCGGCGTACAGGACGTGAACTCATTCGTCACCGTGATGATCCAGTCGGCGACTTTCGGTACATCCATTGCCGAGGCATTGCGGGTTTACGCCTCAGAGATGCGTGACAAACGCGTGATGCGCGCCGAAGAGGCTGCGAACAAGTTGCCTACCAAGATGACTCTTGTCACAATGATGCTGACAGTTCCGCCACTGCTGATCATTCTGGTCGGCCCGTCGGCGAATGTCATTTCGACTTTCGGGCGCGCAGGATGATAAACCCCTATGAAAGCTGAATTCTGGTGCTTCCCTTCCGGGTTTCGCCGAATACTTAAGGCCACCGTGGTTTGCACCATGGTGGCTTCTTGCACAGAAGGCCTGTCGCCGAACGGCCTGGATGCGCCGGGAGTTGATCCCAGGGGACAAGCAGAAGACAATATCGAGGTCGGAAACCGGCTGATGGCTGCCGGTGAATACGAACTGGCGCTTGATACCTTTACGCGCGCCGCGCTGGACCAAGGTATGACGACACAGGTCCTGACCTCTCTGGGTACGGCCAATCTTGGGTTGCGGCGTTTAGGGCAGGCTGAGAAATTGCTGCGCCGCGCCGTGGAAGGCGATCCGGATTGGCCTGTTGCATGGAATAATCTGGGCGTTCTGCTGATGGAGAAACAGGAGTACCCCGAAGCGGCGCAGGTCTTTCAACGGGCTTACGCGCTGGACAATGGCGAAAGTGACGCAATCCGCGACAATCTGCGCTTAGCACTCGCAAAAATGGAAAATCCTGTTAATAATATCCCGCAAGAACAACAAGAATTTACACTGGAGCAGCTTGGCGACGGGCAATTCGCGCTACGCAAAATCCAGTAATCGAGGCAAGAGCAGTAAAGGACGCAAAAAATGCGCCAGCAATTCTTGATTCCGGCAGTTATTGTCAGCGGTCTGATCCTTTCGGCCTGTGCAAAGGAAACCGAAGAGGAAAAGGTGGAACGAACGTTTCAGGAAGTGAACGTCATTGACGAAACCAACCTGAACGATGTGTTGTTGAGTGCCGCCGACCCGAATGAGGCGGTGACGTATTTCCACGGTGCCACACTCAAGAACCCTGATCGCATCGACCTTCAGCGCGGATTGGCAATATCCTTGGGACGCGCAAAACGCACCACCGAAGCGGCAGCAGCGTGGAAGCGCGTGACGACAATGAAGGGTACGAACGCCGCAGACAAGGTCGAGTATGCCGATGCGCTGGTGCGAAATGGCGACTGGTCTCAGGCTAAAACCGTTCTGGATTCGGTTCCCCCAACGTTCGAAACCTTCAAACGCTACCGTCTTGAGGCGGTGGTCGCGGATTCCCGGAAAGAGTGGAAGCGGGCTGATCATTTCTATGAAACGGCCGTTGGGCTGACCACCCGCCCGGGCAGCGTGATGAACAATTGGGGGTATTCGAAACTAACCCGTGGCCAGTATGCCGAGGCCGAACGCCTGTTTACCGACGCAGTCCGTCAGGACAGCTCTTTGTTCACTGCCAAGAACAATCTGGTTCTGGCCCGGTCAGCGCAGGGCAACTATAGCCTTCCTGTGGTGCCGATGACCCAGGTTGAACGGGCGCTACTGCTGAATACGATGGGTATTTCCGCAGTCAAACAAGGCGACGTAGAAACCGCGAAAAACCTGTTCCGCGAGGCTATTGCCACTCATCCGCAGCATTTCGATGAAGCGGTTCGCTCGCTTCGTGCGCTTGAAGAGGCCTGACACATGCAAATCCCCGCTGCGGCGGCGGCATGGTTCCTGCCCTTCGTGCTGCCGATCTGCTTTTACGTGGCCTTCACGGATATGCGTGAGATGCGGATCAAGAACCATGCAGTTGTTGCCCTGGCGCTGATTTATGTCGTGGTCGGGCTGATTGCCATCCCGCCCTGGTCCACCGGTGCGGTCAGCGGTCATCTTTTGCTGATCAATGTGTCGATGCCAATCTACTTCTGGCATCTTCTGCATATCCCTGTTGTGTTGATTTTCGGCATTCTTCTGAACGCGTCAGGAGCAATGGGCGCGGGTGACGCGAAGTTTCTTGCCGCGTCCGCGCCATTTGTCTGGCTTGGCGATCTAAAGCTGGTGCTTCTTATTCTGACCGCCTGTATTCTGGCTGCCGTGGTCACGCACCGTTTGGCGAAAATCACAAGGTTGCGCACCATTGCGCCACATTGGGAAAGCTGGGATCGGGGCAAACAGTTCCCCATGGGTTTCGCACTGGGTGGCTCGTTGGCCATGTATCTGATTCTGGGTACTGTTCTCGGTTCGTAAACTATCATCAGCGCGCCTTGCCGCTGCCTTTGTCCCGCCACAAAGCTGGGTCACTTTTCCTTCAAGTCGCCCTTATTCGGGCAGTTGGCGTTACAATTTGACGAACGAGCACCGCGCATGAATATGCAGACTTCCTCTGTTATGGCCCCCCCTGCCCCGAAGGGGTTAGGTGAAATGAAGCTTCCGCTGGTGATGATGCGGGATATTTTGCTAAAGACCATATTCCGCAAGAATGCGAGCACAGTGTCAGAAGTTTCAGCAGCCATTTGTCTGCCCGGCGCTGTCACGCAGGAACTGATCGATATCGCGCGCGAACAAAAATTGCTTGAGGCTACGGGGACGCTGAACGCCAACAGTGGCAACGAGATGGGATATCAGCTGACTGATGCCGGCAAGGCCCGCGCACTGGATGCCCTCAGCCAGTCCGAGTATTTCGGTGCGATGCCCGTGCCGCTGGATGTCTATCGCGAGCAGGTCAAGCGCCAGTCGATCCGCAACATTCAGGTCACGCGCGACCAGTTGACCAATGCCATGGGCCATCTGGTTCTGCCCGACAGCCTGCTGGATCATCTGGGCCCGGCGGTCAGCGCAGGCCGGTCGATCCTGATGTATGGCCCGCCGGGCAACGGTAAATCGTCCATCTCGAACGGCATTCGCGATGCGTTGGGGGACAATGTCTATGTACCCTATGCCATCGAATATGCGGGGCAGGTGATCACAGTCTACGACCCGATCGTGCATACCGCGATCGAGCAGGAGGCCGACGACCCGAACAGCCTGCGCCGCCGCAAACGGTTCGACTCACGCTATGTACAGTGTGAACGCCCGACCGTAGTCACCGGCGGTGAACTGTCGCTTAGTATGCTGGACCTGGTCTACAACCCCACGGCAAGAACCTATCAGGCACCGCTTCAGCTGAAATCCACCGGCGGCATCTTTATCGTGGACGACCTTGGCCGTCAGGCCGAACCGCCGCAGGCGCTGGTCAACCGCTGGATTGTTCCACTGGAAGAAAACAAGGATATCCTGGGCCTGCAATCGGGTGAGAAATTCGAAGTTCCGTTTGATACGCTGGTCATTTTCTCGACCAACTTCCACCCGAACGAGATCTTTGACCAAGCGGCCCTGCGCCGGATCTTCTTCAAGATCAAGATCGACGGCCCGAATCAGGAAAACTTCCTGAAGATTTTCGCCATGGTTGCGCGCAAACGCGGGATGCCGCTGGATGAGGCGGCGCTGGTGCATCTGCTGAAGGTCAAGTACCCGACCATCAACAATATCTACGCCAACTATCAACCGATCTTCCTGATCGACCAGATGATCTCGATCTGCGAGTTCGAAGGCATCCCCTATCAGATGAGCCCGGAACTGATCGACCGGGCCTGGGCCAACATGTTCGTCAAAGACGAGAAAATCGTCAAATAACGCCGTGCCATTACCACTCCGGGGCGGGTAGTCTGCGTTCATGACGCAGATTCCCGCACGGATTGCCACTTGGTTTTCCACCAAAGGCTGGTCCATCCACCCGCATCAGCAAGAGATGTTCGACCGCGCATGCAGCCTGGCGACACTGTTGATTGCGCCCACCGGTGGCGGCAAGACCATGGCCGGATTTCTGCCGTCGCTGGCTGAACTTGCGGATGCTGATCACAATGGATTGCACACAATCTATGTCTCGCCGCTCAAGGCGCTGGCAGCGGATATCAAACGTAACCTGCGCACCCCGGTGGATGAGATCGGTCTGCCTATTCGGATCGAGGATCGCACCGGTGATACCTCAGCCACGCAAAAGAAACGCCAAAGGGTCGATCCGCCCCACATCCTGCTGACCACACCGGAAAGTCTGGCGCTGCTGACCTCGTACGAGGATGCGCCGCGTATGTTTGAAGGGGTGCAGCGGATCATCGTTGATGAAATCCACGCACTGGCTGAAAGCAAGCGAGGGGATCAGCTGATGCTGGCGCTGGCACGTCTGCAACGCCTCAATCCCGATCTGCGCCGCGTCGGGTTATCGGCGACAGTGGAAGATCCTGTTGCGATTGCCCGCTTTCTGGCCCGCCGTCCTGATCCCTGCCAGATTGTACAGGCCGACCCCGGCCCGGACCCGGATATCCGAATGCTGGAAACGCCACAGATGCCACCCTGGTCTGGTGGTGGCGCGGCTTATGCCATCCCAGCTGTGCTGGAGCAGATCAAGCACCACAAGACCACGTTGATCTTTCACAATACGCGCGCCCAGGCCGAGATATTCTTTCACAATCTTTGGCTGGCCAATGATGACGGTCTGCCCATCGGTATCCATCACGGCAGTCTGGACCGACAACAGCGCGAGCGGGTCGAGGCGGCGATGGTTCGGGGGGACTTACGCGCCATCGTCTGCACCGGTTCGCTGGATCTGGGCATCGATTGGGGGGATGTCGATCTGGTGATCCAGATCGGCGCGCCAAAGAATGTCAAAAGGCTGGTGCAAAGGATCGGACGGGCCAACCACCGCTATAACGCACCTTCCAAGGCGCTTTTGGTGCCTGCCAATCGCTTCGAAGTGGTCGAATGCGTCGCCGCGCTAGAGGCCGCCAAAGCCCATGAATTAGA
Source organism: Ruegeria sp. L11 (assembly GCF_056531755.1). Taxonomy (NCBI): domain Bacteria; kingdom Pseudomonadati; phylum Pseudomonadota; class Alphaproteobacteria; order Rhodobacterales; family Roseobacteraceae; genus Ruegeria; species Ruegeria sp. L11. The sequence goes on from NZ_JBQFMI010000009.1 coordinate 118,693, forward strand.
TGGGGAACCCCGCGGTCGCGGCCCGCGCGATGTTTTGTGCCAGCATATCCTGATTGCCGCCTGCGCCGGGCCGTTTAACGCAGATGATCTATATGCCGAGATGACATCCGCCGGGCCTTACGCTCAGCTGAAGCGGGCAGAGTTTGACGCCTGCCTGAATTTCTGCGCCACCGGCGGCTATGCTCTGCAAGCCTATGATCGCTGGCAAAGGTTGCAGCAGCGTACCGACGGGCAATGGCAGTTGCGCGACCCACGCGCCGCGTCGCGCATTCGTATGAATCTAGGCACTATTCAGGACACGGATACGCTCAAAGTTCGTCTGAAACGTAACCGGGGCGGCAAACCTCTGGGTGAGGTTGAAGAAGCATTCGCTGCCTCGCTGACGCCCGGCGACACCTTCCTGATCGGCGGGCAAATCGTGCGGTATGAGGGACTGCGCGAGATGGTGGTCGAAGTCACGCGGCGTGCTGACCGAAAGCCAAAGATTGCGACCTTTTCGGGCACGAAATTCGCAACCTCAACGCAACTCAGCGACCGCATCCTGAACATGTTCGCCCAACAGGGCTGGCCACAGCTTCCCCCTCATACGTCTGAATGGCTGGATTTGCAGCGCCAGATGTCCCGCCTGCCCCAGCGTGATCGGCTGCTGATCGAGAGCTTTCCCAGCGACGGGCGTGAACATCTGTGCGTCTACGGATTCGCTGGGCGCAACGCGCAACAAACACTGGGCCTGCTGCTGACCAAACGGATGGAGGAAACCGGTTTGGCCCCGCTGGGGTTTGTCGCCACGGACTATGCCACGTTGATCTGGGGTCTGGACGCGGTTACCGATCCCCGCCCATTGCTTCAACCCGATGCCCTGCGCGACGGGCTCGACACCTGGCTGGCAGGCAACGCCGTTATGAAGCGCACGTTTCGTGCATCGGCCACCATTGCCGGTCTGATCGAACGCAACATGGCAGGGCAGCGCAAAAGCGGGCGGCAGGCTACGTTTTCGTCGGACATCCTGTATGACACCTTGCTTAGATACGATCCCGATCACCTATTGATGCAGATCACCCGCGAAGAAGCCATGCGCGGGCTTGTCGATTTCGGTCGGATCGAAACAATGCTGGCCCGAATTGGCGACAGAATCGATCTGGTGCGGCTCGAGCGTGTCTCGCCCCTGTCAGCGCCACTGTTTCTGGAGGTTGGCAAAGTGCCGGTGAAAGGCAGTGCCGAAGAAAGGCTTCTGGCGGAAGAAACCGCGCGTCTGCTGCAAGCGGCGGGGTTGGATCAGCTTTGATCTGCTTGCGCCGGGCTCTGAAACAGGCCAAGAACGTATCATGAACGAACTTGGGTTTCCCTTTGCAGGTCAGCGCCTGTGTGCTTTGCCTTCCGGTGCGCTTTGGTGGCCAGACGAGAACCTGCTGTGCGTGTCGGACCTGCATCTGGGCAAATCCGAGCGCGTGGCGCGGCGTGGTGGGCCTTCGCTTCCGCCTTATGACAGCCGTGAAACGCTGGACCGCCTGAAGGACGACCTGGGGCATACGAACGCCAAAACCGTTGTATGTCTGGGCGACAGCTTCGATGATCTTGAGGCTGCCCGGGCGCTGCCAAAATCAGAAATGCTAAGGATCGCGACCTTACAGTCCGGACGTCAGTGGATCTGGATTGAGGGGAACCACGATCCCGGTCCTATTGAGATGGGTGGAACCCATCTGTTCGAATGGCACCGTGGCCCGCTTGTTTTCCGTCATATCGCGCAGGATCCCACGCGAGGAGAAGTTTCCGGCCATTACCATCCAAAAGTCCGGATCAGGGTCAAGGGACGTCATATTTCACGCCCCGCCTTTCTGCTGAACGATCATCGCCTGATACTTCCGGCATATGGCACCTTTACCGGGGGGCTGCGCAGTTCGGATCATGTGCTGTCGGCACTCATGGGATCGCAGGCGATGGCGATCCTCACAGGTCCGCATCCGCATATGATGCCAATGCCACAATAGGTTCAGATCAGGCCGTCCTGTTCCAGCAACGGCTTGTATTTCCGGCTGACCGGAACCAGATCGCCATTGACCAGTTTCAGAAAGGTTTTGCTGCCTTCTCTTTCGACACTTGCAATGGATGCGTCGGTGACCCAATGCGAACGGTGCGAACAATGACCCGGGACAGGCTCCATCTCGGCGATTGCATCTGTGAAACGCGACCGAAGCGTGAAGGTGCCTTCTGAGGTGACAACATCTACGTTGTGATCCCGAACAGTCAGGCGATAGATCTGCCCGTTGAACCTGGGCGGCAAGCGTTTGACAAGGCGTGGTTTTTCAGAATCGGATTCAGTATTGGCCGAGGCATTCAGGTCGTTACGCTGAACAAGCATCAAGCCTGTCGCGAACAAAGCGCCGTACACGACAACCCGTTCGGTATCTGGCACCATATTTCCACCAAGGATGTAAAGTGCCCAGGCTAGCATCCACAAAGAAGGCGTGAACAACGCCACGGTCAAGACAACATATGTCAGGTCCCGTGCCAGAAGGTTCAGAAGTGCAAAATTCTTCTGCATCAGCTTTCGGACCAGCCCGGTCACCGTCAGAGCAAGGAGCATTACCCCGGCCCAGAATACAAGCCGCAATCCAAATGACAGGTCAGAATCAAGAAAGGGTGGAAACGCATATGCAAGTAAAGGAAGAAAGACCAAACCCGCTGCCACACGCTGCGGTGAAAATGCCTTCTGGATTATACTTATTTTAGACGTCATACCGCTTTTGTGCATGAATTAGCATAGCTCAACCCGAATGCCTCAGACACAATAGTGTCTTCACCTGTAACCAACTGGGAATACAGGGATATCATGAATTGTTCGGCTGTCAAACCCATTCAGGCTGCTTTGCCCATGCTCTCATGGGGCGGTCTGGGGGCGGTTTGGCTGGAACCTTGCCTGCCAAAAAAAGGGGACCGGTCCGACGGATCCCCTCCGGCCCCCGTGTTTATCAGGCGGTCAGGCCTTCTGGTTCTGGGAGTTTGTTTGCGCGGCAGCAGGCGGTGAGGGTGTTGGCCAGCAGGCAGGCGATGGTCATGGGGCCGACGCCGCCGGGGACCGGGGTGATGGCGCCGGCGCGTTCGGCAGCGCTGGCATAGTCGACGTCGCCGACCAGCTTGGTCTTGCCATCCCGCTCGATGCGGTTGATGC